>NZ_CAJCKE010000003.1:0-362775 GCF_903970925.1 Serratia sp. ME47 | reverse complement strand
CCTGAATAACCGGCTCATGCCCATGACGGCGCATCGCCATCGTATGATCGAACCAACGCACTAACTCGCTGCGTAATTCGGCCGGCAACGCCGCCTGATGATAACCGGCTATCGCCCCGCCCAGCGACAGCAGCACTCGTAGCCCCAAATTAGTCTGCTGTTTCAATAAACGGAGATAGCTGCGTTTGGCGCCATGCAGCCGCAGGTCATAAGCGTTGCGAATGCCCGCTCGCCACAGCAGACGTTCCATATTGACGTCAATATTCGGCAATGCCTTCAGTCGGCCGTGATCGCCAGCCTTAAGCCGCTGCTCCCGGCGCGCCTCCCTGACAGCTTGCCAGGCCAGCCCCACCAGCTCGTTGCGTTCCCGCCACAGCGACTCGTCAACCCAGTAATAACGCAAGGTAATGGGCACACCGCGTTTGGAATAGACCATATTGACCATTCCGCGGGCGCGAAAGGCGGGTTCCATGCTTGCCGTAGCTCGCAAATACAGCTCACCCTCCGCTATCACCGCAAACATGACGCCCTCAGCCAGCAGACCGTAACCGCCGAACTGCGACCGAGTCGTGATGGCCCCCAATGCCGCAAAGCAATTTTTAGCCTGCGCGATTCTTCTCGTCGACATCCTTTTCATAGCGTTCCTCCTTTTTAGGTTCTGGCCTTTAGGTTCTGGCCGTATTATTTCTCTCATCAATGAAAAAAGTAACGTGAACAAGTAATTAGAAAAATACGCACTATCCGTCCGCCTGCCAATCACAAAAACCGTCGGTACAAAAAATGATCGCAATTATGCGAGCCGCTACGAAAATTTGGGTTGATCTTATCCTAAATCAGGGATACTGTATAAACATACAGTAACACGACGGGCGGGAACTTTATGCGTACTCAATCACTCTACCAACCTCATTTCGGCCATGGCTCTTATACAACGCGCAATGTTGCGAAGAACACGGATGTCGGCAAAGAGAATGGCTTGATCAGTGAACTTGTTTACAACGAACGCCAGCCCGCAGTGGCTCAACTGCTGTTGCCCCTGCTGCAGCAACTGGGCAAGCAGTCTCGCTGGCTTCTGTGGCTCACGCCGCAGCAAAAATTAAGCAAACAATGGCTGCAGCAATCCGGCCTGCCGGTGGATAAAGTGGTGCAATTGAGCCAGATCAGCCCGATGAATACGGTTGAGGCAATGGAAAAAGCGCTGCAAACGGGGAATTACAGCGTGGTTCTCGGCTGGTTGCCCGAGCTAACGGAGGAGGATCGTCTAAAATTAAGACGTGCGGCAGAATTGGGTAACGCATACGGGTTTATCATGCGTCCACAACGTGACATTAGCCCGACTCACGGACAGTGTTCTACCCTAAAAATTCACTCTTCTTTGTATCATTAAGTAAATTTAGGATTTTTCCCATCATTTTCGCACCCCGTAAAGGGAACCTTTGCGGGATAAGGCAAAAAGCTAGTCCAGCCGCGGTTTGGCAAGGGAAAATGCCCTGTTGATCGCCGTTTTTTTGAGCTGAGAATGTTAGCAAATATGTACGATTCTGCGTTTTTTTTTAGAGCCTTATCACATCACACTTGTAACTTTCGCGCCACGTTGTAGACTTTACATCGCCAAGGTTGCTCTATAACGTCAGAAAAACTGGCGAGTAACAAACGAGGGCTTAAACCTTGGCGAAGGAATTTAACCAAGGGCTTAAAACAGCTTTAAAGCTCATTGCCTATTTGGATGATAACGAGGCGCAAAATGAAAAAGACAGCTATCGCATTAGCAGTGGCACTGGCAGGTTTCGCTACCGTAGCGCAAGCCGCTCCAAAAGATAACACCTGGTACACCGGTGCTAAACTGGGTTGGTCCCAGTACCATGACGTTGGCTTCTACGGCAACGGTTACCAGAACGGTATCGGCAACGGCCCAACCCACAAAGATCAGCTGGGTGCAGGCGCGTTCCTGGGCTACCAGGCAAACCAATACCTGGGCTTCGAACTGGGCTATGACTGGCTTGGCCGTATGCCTTACAAAGGCAGCGTGAACAACGGTGCTTTCAAAGCGCAGGGCGTTCAACTGGCCGCTAAACTGAGCTACCCAATTGCTGACGATCTGGACATCTACACTCGTCTGGGTGGTATGGTATGGCGCGCAGACTCCAAAGCTAACTACGGCAACGGCACTCGCCTGAGCGACCACGACACCGGCGTTTCTCCGCTGGCTGCTGTTGGTGTTGAATACGCACTGACCAAAAACTGGGCTACTCGCCTGGACTACCAGTTCGTAAGCAACATCGGTGATGCAGGTACCGTTGGTGCGCGTCCAGACAACACCATGCTGAGCCTGGGCGTTTCTTACCGCTTCGGTCAGGATGACGTAGTTGCTCCAGTTGCTCCAGCTCCAGCTCCGGCTCCAGTTGTTGAAACCAAGCGTTTCACTCTGAAGTCTGACGTGCTGTTCAACTTCAACAAAGCAACTCTGAAGCCACAAGGTCAGCAGGCTCTGGATCAGCTGTACACCCAGCTGAGCTCCATGGATCCTAAAGACGGTTCCGTAGTTGTTCTGGGTTACACCGATGCAGTAGGTTCCGCTCAGTACAACCAGAAACTGTCTGAAAAACGTGCACAAAGCGTTGTTGACTACCTGGTCTCCAAAGGCATCCCGTCAGACAAAATCTCTGCACGTGGCATGGGCAAAGCTGATCCAGTTACTGGCAACACCTGTGGCTACAAAGCTGGTCGCGCTACCAAAGCTCAGATCGAATGCCTGGCACCAGATCGTCGCGTAGAGATCGAAGTTAAAGGTATCAAAGACGTTGTAACTCAGCCTCAGGGCTAAGTTTACTCGCCTAATAAAAAACCCCGCAATGCGGGGTTTTTTTTCGTCCTTTTTTTGTCAGAGCATTCAAGACCTGGTGCAACGAAGGCGCTCTGCCCCGTTTACTTAGGTTCTTTGCCGAGAATCGCCTTCAGGTCTTCTTTCAACGACGACATCTGATTCGCATACTTCTCTTTGCGCTCAGCATCTTCGATAAGCTGCACGACGGTTTCCGACAGCGTCACACCGCGACGACGCGCCAGGGCAGCCAAGCGTTGCCAAACCAAAAACTCCAGATCGATAGATTTTTTACGCGTATGCTGGTGTTCTGCGTTAAAATGACGTTTGCGGCGGGCGCGGATCGTTTGTTTCATCCGGTTATCCAGATCCGGATTCATATGAGCGGCAATCCATGCAAGTACCTTTACCGGCTCATTTTCCAGCTTCAGCAGCTCGTTAACCGCTTCCTGAGCAGCGCTGTTTTCAATGTAGCGGGTAATGAGTTCCCCTTCCCGGTGCTTCTTCACCAGGTACTTCCATTTCCAACCGCTCTCCAGATTTTCCAGTTGCTGATATTTCATCTTGAGCTCTTCAGTGACCGCGTAACTTCAAATAAGCATAACAGCTTTACGCCGAATTTCCCCGGCAATTAAGCCGTCTTTTAGACTGTTTTTTGCACAGTCATCGCGCGATGTCAAACTCCCTGATGCCAACTGGCACTCCACATGTATCAAGCTGCCGTTATTCTTGTATAATCGCCCTTTCCCTTTTTAACGATTGCATCTAACACTTTGACCAATAACCGACTTGAATGGCAATCTTTATTGCCGGACGTAACGCCTTATCAGGCGATATTTGATACCGCCGCTCAGTTGGCACCCGTGCCCTTTTCCGCCATTCAGCCTCGGCTGGAAAATGCCCTGACGCTATTTTGTCACCCCCAATCGCCACCGCGATTCATGCTGTTGAAAGCGCAAGAAACGCGAGAATACCTGGAACTGATCGCTAACGCCGTCAAACCACTGCTGCCGCAAAACACGGCATGCCTCGGCAGCCACTATGTCATTCAAGATGGCAAGGTCAGCGTAGAGCCTGCCAGCCATGGCGATGAACCTTTCGCTGCCGGCGGTGCCTGCGTGTTCGAAGAGTGGATTGAACCGGAGCAGCTGTTTGGTTGCGTGCGGATCCACAATGGCGACATCACTCTGCAGCCCGGCCTGGTGCACCAGGCCAACGGCGGTATTCTGATCCTGTCAGCCCGGGCGCTGCTGGCCCAGCCGTTGCTATGGCTGCGGTTGAAGCAAATGATCGGCCAGCGTCAGTTCCATTGGGTTTCGCCTGACGAAACCCGCCCGCTGCCGGTCGCTATTCCGCCGATGCCGCTGGATCTGCGGCTGATTGTAGTCGGCGACCGCCACGGCCTGGCCGATTTCCACGATATCGAGCCAGAACTGAGTGAACAAGCGGTCTATGGCGAATATGAAGACGATCTGCAACTGACTGAAGTTGATGATATGGCGCAGTGGTGCGGCTACGTCAACGGTGTGATCGCCGAGCGGCAGTTACCGATGTTGGCGGCCGATGCCTGGCTGCCGCTGATCGTTCAGGCGGTGCGTTATAGTGGCGATCAGGGCATCCTGCCACTCTCTCCGGTTTGGCTTGGGCAGCAGTTGTCCGAAGCTGCACTGTACGCCGAAGAAGACCGCATTACGGCCAAAGCGTTTGAAGCGGCATTGAATGCCCGCGAATGGCGTGAAAGCTATCTCGCCGAGCGTATGCAGGATGAGATCGAACTGGGTCAGATCCTGATCGAGACCGAGGGTGAAGTGGTTGGGCAAATCAACGGCCTGTCAGTCCTGGATTATCCCGGCCACCCACGCAGCTTCGGCGAACCGTCGCGCATCAGTTGCGTTGTGCATCTCGGCGACGGCGAATTTACCGACGTCGAACGCAAGGCCGAGCTGGGCGGCAACCTGCACGCTAAAGGTATGATGATCATGCAAGCGTTCGTGATCGCCGAACTGGACCTGGATCAGCAGTTGCCCTTCTCCGCCTCGATCGTTTTTGAACAATCTTACGGTGAAGTGGATGGCGACAGCGCCTCGCTGGCTGAACTGTGCGCCCTGATCAGCGCCCTGTCACAGCAGCCGATCACACAACAGATCGCCGTCACCGGCTCCGTTGACCAATTCGGCAACGTACAGCCGATAGGGGGCGTTAACGAAAAGGTCGAAGGTTTCTTCGAGGTTTGTTTACGCCGCGGCCTGACGGGCAAACAGGGCGTCATACTGCCCGTGACCAACGTGCGCCACCTGTGCCTGCGTCAGGATGTCGTTGACGCAGTGCGCGAGGGGCAATTCCACCTGTGGGCGGTAGAGAGCGCGGCGGAAGCCTTGCCTTTGCTCACCGGTTGCCTCTACTCTGACGAACAACAGCCGAATTTGTTGGCGGCCATTCAGGAACGGATTGCGCAGGTGAGCCTGCAGGAACGCCGCCGTCCATGGCCGCTACGCTGGCTCAACTGGTTCAACCACGGCTGATCGGACTTGTTCAGCGTACACGTGTTAGCTAACCTGCGTCCTTCATTAAAATAAGGCTTACTGAGAACATGGTAGATAAACGCGATTCCTATACGAAAGAAGACCTCGAAGCATCCGGCCGCGGCGAGCTGTTCGGCGCCGGTGGCCCACCGTTGCCGGCGGGTAACATGTTGATGATGGACCGCGTGGTCAAAATGACCGAAGACGGCGGGACTCACAACAAAGGTTATGTGGAAGCGGAGCTGGATATTAATCCGGACCTATGGTTCTTCGGTTGCCACTTTATCGGCGATCCGGTCATGCCGGGCTGCCTGGGCCTGGATGCGATGTGGCAGCTGGTCGGTTTCTACCTCGGTTGGCTCGGTGGCGAAGGCAAAGGCCGCGCGCTGGGCGTCGGTGAAGTCAAGTTCACCGGCCAGGTGCTGCCGACCGCGAAAAAGGTAACCTATCGTATTAACTTCAAACGCGTCATCACCCGCAAGCTGATCATGGGCGTCGCCGATGGCGAAGTGCTGGTTGACGGTGAAGTGATCTATACCGCCACCGATCTGAAAGTGGGCCTGTTCAAAGATACCACCGCGTTCTAATCACGCTGACGAGAAGGCGGCCACTGCCTTCTCTCTAACGTTCTTCGCATGCCGTCATGTTCGACGTGATGGCATTTCTTTCTCTTATCCTTTCCCGGCTTTTCAAAGACTCCCGCCCCTCTTTTTAGCCGCCGTTAGCATCATCTTATTATTCAGTTCTCATCAAAGAGGATTAGGGCCGATAGCGAAGATGCACTGTTGGGCGATATGAAGACGCTGGGTGCTCCTTATTTCATCGCCCGACATCGAAATGTCTTCCCCCACCGCTCTCTGCCCTATGCTTACCCGAAGCGGCCAAAGCAACAGGCAGCCTGAAAGGCGGCCTCCCTCAGTACCCGCATCGGTGCGATAGCGGTTTTTTTGCATCCGGTTATTCTCTTGCCCCTCAAGATCCTCTAACATGACTAGCATAGTAACTACAATAATTGTACTTAGTGAGAAAGGTATGCAAAAAACCCGCTTTAGCGACGCGCCTTGCCCCGTAGCGCGTGCATTGGATCGCGTGGGGGAATGGTGGAGCATCCTGATCCTTCGCGATGCTTTTCAGGGGCTGTCCCGGTTCGACGAATTCCAACAAAGTCTGGGGATGTCACCCACGCTACTGGCGCGTCGCCTGAAGGATTTGGTGGCCCACGGCATTCTGTATAAAGAACGTTATCAAACGCGGCCGGCGCGCTATCACTACCTGCTTACTGAGCGCGGCAACGATTTTCTCCCGGTGTTGGCGGCGCTCTCACAATGGGGCAACAATCATCTGACCGACGGGGACGTCAGCGCCCTGTTGGTCGACGGACGCAACGATCGGCCGATCCAAGTCCAGTTGGTCAATCGTGATACCCAACAGCCGGTGCCGCCGCAGTTCATTACGCTGGCGCCAGGGCCGGCGGCAAGCGACGGCATACATCAACGCGCCGAACTGATGCGGCAGCGGCGCCTCGCCGATTTACCCGAATTTACCAAGGAGCCATCATGAGCAATCGTCGTATCGTCATTACCGGCATGGGCGCCGTTTCACCGCTAGGGTGCGGTGTTGAAGCCATCTGGCAGCGTTTGTTAAGAGGAGAATCCGGCATTCGAGCGTTGCCTGACGAGATCGTTGCAGATTTACCGGTCAAGGTCGGAGGGCAGGTCCCGGCGCTGGCGCAAGATGCTGAAGCGGGCTTCAACCCCGACGCCTCCGTCGCCCCCAAGGACCAAAAGAAAATGGACCGCTTTATCCTGTTTGCTATGGCGGCGGCGGACGAAGCCATTCGTCAGGCCGGCTGGATAGCCGATACGGACGAAAAACAAGAGCGCACAGCCACCGTCATTGCCTCGGGTATTGGCGGTTTCCCGGCGATTGCCCAGGCGGTGCGCACAACCGACAGCCGCGGCGCCAAGCGGCTGTCGCCGTTCACCATCCCCTCATTCCTAGTCAATCTGGCGGCCGGCCACGTTTCAATCAAACACCACTTCAAGGGGCCGATTGGCGCGCCGGTCACCGCCTGTGCCGCCGGCGTGCAAGCCATTGGCGACGCAGTGCGTATGATCCGCAATGATGAAGCCGATATCGCCGTGTGCGGCGGTACCGAAGCCGCGATAGATACCGTCAGCCTGGGCGGGTTCGCCGCCGCGCGCGCCATGTCCACCGCTCCGGCCGAATTGGCGCAACAGGCCTCTCGGCCCTTCGACAGCGCCCGGGACGGATTTGTCATGGGGGAAGGCGCCGGCATGCTGGTCATTGAAACGCTGGAACACGCGCTGGCGCGCGGCGCCACCCCGCTCGCGGAAATCGTCGGCTATGGCACCAGCGCCGACGCCTACCATATGACATCCGGCGCTGAAGACGGTAACGGCGCCTATCGGGCGATGAAAATCGCGTTGAAGCAGGCGAACGTCGTTCCCGAGGAGGTACAGCATTTAAATGCTCACGCGACGTCGACACCCGTAGGGGATTTGGGCGAAATCAACGCCATCAAACACCTGTTTGGCACGGCCGGGACTGTCGCCGTGACCTCAACAAAATCAGCGACCGGGCACCTGCTGGGCGCCGCCGGCGGGCTGGAAACCATCTTTACCGCCTTGGCTCTGCGCGATCAGATAGCCCCTGCCACGCTAAATCTGGATAACCCCGACCCGGCGGCGGCAGGTTTGCATCTGGTCGCGAAACAGGCGGAATCGATGAACATGATCTACGCCTTATCAAACGGCTTCGGCTTTGGCGGCGTGAATGCGAGTATTTTGTTGAAACGCTGGCGGGATGAATAAGCGCCTGAAACAAAAACCTCCGCCAAGGGGCGGAGGTTATTCCTTTTATTTGACAGGGAGCCGCTTAAGCGGTCACAGCCCTGTCTTCCATGGCTTCTCGCCAACCTCCCAGCCATTGAGACCGGGCGTCCACTGATGATTGGTAGGGACAATGTTCCCTGGAACGCCCTAAAATACCTGCCTGATACCCTCTCGAATGCGCCCTTTCCAGACGATCGCGTTTCTGTCTCTTCATGCCTCGTTTCCCTCATTTTGGTCTGGTGGAAAGAAAACAATGGCTGCTTTTTGCGCAGCCACGAGTAATCAATAGCGCTAAAAGAAGAGAAGATCAATGCGCAAAATTCACGCCAATGTCATATTTGTGAGCTACGCCCGAGGAAAATGCTAAGTGGCTGATCTGCAGGGGAAGGGGTTAACCAATTGAAATAAAATAGAAATCCCTGCCAGCGAGAAAAAACGACTTTTCACGCCGACAGGGATTAGACGATTTTAGACCAAATTATGACTAAATGCCGCCCATCTGTGCTGCGATAGCCTGGGCTTCCTGCTGCCACCCCTGCGCCAGAGTGCGCACCAGGGCATCATAGCCGTCTTCACCCTGTTTCAGCTCCAGGTTGAAAGGCCTTTTGATCAAACGCCCCTGGCGGTTCAGCACCCACTCGCCGCGAATGATCGCTTTCCCGTCAAAGCGGCCGTGGAAGCCGCTGATGGTCACGTTCAGCACATCCTGATCGCTGCTCATCGGCTGCGAAGAGACCACCCACCCCGGCAGCGCGCTGCTCAGGTTGGTGACCAGCGTTTGCTGCAGCTGCTGATCGAGCGGGCTGGCCCACAGGTTGTTCTGGGCTATCACATACTGCACGTCGTTGGTCTGATACACCACGCCGCTCTGCGCCAGATAATCCGCCACGCTCACGTGCTCCAGCCACAGCTGGCGCGTGGAGGCGGCGCTGCTGCCGGCCGCGGCCGGCGCGCCCAGCGCCGGCAACTGATAGTAAGTCTTCTGTGGCGAACTGCTGCAGGCGCTGAGCAACAGCGCCAGGGCTACCGGGATCCATTTCATCATTTCGTGGCCTTCTTCGGCTGAGGGTCATTGCTGCCGGCGGCTTCAAACACCAGCGCGTTGCTCTTCTCATTCAGGGTGCGCAACACCGGTTGCAGCTCACGCAAGACCTGATCGAGGCGCTGCATGTCGCCCACCATCTTGTTGTAAGCCGGTGAACCAGGCTGGAACCCTTTCATGCTGCGATTCAGCTCCAGCAGCGTTTTCTGCATGTCCTGCGGCAGCGCCTGCATCTCTTTGCTGGCGATGATGTCGTTCAACGACTTCATGGTCTGCTGCGTCGACTTCATGGTTTTCTGGCTTTCCGCCAGCGTCTTGGTCGCTTCGCTGATCATCGGATTGATCGGCATCGAATTAATCTTATCCAACGTCTGCATCAGTTTCTGCTGGATCTGCGCCAGACCGCCGCTGGTGGTCGGCATCAGCGGATAACCGAACAGCTCGCGCGGCCCTTTCCACGGTTTTTCCTGCGGATAGAAGTCGAGATCGATGTACAGCGAACCGGTCAGCAGGTTGGCGGACTTCATCGAGGCGCGCATGCCGCGGGATTCCGCATCTTTCAAGTGCCCTTCAATATCGAAGTTGCCGCCCAGCTGTTTCTGGAAGCGATCCGGCTCGATGCGGATCAGCACCGGAATGCGGTAATCGTTATCCAGACGCTGCGCCATGCCGTCTTTATAGAACGGCACCTGCGCCACCGTCCCCAGACGGATGCCGCGGAACTCGACCGGCGCGCCCGGCTGCAGGCCGCGTACCGAGTCGGAGAAGAACAGCAGGTAGTCTTTATGCACGGTATACAGCGAATCCTGCGTGCTGCGCTGGTTGTCGAACAGCCGGTACTCCGCTTTCTCTTTCGCCTGCTCACCGCGATCCCAGCCGTCCGGCACATCGAAGCTGACGCCGCCGCTGAACAGCGTGGTCAACGAGCCCATCTCCACCCGCATGCCCTGTGCCGACATGTCAAACGCCACGCCGCTGTCTTTCCAGAAGCGCACGTTGGTGGTGACCAACTGATCGTAAGGCGCAGTGATGAACAGCTGATAGCGCATGGCGCGCTCTTTAGGATCGAAGTAGCTGGTTTCCACCGACCCGACGCGATAGCCGCGGAACAGCACCGGATCGCCGGCGTTGAGCTGGCCTGACTTCTCGCTGTCCAGCACGATGCGCAACCCTTTGGCGTCCGGGGAAGCCAGCGGCGGCGCATCGAGCAGCTGATAGTTGTCTTTGCCGTCTTTGCCTTTGTTGCCCGGCTGCAGTTCGATATAGGCGCCGGAGAGCAGCGTGCCCAGCCCGGAGACGCCTTCACGGCCGATCTGCGGCTTCACCACCCAGAAGGCGGAATCCTGGCGCAGCAATTTCTCCATGCCGGAATTGAGACGCGCCTGCACCATCACCTTGCTCAGGTCATCGCTCAACGTGACGGTTTCCACCACGCCGACATCAACGCTACGGCTTTTAATTTTGGTTTTACCCGCTTCCAGCCCTTCCGCCGTCGTGGTCACCAGCGTCACCACCGGCCCCTGATGGCTGAAGTGGTAAAACAGGATCCAGGCGCCGATCAGCGCGGTCACGATGGGAATGATCCACACCGGCGACCAGCGTTTGATCTTCTCGACGTCCGCGACGCTATGATTATTTTCCGTCACCTTGCGGCTCCTTGTTTATTGTTTCACTTGCGCGATCCCAGGTCAGCCGGGGATCAAATGTCATGGCGGCGAACATGGTGAGGATCACCACCAGCGCGAATAGCACGGCGCCCGTCGCGGGATAAATGCTCATCAACTGCCCCATTCGCACCAACGCCGACAACACGGCGATCACAAACACGTCGATCATTGACCAACGACCAACGAATTCGACCACTTCATAAATCAGATGCATACGCTCGCTGTCGGCGCGCGGTTTCTTCCTGCCGTTCGCATCCCAGCACAGCCAACCGATCGCCAACATTTTCAGCGACGGCACCATGATACTGGCGATGAAAATCACCATCGCTACCGGATAAGAGCCGTCCCCCCACAGCAGGATCACCCCCGCCATGATGGTGGAATTCATCTTGTTACCCAGCGCCTCGGTCACCATGATGGGCATCAGGTTGGCCGGAATATACAGCATGACAGAGGTCACCAGCAGCGCCAGCGTCCACTGCAGGCTGTGGCGGCGACGCACGTAGCCCTTGGTGTGGCAGCGCGGGCAGCGCACCTGATCGGCCGGCAGGATCGCCGTGCAGCACGCGCAGGAGCGCACGCCCTGGCGCATGCCGGTGCGCCCCACCGTCAGCGGGCGATTAAGCCGCGGCGCCGGTTCGATATCCTGCCACAGCCAGCGCCGATCCACGCACTGGAAAGCGCGCACCTGCAGCAGACAGAACAGGCAGTAAGGCACGAAGCTGCTGCCGATGCCGATGTCGCCGTAGGCCATAAGCTTGACGAAGCTGACCAGCACCCCGGCGAGGAAAATTTCCACCATGCACCAGGTCTTGAACTGGAACAGCACCCGGGCCATCCACTCTTTGAGACCCAGCGGCAAGCGCACCCTGGCGCACAGCAGGATGATCGCCACCATGCAAAACGCCGGGATCAGCTGCACGAACACCATAAACAAGGTGGCCATGCTGGCGTAGTCTTCCGCCACCATGACTTCCGGGATTTGGATCAGCCGGATTTCGTTGCCGAGGCCGGCGACGCGCATGTTGATAAACGGGAAAATGTTGGCCAGCACCAGCATGAACAAGGCGCTGAGCGCGTAACCGATCGGCCGCTTGCGCGGCTCGTCCCAGCGGGCGCTGAGCGTGGTTTTGCAGCGCGGGCATACCGCTTTGCTGCCATAGGCCAGCGGCGGCAGCGCCACCAGCATGTCGCACTGCGGGCACAGCATCAGGTTATCCTGCTGCGCCGCCGAGGGTGCGGAATGACTATGCTGCTGATGATTGTTGTGGGAACACACCATATTCCTCCTAAATAACGTTGCTCACCGGCACGTCGATACCGCCCGCAGCAGCGCGCGGGCGGTATCGCAACGGTCAGCCGTTTTTCATCGCTTCCAGCTCTTCCCAGCGGGTAAAGGCCTGCTCGAGCGCCTGCTCGGCGTTAGCCAACGCCGTCAGCACTTCTTGCGTTTCGCTGTGCGGCCGCGTGAAGAAGTCGGCATCGCTCATCTGCGCCTGCAGCGCTTCGATTTCCGCTTCCAGCTGTTCGAGCCGCTGCGGCAACTGTTCCAGTTCGCGCAGCAGGTTGTAACTCAGCTTGGCCGCCGCTTTCTTCGGCTGTTCGGCCTTTTTCTCCGCCGCCGGTTTGCTCGCGCTCGGCGCCGCCTGACGAATCGGTTTCGCTGTCGCGCGCTGGTGATGCGCATCGTAGTAACCGCCGACGAAGGCGTTGATCACGCCATTGCCTTCGAAGATCCAGCACTCGGTCACCGAGTTGTCGACGAACTGACGATCGTGGCTGACCAGCAACACGGTGCCCTGATAGCCGTCGATCAGCTCTTCCAGCAGCTCCAGCGTTTCGACGTCGAGATCGTTGGTTGGTTCATCGAGGATCAGCAGATTGCTCGGCTTCAGAAACAGCTTAGCCAACAGCAAGCGGTTACGCTCACCGCCCGACAGCGCCTTCACCGGCGTCATCGCGCGTTTCGGGTGGAACAGGAAGTCCTGCAGGTAGCCCAGCACGTGGCGAGGACGGCCATTGACCATCACTTCCTGCTTGCCTTCCGCCAGGTTGTCCATCACCGTGCGCTCAGGATCGAGATCGGCCCGGTGCTGGTCGAAATAGGCCACTTCCAGCTTGGTGCCGCAGTGCACGCGGCCGCTGTCGGCTTTCAGCTGACCGAGCATCAGTTTCAGCAGCGTGGTTTTGCCGCAGCCGTTCGGCCCCACCAGCGCAATCTTGTCGCCGCGCTGCACCTGGGCGGAGAAACCGCGCACCAGCACCTTTTCGCCAACCTGATAATTGACGTCTTCCAGCTCGAATACGATTTTGCCGGAGCGGGTCGCCTCTTCCACCTGCATCTTGGCGGTGCCCATCACTTCACGGCGCTCTGAACGCTCGACGCGCAGCGCCTTCAGCGCGCGCACGCGGCCCTCGTTGCGGGTGCGGCGCGCCTTGATGCCCTGACGGATCCAGACCTCTTCCTGCGCCAGCTTGCGGTCGAACTCGGCGTTTTGCAGCTCTTCCACCCGCAGCGCTTCTTCTTTGCTCTGCAGGTACAGATCGTAGTTACCCGGCCAGGAAACCAGCTTGCCGCGATCCAGATCGACGATGCGCGTCGCCATGTTGCGGATAAACGAACGGTCGTGCGAGATGAAGACGATGCTACCGTCGAACTCTTTCAGGAAACCTTCCAGCCAGTCGATGGTTTCGATATCCAGGTGGTTGGTCGGTTCGTCGAGCAACAAAACGCGCGGCGAGCTCACCAACGCGCGGCCCAGCGCCGCTTTGCGCAGCCAGCCGCCGGACAGCGAGGAAAGCTCTGCGTCGCCGTTCAGCCCCAGCTGCAGCAGCACTTCGCTGATGCGGCTGTCGAGCTGCCACAGCCCCTGGTGATCGAGGATCTCCATGATTTGCGCCATGCGCGCCAGGTTTTTCTCGCTCGGGTCGCTTTCCACCAGGTGGGAGATCGCGTGATACGCCTTCAGGTGTTCCGCCTGCTCCGCGACGCCTTCCGCCACGAAATCGAACACGCTGCCGCCGATATTGCGCGGCGGATCCTGTTGCAGACGCGCCACGATCAGATCCTGTTCGTAGATCACCCGGCCGTCGTCCAGCGGGATCTCTTTGCCGAGGATTTTCAGCAGCGTGGATTTGCCGGCGCCGTTGCGCCCGACCAGACACACGCGCTCGTTGTCTTCGATATGAATTTCGGTGTTGTCTAACAATGGCGCATCGCTGAAAGAGAGCCAGGCGCCGGACATGCTGATTAACGACATAGTAATTATTTTCCTTCGCCGGCGTGAGTCACCAGCCAGCAGTTGTGGATCTGACGGTTACGGGCAAAATCCTGCGACAGCGTCTTGGCGGTGATCTCTTTCGCCTCCAGGCCCAGCGCACTCAGCCCTGCCATATCCATTTGGAAACCGCGCTTGTTGTTCGAGAACATGATGGTCCCGTTGCGGCGCAGCAACCGTTTCAAATCTTTCATCAGCGCCAGGTGATCGCGCTGCACGTCAAAGGTGTTCTCCATCCGCTTGGAGTTGGAGAACGTCGGCGGATCGATGAAGATCACGTCGAACTGTTCATTGGCATTGCTCAGCCACGACAGGCAGTCGGCCTGGATCAGCCGATGCTGGCGGCCGGTCAGGCCGTTGGCGCGCAGGTTCTTCTCCGCCCATTCCAGGTAGGTGCGCGACATGTCCACCGTGGTGGTGCTGCGCGCGCCGCCCAGCCCGGCATGCACGCTGGCGGTGCCGGTATAGGCGAACAGATTGAGGAAGTCCTTGCCGCCGCTCATCTCGCCCAGCATACGGCGCGCGATGCGGTGATCGAGGAACAGGCCGGTATCGAGATAGTCGGTCAGGTTGACCCACAGCTTGGCGTTATACTCTTCCACCAGCAAGAACTCACCCTTCTGCGCCAGTTTCTCGTACTGGTTTTTGCCCTTCTGCCGCTCGCGGGTTTTCAGGATCAGCTGATTCGACGGCAATTCCAGCACCGCCAGCGTCGCGTTGATGACATCGAACAGACGCTGACGCGCCTTCTGCGCATCGACGGTTTTGGGCGGCGCATACTCCTGCACCACCACCTTGCTGCCGTAACGGTCCACCGCGACGTTGTATTCTGGCAGATCGGCGTCGTACAGGCGGTAGCATTCGATGCCTTGTTGCTTCGCCCACTTGTCGAGCTTCTTCAAATTCTTGCGCAGACGGTTGGCGAAATCTTCCGCCACCTGCACGCCGCCGGTAGCGTTGCCGGCCGGGCTTGCCGCCAGCTGATAGTTTTTCTGCACGCACTCCAGCGGGCCGTTCTTCGCCTTGAACTGGCGCTCGGCGCGCAGCTGCAGGCAGCTCAACAGCTCCGGTGAGGCGCTGAACAGCGACAGCTGCCAACCGCCAAAGGCGCTTTTCATCACGCGGCCCAGCATGTTGTGCAGCGCGATCAGCGCCGGTTCGCTTTCCAGACGCTCGCCGTACGGCGGGTTGCTGATCACCGTGCCGTGCGGGCCTTCCGGCAGCGGGTTGGTCAAGCGCGCGACGTCGCCGACGTTGAAGGTGATCAGCTCGGCGACGCCAGCGCGGCGGGCGTTGCCGCGCGCCATCTCAATCACCCGGCGATCGATATCGGAACCGAAGAAGCGAGAGGTAGTTTCCTGCAGGCCGCGACGCGCGCGCACCTGCGCTTCGGTGGTGACTTCACGCCACAGTTCGGCGTTGTGACCATTCCAGGCGCTGAAGCCCCAGTGTTGACGGTGCAGGCCCGGCGCGCGATCGGCGGCGATCATCGCCGCTTCGATCAACAGCGTGCCGGAGCCGCACATCGGATCGAGCATCGGCGTGCCCGGCTGCCAGCCGGAACGCAACACGATGGCGGCCGCCAGGTTTTCCTTCAACGGCGCCTGGCCGGTGAGATCGCGGTAGCCGCGCTGGTGCAGGCCTTCGCCGCTCAGATCGAGCGCCACGCTGGCCATATCGCGTTGCAGGAAGACGTTAACGCGAATGTCCGGCTGCTGTTTGGCAACCGTCGGGCGTTGGTCGAGCTTACGGGTGAAGCTGTCAACGATGGCGTCTTTCACCTTCAGCGCGCCATACTGGCTGTTGCGGATCTCTTCGTTCACGCCGCTGAAATGCACGGCGAAGGTTTTATCCACGCCAAAAATGCTCGGCCAGTCAATCGCCTGCACGCCGAGGTACAGATCCAGGTCGCTGTGCACGCGGAATTCGTTCAGCGGCAACAAAATGCGCGAAGCCAGGCGGCTCCACAGCAGGCTTTGGTACAGAAGACGATCGTCACCCTGAAAATGTACCCCGCCCTGCACCACTTTGCAGTCGTGAGCGCCAAGCGTTTCCAGCTCGCTTTTTAACAGTTCTTCCAATCCACGCGCCGTGCTGGCAAACAGAGAGTTCATATCGTACTTATCACCAAAAAGAAAATTGTTGCGCATTATAGCTAATCCGCACCGCTTGTCATAAAGTTGCTCCCTTCTATTTAATCATCGTACGGAGATAAGGGTGATCACGCTTTCCAGACTCTACGTCCATCCGGTTAAATCACTGCGCGGCTTGCAGCTTTCCTACGCCCAGGTCGGCAGCAGCGGTCTGGCCTTCGACCGCAACTTTATGATCACCGAACCGGACGGCACCTTTATTACCGCGCGCCAATATCCGCAGATGGTGTTGTTCACGCCGGCGCTGTTACCGGACGGGCTGTTTCTGACCGCGCCGGACGGTGAAAGCGCCGCCATTCGCTTCAGCGACTTCGCGGCCGCGCCGCAGCCGACCGAGGTGTGGGGCAACCATTTCACCGCGCTGATCGCGCCGGATGAGATCAACCGCTGGCTGAGCGGCTATTTCCAGCGCGACGTGCAGCTGCGCTGGCTGGGGCCGGAGCTGACCCGCCGGGTCAAGAAACACCCTGAAATCCCGCTGACGTTTGCCGACGGCTACCCTTATCTGCTGATTAACCAAGCCTCGTTCAACGACCTGCAGCAGCGTTGTCCCGGCAGCATCAAGCTGGAACAGTTCCGCCCAAATCTGGTGGTGAGCGGCGCTACCGCCTGGGCTGAAGACGGCTGGCAGGTGATCCGCGTCGGCGACGTGATGTTCGATCTGGTGAAACCCTGCAGCCGCTGCGTGCTCACCACCGTCAGCACCGAGCGTGGCCGCAAGCACCCGAGCGGCGAACCGCTCAGCACGCTGCAAAAATTCCGCTCCGCCGACAACGGCGACATCGATTTCGGCCAGAATATGATCGCGCGCAACAGCGGCATCATTCGCGTGGGCGATACGGTGGAAGTCTTGTCAACCAAGCCGCCGCGCCCTTATGGCGCAGGTAAAGTGGTGGAGAGCGTGCAGGCGCCGCAGGACAGCGCGCACAGCGTCACGATCGAATATGAAGGAAAGGTATTTACCGGCAATAACCAGCAGATCCTGCTCGAACAACTGGAACAGCAAGGCATTCGCGTGCCTTACTCGTGCCGCGCCGGGATTTGCGGCAGCTGCCGCATTACATTGCTGAGCGGTGAAGTCGCGCCCCTGAAGAAAAGCGCGCTGGGCGACAACGGCACCATCCTGTGCTGCAGCTGCATCCCGAAAACTGATTTGACGTTGGCGTAATCCGCCTTATACCGCCCTGTCGTAAGCCGGGGCGGCGCTTTCATCCTGCGCGCAAGGTTTCAGCCGATCGTGCATCACCTTGATGGCGTCGCCCAAGACCATGGTGCGGCCGGCGACCGTCAGCTGATTTTGCGCCAGCAGGCACAGGCTGGCGTTATCCCCGGCCTCGACCACCAGCAGGCGCGCTTCCGCGCCGCTTTCCATCACTTTCACCGCCGCCAGCTCGCCGTTTTTCGGCTGCAACGGGTAGTGCTGCTGCGAGAAATGCCAGCTCTTCGGCATCAGCGGTTTCAGGAAGCGGTAGGCGACCAGCGCATTCAATACCAGCTCGGCGCGCTGTTCATGGCTCAGCTTGACCTGCTTGCACTGTTCTTCATAGGTGAAATAAAGGGCGGCGTCATCCACGCAAAAAGCGCATTCATCGAAGGCGTCCGGCGTTAACATTTTGGCCGGGAAACGTGAACGAAAGATCATACCATTAGCTAAATCCAGCATTAGCCGATCGTGTTCGGCATCAAAATACCAACGCCAATTATCGTCAGGTTTTATCTTCATTTCGTATCCTTCTCGCTGCCCATGCCAACGCCGCACTCACCCTAAAAGGCGATTTTATCACCGATGAAATAGCTTAAACATCGGATAATTCCGCGAACGATATTTAAGCTAACGAACAAAATATAGACGAGCCGGGGGCAGAAATAAACCCCCGGAATAAAATGAGAGGAAAAATATTAGATATGGGTAACGATATCTTTAATCAAACGCGGGCCGTGATAGATAAATCCGGAATAAATTTGCAGCAGGCTCGCGCCGGCCTCCATTTTTTCGCGCGCCGCCGTCAGCGAATCGATGCCGCCTACGCCGATAATCGGCAGACGTCCTTGCAGCTCGGTGGAGAGGCGACGGATCACTTCGGTGCTGCGTGATTGCAACGGACGCCCACTTAACCCGCCCGCTTGTTCGCAGTAATTCAGCCCTTGGATCAATTTTCGATCCAACGTGGTATTGGTGGCGATCACGCCATCGATATTATGCCGCACCAGGCTATCGGCAATTTGGATCAATTCTTCTTCAGAAAGATCCGGCGCGATCTTTACCGCTACCGGCACATATTTGTGATGGCGCGCATGTAATTCCTGCTGCTTATTTTTAATCGCAGCCAAAAGATCGTCCAACGCTTCGCCATACTGTAAGGATCGTAACCCCGGCGTATTCGGTGAAGAGATGTTAATCGCGATATATCCGGCATACGGATAAACTTTATCCATGCAGATCAAATAATCGTCTTTGCCCTGCTCGACCGGCGTGTCTTTATTCTTGCCGATATTGATCCCAAGAATGCCGCCGAAATGGGATTTCTTAACGTTTTCAACCAGATTGTCCACGCCATGGTTATTGAACCCCATGCGGTTAATCAGGCCTTCCGCCTCAACCACGCGGAACAAGCGCGGCTTGTCGTTGCCCAATTGCGGACGCGGCGTCACGGTGCCGACTTCCACATGGCCGAAGCCCATCGCGCCGAACGCATCGATGCATTCGCCGTTTTTATCCAGACCGGCGGCCAATCCCAGCGGGTTTTTAAACGACAGCCCCATGCAGCTGACCGGTTTGGTCGGCACGGACTGACGGACAAGAAACGCTAATGGGGTGCCGGTAATACGGCTGAGCTGACGAAAGGTCACTTCGTGCGCGCGCTCCGGATCGAGCTGGAACAACGCTTTCCTGATGAGGGGGTAGTACATGGACTCTCCTGATTTCCCGGTTGCAAACCGGGGGCGTATTATCCGGTATCCCCCGCCTAATTGGAATTGATTAAAGGCAAAAAAAGCCGTTTTTACGCAATCGTTTTCCCTCTTCATCGCCAAATCGGCGCCAATCCGCTTTTACGCATATCCAAATCAAAAAATGAGATTTAAAAAACGCGCCCGGTTGCTGGTAGGTTTAAAACACTTCCCATTAATTTTCTAATTAAACCTAACTTTTAGTTATAAGGAGTGGCAATGCGCGTTATATCACTGGCCGGTAGCCCACGCATCCCATCACGTTCCGCCGCGCTGCTCTCGCTGAGTCAGAACTGGCTGCGGCAACAAGGGGTGGAGGTGACGGCCTATACCCTGCACGACTTCGATGCCGAAGATCTGCTGTACGCCAACTTCAACAGTCCGGCGATCAAGGCGTTTGCCGACCAGCTGGCGCAGGCCGACGGCCTGCTGATTTCCACGCCGGTTTATAAAGCGTCGTTCTCCGGCGCGCTGAAAACCCTGCTGGACCTGCTGCCGGAACGCGCGCTGGACCATAAAGTGGTGCTGCCGCTGGCGACCGGCGGTTCTGTCGGTCACATGCTGGCGGTGGACTATGCGCTGAAACCGGTGCTGGCGGCGCTGAAAGCGCAAGAGGTGCTGCACGGCGTGTTCGCCGACGACAGTCAGATCCAGCTGACCGGCGAAAGCGCCACGCTCACCGACGCCGTGGCCGCCCGGTTGGAAGAAGCGCTCGCCAGTTTCTATCTGGCGCTTGGGCGCCGCAAACCGCCCGCGCTGCGCGTCGCCTCGCCGCTGACGGCGCGTCAAACCGCCTGAAATGCCTGGAAAAGGAGAGCCTGAATGAAAGAACGCAACGCTTTGCGACGTTGGCTGAACGCAGCGGCCTTCACCGGCCTGCTGTCGCTGGTCTGGGCCAACGCCGCCGTCGCGCAGGATCCGGCGCAATTTCGCATCGGTTACCAGAAAGGATCGGTGAGTCTGGTGCTGGCGAAAAGCCACCGGCTGCTGGAGGAGCGCTTCCCCGCCACCCGCATCAGCTGGATTGAATTTCCCGCCGGCCCGCAGATGCTGGAAGCCTTGAACGTCGGCAGCATCGATCTGGGCAGCACCGGTGATATTCCGCCGATCTTCGCGCAGGCCGCCGGGGCGGACCTGCTGTATGTCGGCGTTGAGCCTCCCAAACCGAAGGCGGAAGTGATCCTGGTGCCGGAAAACAGCCCGATCAAAACCGTCGCCGATCTGAAAGGCCATAAGGTCGCATTTCAGAAAGGATCCAGCTCACACAACCTGCTGCTGCGATCGCTGCAAAAGGCCGGCCTGAAATTTACGGATATCCAACCCGCCTACCTGACCCCCGCCGATGCGCGCGCCGCATTCCAGCAGGGCAACGTCGATGCCTGGGCTATCTGGGATCCTTATTATTCCGCCGCGCTGCTGCAGGGCGGCGTTCGGGTGCTCGGCGACGGCACCGATCTGAACCAGACCGGTTCCTTCTATCTGGCGGCGCGCCCTTATGTCGAAGCCAATGGCGCCTTTATCAGCCAGGTCCTGACGGTGCTGACCCAGGCCGATGCGCTCACCCGCAGCGACCGGGCGCAAAGCGTGATCTTGCTGGCCAACGCCATGGGGCTGCCGGAACCGGTGATCGCCAGCTATCTGGATCACCGTCCCCCGACCGCCATCACACCGCTCGATGCGCATACGATCGCCGCGCAGCAGCAAACCGCCGACCTGTTTTACGCCAACCGGCTGGTGCCGGTGAAGGTCGACATCTCGCAACGCATCTGGCGCCCAAGCGCGCAATAAATACGGGAGAGCATTGACGATGAGCCTGAACGTTTTCTGGTTTTTACCCACCCATGGCGACGGCCACTATCTTGGCAGCGCACAGGGCGCTCGCAGCGTCGATCACGGTTACTTGCAACAAATCGCCCAAGCGGCGGACCGGCTGGGATTCGGCGGCGTGCTGATCCCCACCGGTCGCTCTTGCGAAGACTCCTGGCTGGTGGCCGCCTCGCTGATCCCGGTCACCCAGCGGCTGAAATTTTTGGTCGCGCTGCGGCCGGGTATCATCTCCCCTACGCTGGCGGCGCGTCAGGCGGCGACGCTGGATCGCCTGTCCAACGGGCGCGCCCTGTTCAATCTGGTCACCGGCGGCGATCCGG
The DNA here is from genome assembly GCF_903970925.1 of Serratia sp. ME47. Taxonomy (NCBI): domain Bacteria; kingdom Pseudomonadati; phylum Pseudomonadota; class Gammaproteobacteria; order Enterobacterales; family Yersiniaceae; genus Serratia; species Serratia sp. ME47. Next base: position 341,341 of record NZ_CAJCKE010000003.1, on the reverse strand, counting down.
AAGAGCTGGCGGCGGAGGGGTTGCATCTCAGTCATGAAGAGCGTTACGAAGCCTCGACCGAGTTCACTCATATCTGGCGCCGGGTGCTGGAAGGTGAAACCGTCGATTTCCACGGCAAGCATATTCAGGTGAAAGGCGCCAAACTGCTGTTCCCGCCGGTGCAGCAACCGCGCCCGCCGCTCTATTTCGGCGGATCCTCCGCCGCCGCGCAGGATCTGGCCGCCGAGCAGGTAGAAATGTACCTCACCTGGGGAGAGCCGCCGGCACAGGTCAAAGAGAAGATCGAAGAGGTGCGCGCCAAAGCGGCGGCGAAGGGCCGGCAGGTACGCTTCGGCATCCGTCTGCACGTCATCGTGCGGGAAACCACCGAAGAAGCCTGGCGCGCCGCCGATCGGCTGATCGCTCACCTCGATGAGGAAACCATCGCCAACGCGCAGCAGGCCTTTGCCCGCTTCGACTCCGTCGGCCAACGGCGCATGGCGGCGCTGCACGGCGGCAAGAAGGATAATCTGGAGATCAGCCCGAACCTGTGGGCCGGCATCGGCCTGGTGCGCGGCGGCGCCGGCACCGCGCTGGTGGGCGATGGCCCGACGGTCGCGGCGCGCATGCAGGAATACGCCGATCTGGGCATCGACACCTTTATTCTCTCCGGCTATCCGCATCTGGAAGAGGCCTACCGCGTCGGCGAACTGCTGTTTCCTCACCTCGATCTGGCGCAGGAGGAAACGCCCGCGCGCCTTCAACCGGTGCGCCCGCAGGGCGAAGTGGTGGCCAACATCTATGTTCCGCAAAAAGTGTCGCAGAGCTGAGGAGCGCCCCGATGGCAAAGAACGCGCAACGCATCCTGTACCGGCTGGCCCCTTGGGCGCTGCCGCTGGCGCTGGTGATCATCTGGCAAGTCGCCGTCGAAACCGGCTGGCTGTCCAACCGCATTTTGCCGGCGCCGAGTGCGGTGCTGGCCGCCTTCTGGCGCCTGAGCCAAAGCGGCGAACTGTGGCAGCACCTGAGCATCAGCAGCCAGCGCGCGTTGATCGGCTTTGGCATCGGCGGCAGCATCGGACTGATTCTCGGCTTTATTACCGGGCTGTCGCGCTGGGGTGAACGCCTGTTGGACAGTTCGGTGCAAATGATCCGCAACGTGCCGCACCTGGCGCTAATCCCACTGGTGATCCTGTGGTTCGGCATCGATGAATCCGCCAAGATCTTTCTGGTGGCGCTCGGCACGTTGTTCCCGATTTATCTCAATACCTATCACGGCATCAAAAACATCGATCGCGGCCTGCTGGAGATGGCGCGCAGCTACGGTCTGAGCGGTTTTCGCCTGTTCACGCAGGTGGTGCTGCCGGGCGCGTTGCCGTCGATTATGGTCGGCGTGCGTTTCGCCCTCGGGTTCATGTGGTTGACGCTGATCGTCGCCGAAACCATCTCGGCCAACTCCGGCATCGGTTATCTGGCGATGAACGCGCGTGAATTTCTGCAAACCGACGTGGTGGTGGTGGCGATCGTGCTGTACGCCCTGCTCGGCAAGCTGGCGGACGTGGGCGCACAACTGCTGGAACGCGTCTGGCTGCGCTGGCATCCGGCCTATCAACTGAAACAGGGAGAAGCGCTATGACCCTTCCCGCTCGCCTTGCGCAAGGCACGCCGGTGACGCTGGAGTCCATCGGCAAACGTTACGGCAACCGCACCGTGCTGGATAACATTCAACTGCGCATCTCCGCCGGGCAGTTCGTGGCGGTGGTCGGCCGCAGCGGCTGCGGCAAGAGCACCCTGCTGCGTCTGTTGGCCGGCCTGGAACAGGCCAGCAGCGGCGCGCTGCTCAGCGGCAATGCGCCGCTTGCCGCCGCCAAAGAGGATACCCGGCTGATGTTTCAGGATGCGCGCCTGTTGCCGTGGAAAACGGTGATCGACAACGTGGGTCTGGGGCTGCGCGGCCAGTGGCGCGACGCGGCGCTGCAGGCGCTGGCCGCGGTCGGTTTGGCGGATCGCGCCCGCGACTGGCCGGCGGCGCTGTCCGGCGGACAAAAGCAGCGGGTCGCCCTGGCGCGCGCGTTGATCCACCGCCCCCGCCTGCTGCTGCTGGACGAACCGCTCGGGGCGCTGGATGCCCTGACGCGCATCGAGATGCAAGGGCTGATAGAATCGCTGTGGCAACAGCACGGTTTTACCGTACTGCTGGTGACGCACGACGTCAGCGAAGCCATCGCGCTGGCGGATCGGGTGATCCTGATTGAAGAGGGCCACATCGGACTGGATCTGAGCATCGATCTGCCGCGGCCACGCCGTAAGGGTTCAGCCAGGCTGGCGGAACTGGAAGCTGAAGTGCTGGAGCGGGTGTTATCGCCGCCGGTCACCGCGGCCAGCCCACGCCAGGCGGCGAATTGAACGAAAAAAGGGACGGCGCAGGCCGTCCCTTTGGGTATTCACGGTGAAAAGATTAGGCGTCGAGCGCCTTGCTGATCTTCTCGTACAGATCGCCGGACAGGTTTTCCAACCCTTTCAGCTGTTCCAACGCTTTGCGCATCAGCGCCTGGCGACCGGCGTCGTAACGCTTCAGGCGAATCAGCGGTTCGATCAGGCGCGCGGCGATCTGCGGGTTGCGTTGGTTGAGATCGCTGAGGATCTCCACCAGGAATTGATAACCGCTGCCATCCGCCGCATGGAACGCCGCCGGGTTGCCGGAAGCGAAGCCGCCGATCAGCGAGCGGGTGCGGTTCGGGTTGCTCAGGCTGAACGAGCGGTGTTGCAGCAGCGCACGCACCTTGCTCAACACATCCGCCGACGGGCTGCTCCCCTGCAGCACGAACCATTTGTCCATCACCAGGCCATCCTGATGCCGATGCCAGCGCTCGTCGAACGCCGCCAACAGCGCATCGCGACACGGCAACTGGGCCGCAACCGCAGCGGACAGCGCCGCCAGCGAGTCGGTCATGTTATCCGCCTGGCGATACTGTTCGCTCACCAGTTGGTCCGCCAGCGCCGCATCTTCGCCGAACGCCAGATAACCCAGGCACACATTGCGCAAGGCGCGCTTGGCGATGTCGGCGTGCTCCACGCGGTAGCCGTCGGTCTTGTTGGCGTGATACACCGCCAGCCACTCATCGGCCAACTCCCGCGCCAGGCAGCGAACGATCGCTTCGTGCACCGCGGCGATCGCTTCCGGATCGATGGTGGCGAACAGTTCAGCGATTTCGTTCTCCGACGGCAGCGTCAGGATCTGCGCCGCCAGCGCCGGATCCAGCGTCTCGTTCAGCAACACCGCACGGAACGCGTCGGCCACGTGCAGCGGCAGCGACAACGGCTGCTTCTGCTGGTGCCGCGCCACGTTCAGTTTGATGTAGGTCGCGAGCAGGCTCTGCGCCGCATCCCAACGCGCAAACTCATTGCGCGCGTGCTGCATCAGGAAGGTCAGTTGCTGATCGCTGTACGGATAATCCAGTTTCACCGGCGCAGAGAATTCACGCAGCAGCGACGGCACCGGCTTGTGCGCCACGCCGTCGAACACGAAGGTCTGCTCCGCTTCGGTGACGTTCAGCACGTTGTTGACCGGCAGGCCACCCTTCTGCAGCGCGATGACGTTGCCTTCGCTGTCGTACAGCTCGATATCCAGCGGGATATGCAGCGGCAACTTCTCAGGCTGATCGGCGGTCGGCGCGGTTTTCTGGCTGACATGCAGGCGATATTGCTGAGTTTCCGCATCGTACTCGTCGCGCACCGTCAACAGCGGCGTGCCGGACTGACTATACCAACGGCGGAAGCGCGACAGATCCACGTTGGACGCGTCCTCCATCGCCTGTACGAAGTCATCGCAGGTGGCGGCGCTGCCGTCGTGGCGTTCGAAATAGAGCTGCATCCCTTTCTGGAAGTTCTCTTCCCCCAGCAGGGTGTGCATCATGCGGATCACTTCAGAACCTTTCTCATACACCGTCAGGGTGTAAAAGTTGTTCATCTCGATGACTTTATCCGGACGAATGGCATGCGCCATCGGGCTGGCGTCTTCGGCGAACTGCGCGCCGCGCATCACGCGCACGTTATCGATACGGTTGACCGAACGCGAGCCCAGATCGGAACTGAACTCTTGATCGCGGAACACCGTCAGCCCCTCTTTCAGGCTGAGCTGGAACCAGTCGCGGCAGGTGACGCGGTTGCCGGTCCAGTTGTGGAAGTATTCGTGGCCAATCACTGCTTCGATGTTCAGGTAATCTTTGTCGGTGGCGGTTTCCGCCTTCGCCAACACGTATTTGGAGTTAAAGATATTTAACCCTTTGTTCTCCATCGCGCCCATATTGAAGAAATCGACCGCCACGATCATATAAATGTCGAGATCGTATTCCAGACCGAAGCGGGTCTCGTCCCACTTCATCGAGTTTTTCAACGAGGTCATCGCCCAGTCGGCGCGATCCAGGTTGCCGCGATCGACAAACAGCTCCAGCGCGACCTTACGGCCGGAACGGGTGGTGAAGCTGTCGCGCAGCACGTCGAAGTCCCCCGCCACCAACGCGAACAGGTAGCAAGGTTTCGGGAACGGATCCTGCCATTGCACCCAGTGGCGACCATCGGCCAATTCACCCTGGCCAATACGGTTGCCGTTCGACAGCAGGAACGGATAGCGCGCCTTGTCGGCCACGATGCGGGTGGTAAAGCGCGCCAGCACGTCCGGGCGATCCTGGTAATAGGTAATATGATGGAAGCCTTCGGCTTCGCATTGCGTGCACAGCGCATCGCCGGACAGATACAGCCCTTCCAGCGCGGTGTTTTTCGCCGGGTGAATATCGTTGACGATGGTCAGAGTGAATTGTGCCGGCAACGCTTCGACGATCAGCTGGTTATCCTGCTGACGATAGGCGCTCCACGGTTGACCGTCGACCTGAATGCTCACCAGCGTCAGATCCTCGCCATCCAGCACCAGCGGTGCGCCGGCCGCGCCTTGACGTTTGATTTTACTGACGGCGGTCACGCGCGTGGTTTCCGCGTCCAGACTGAAGTCCAAATCGATGTCGGTCGTGGTGTAATCGGGCGCGCGATAATCGTGGCGATATTTTGCCTGTGGCTGTTGTGTCATAAAAACCCTTAAACGTCTCAGTGAGTTATAGGTGCCAGGTCGCTCTTCTCCTCCGCGCCGTCGCTGGAGATTTCCCCTGCGGCGCTCGGCGAACCTGATTGTGAATAAACTGTATCACAGCTGGCTGAAAAGCCCAGATCCGCCGGGCAAGCGCGATAAAGAAATCAGAGGCAAATCATAGTTCACCCACCAGATGGCAGCGCGGGTGACCAATGGATAAATAAAAATCAGCATTTAATGCTAAAAAACCGCCTTCGCGGCGCTCCGGCATTGTTGAGGCGGCACAGGCGGCATGATGGTATAATTGCCGAATCAGGCTCAGGGATGACTCGCACTATGAAAATCAAATACGCTATCTATTTTTTCACCCTGTGCCTGATGACCTCCTTCTCGCTGTTCATCGTCGAGGAACTGCTCGAAGCCCATACCGAGTACCGCGATAACCAGCTCAACCTGTATAAGATCGATCGCGCCAAAGAAATCTCCGAGGCCTTTCAGGCTTCGCTGCTGGCTCACCGTCTCAAACGCTTGAGCCTGATCGATCCGCAAATCACTCGCGCGCAGTGTCTGGCCGCCGATCGGGTGGCGCGCGAGAAAATCGCCCGGATCCGCGAGCATCTGAACGACACGGTCGCCAGGGAGCTGGGTGTGCGGCAAAAAATCGCCGCGCTGTCGATGATTGGCCTGATGGAACAGTTGCTGGATAACGACAACCTGCAGCTTTCGCAGGTCAACAACGCCAACGCCAACCTGTTCAACATCAACAGCGCCTATTACATCTCGCAAACCAGCAAGAGCTATTACCGCTACACCTACGATACTCGAATGGTGGATACCGACTCCTTTATGTTTCTCGAGGCCATTCGCCTCAACAACCGGCTGAATATGTCGCTGACGGAGTTAAGCGATCAGATTATCGACGTCAACGTCAGCCCGCTCGATCGCAAAGACGCCTATCTGAAGTCCATTCAGTTGACCGGCGTCCTGAACGCGCTGAGCACCCGGTTGATCTTCATGAAGCTCAACTACGACGACGTGCAAACCACCAGCATCGTCAATCAGTTGCTCACCCAGGTGTCTACCGAACGCCTCAAGCAGATTACCGATGGACTATACACCGCCATCAATACCCAAAAGCCCTACCCCGCCGCGCTGATCTCACGCTATGTCGACGAGTTGAGCGGGCTTTCTCAGACGCTGTATCAACGCAGTTTCGAGCTGGAAACCGTCGCTTCGCGTCACAAGATTTATGACAGCCAGACCACCATTTACGGCATGATCGCGCTCGCCGGTCTGGGAGTGCTGCTGTTCATTTTGCCGGCGCTGGTGTTCTGCACCAACATCAACCGCTGGTTGACCAAAACCCACAACAATATCGTGCGGCTGTCGCGCGGCGAGATGAATATCGATCGCAACGACGCCTTCTACAGCCGGGAACTGATCGCCATCAGCGACGCCATTCAACAGCTCAGACAATATCAGTTGGACAAGGTCTCGCTGGAAAGCGAGAAACAGCTGCTGATTAAAGAACTTGAGGCCTCTTCCTTCCTCGATCCGCTCACCAACATTTATAACCGCCGTAAATTCTTCCTCGAATGCCAGCTATTGGGCGACGGTAGCTACCCGCAGGCCTTTTGCCTGATCGATATCGATAACTTCAAACAGCTCAACGACAGCTACGGCCACGACGTGGGGGACCGGGCGCTGGTGGAATTCGGCCATCTGTTGCAACGCGCGTTTCGCGCCAGCGACATCTTCTGCCGCTACGGTGGCGAAGAGTTCGCGGTGCTGCTGGGCAACTGTTCGTTGGACAACGCGCGGGACATCATGGAGCAATTGCGCGCCCGCACCCATCGCCTGACGCTGAATCTGGCCGACGGGCGGCAAGTGCGTTTCACCACCAGCTGCGGCATTGCGCCGGTCAACGCGTTCACTGCGCTGCAGGCGGCGATCAAACAGGCGGACGAAGCGCTCTATTTTTGCAAAAAGAACGGCAAGGATCGGGTCAGCGTGCACACCCAGGCCGGGTTTATCTGATTTGTTGTTTAAAATAATTAACATTATAATTTTTATGACTAATTAGGCTAAGTCATTCACCTTACAGGCATATCTGGCTTTTTTCCCCCGCCGCCGTCGCCAGCCCGCCATAAAGGCACGTTTAATCCTCGACCCGCTTCGGTGATTTATGGTGTGATGCAGCTTCAATAACAGGATAATCCGGGTATACTCCACCCCCACTTTTATGATTATCCGGATTTGGACACGCGCCTGACGAGGATGCTGTAACGCGCTATGACTCAATACGCTTCCCCGATTTTGACATCACTGCTTGATACCGATGCTTACAAGCTTCATATGCAGCAAGCAGTGTTCCATCGCTATCCCGCGATCAGCGTGGCGGCGGAATTCCGCTGCCGCGGCGACGAACTGCTGGGCGAATATGCCGACGAGATCCGCGCGCAGGTCGCCCTGATGAGCCAGCTGGCGCTGACCGACGCAGAATTCGCTTACCTTTCGGGCCTGCCCTTCTTCCGTCAAGATTACCTGAGCTGGCTGCGCACGTTCCGATACGATCCGCAGCAGGTGACCATCGACAACCGCGACGGCAAGCTGCAAATCCGCATCGCCGGGCCGTGGCGTGAAGTGATCATGTGGGAAGTGCCGCTGCTGGCGGTGATCAGCGAAGTGGTGCACCGTCGGCGTTCTCCGCTGGAGACGCCGGAACAGGCGGTAGCCCACCTGCAAACCAAGTTGGCGCAGTTCAAGATGCTGGCGGGCGATTTGGATCTTTCACGCTTCAAGCTGATGGACTTCGGCACCCGTCGCCGTTTCTCCCAGGGCGTACAACAGGCCATCGTCAGCACCTTGCAGGCCGAATTCCCGTACCTGTCGGGCACCAGCAATTACGATCTGGCGCATCAGCTCGGCCTGGCGCCGGTCGGCACGCAGGCGCATGAATGGTTCCAGGCGCATCAGCAGATAAGCCCGGTGCTGGCCAACAGCCAGCGCGCCGCATTGCAGGCCTGGCTGGATGAATACCCCGATCAGCTTGGCATCGCGCTCACCGACTGCATTACCATGGATGCTTTCCTGCGCGACTTCGGCCCGCAGTTCGCCGAGCGTTATCAGGGGCTGCGCCACGATTCGGGCGATCCCGTCGAGTGGGGCGAGAAAGCCATTGCCCACTATCAGAAACTGGGCATCGATCCGATGAGCAAAACGCTGGTGTTCTCGGACAACCTGGATCTGGAAAAAGCGCTGGCGCTCTATCGCCACTTCTATCAGCGCATCAATCTCAGCTTCGGTATCGGCACGCGCCTGACCTGTGATATTCCGGGCGTTAAACCGTTGAATATCGTGATCAAGCTGGTCGAATGCAAAGGCAAACCGGTGGCTAAGCTCTCCGACAGCCCCGGCAAGACCATCTGCCAGGACCAGGCATTCGTGCGGGCCTTGCGCAAGGCCTTCGATCTGCCGCTGGTGAAGAAAGCCAGCTGAACCTTCTCTATATAGAGAGAAAGAAAGCCGGCCCGGTTTACGCGCCGGCTTTTTTGTTTTTATCCCGAACGCCCTCTTTTCAGTCAGCCGCGATAAATGTTGCGCCAATCCGATGATTTCTGCTTGTGCTCTGCACCGCGGCAAGTAACATAGCCATTGCCCCCATATTCTTGGGTTGTAAGCTATTTCTAAACCAAATTATTAAAGAGAGAAATCTATGAGCGTAGTGCCTGTAGTCGACGTACTGCAAGGTCGTGCTGCGGTTGACAGTGAAGTCACCGTACGCGGCTGGGTACGTACCCGGAGAGATTCAAAAGCTGGTATCTCCTTCCTGGCCGTCTATGACGGTTCCTGCTTTGATCCGTTACAGGCCGTCGTTAATAATTCTCTGCCGAATTATCAGGATGAAGTGCTGCATCTGACCACCGGTTGTTCGGTTGAAGTCACCGGCAAAGTCGTCGCTTCACCGGGCGAAGGCCAGAGCTTCGAACTGCAGGCTACCGCAATCAAAGTGGTCGGCTGGGTCGACGATCCGGACACTTACCCGATGGCGGCCAAGCGCCACAGCATCGAATACCTGCGCGAAGTGGCTCACCTGCGCCCGCGCACCAACCTGATCGGCGCCGTGGCGCGCGTACGTCATACTCTGGCGCAGGCGATCCACCGCTTCTTCCATGAAAATGGGTATTTCTGGGTCTCTACTCCGCTGATCACTGCCTCCGATACCGAAGGCGCCGGCGAGATGTTCCGCGTGTCCACGCTGGATCTGGAAAACCTGCCGCGCACCGACAAAGGCACCGTCGATTTCAGCGAAGACTTCTTCGGTAAGGAAGCCTTCCTCACCGTTTCCGGCCAGCTGAACGGCGAAACCTACGCTTGCGCGCTGTCGAAGGTTTACACCTTCGGCCCAACCTTCCGCGCCGAAAACTCCAACACCAGCCGCCACCTGGCGGAGTTCTGGATGATCGAACCGGAAGTGGCCTTCGCTACGCTGGACGACGTCGCCGGCCTCGCCGAAAGCATGCTGAAGTATGTGTTCCAGGCGGTGCTGGATGAACGTGCCGACGATCTGAAATTCTTCGCCGAGCGCGTGGATAAAGACGCTATCGCTCGTCTGGAGCGCTTCGTGTCTTCCGATTTCGCCCAGGTGGATTACACCGACGCCATTGAGATCCTGCTGGCCTCGGGCCAAACCTTCGAAAACCCGGTTTCCTGGGGCATCGATCTCTCTTCCGAGCATGAACGTTACCTGGCGGAGAAACACTTCCAGGCGCCGGTGGTGGTGAAAAACTACCCGAAAGACATCAAAGCGTTCTACATGCGCATGAACGAAGACGGCAAGACCGTCGCGGCCATGGACGTGCTGGCGCCGGGCATCGGCGAAATCATCGGTGGCTCGCAGCGTGAAGAACGCCTCGACGTGCTCGATCAGCGTCTGGAAGAGATGGGGCTGAATAAAGAAGACTACTGGTGGTATCGCGATCTGCGCCGCTACGGCACCGTGCCGCATTCCGGTTTCGGCCTAGGCTTTGAACGTTTAATCGCCTATGTCACCGGCGTGCAAAACGTGCGCGATGTGATTCCATTCCCGCGCACGCCGCGTAACGCAAGCTTCTAATTTATACGATCACACGTTTTTTAAACGATTTCGTTACAAAACAAAGGCCAGCATCGCTGGCCTTTCGCATTTTTTAATATTGACGCACGTCACAAAGTTCCCGAAAAATTACATTTAGTTACACATACTTTCCTTTTGCAACCTGATTGGGACATTGGTATCATTTTCGTCCTAGATTAACCCGCCTGTGAATGGAACACTGCGTTCAGACACAGGACGACACCAATCTATCAACAATAGTTCCCAAAGAATTATTGGCGGCAGTGGCAAAGGTGTCCGAATAACACCAATGAGGGTAATAATGATGAAGCGCAACATTCTTGCAGTGGTAATCCCGGCTCTGTTGGCTGCTGGTGCAGCAAACGCAGCTGAAATCTACAACAAAGACGGCAACAAGCTGGATCTGTACGGCAAAGTTGACGGTCTGCACTACTTCTCCAAAGACAAAGGTAATGACGGCGATCAGACCTATGTTCGTTTCGGCTTCAAAGGTGAAACCCAGATTACTGACCAACTGACCGGTTACGGCCAGTGGGAATACAACGTTCAGTCCAACCACTCCGAATCTCAGGGCACCGAAGGCACCAAAACCCGTCTGGGCTTCGCCGGTCTGAAATTCGCTGACTACGGCTCCTTCGACTACGGCCGTAACTACGGCGTACTGTACGACGTGGAAGGCTGGACCGATATGCTGCCAGAGTTCGGTGGCGATACTTACACCAACTCCGACAACTTCATGACCGGCCGTACCAACGGCGTTGCGACCTATCGTAACAACAACTTCTTCGGTCTGGTTGACGGTCTGAACTTCGCTCTGCAATACCAGGGCAAAAACCAGAACGACAGCCGTGCTCTGAAAAAACAGAACGGCGATGGTTTCGGTATCTCCTCTACTTATGACATCGGCGAAGGCGTAAGCTTCGGCGCTGCCTATGCGTCATCCAGCCGCACCAATGATCAGAAAGATTTGTCTACTGCTGATGGCAAGAAAGCTGACGCATGGACCGTGGGCGCGAAATACGACGCCAACAACGTCTACCTGGCGGCGATGTATGCAGAAACTCGCAACATGACCCCATACGGCGAGTCTGACTTGACTATCGCTAACAAAACTCAGAACTTCGAAGTGACCGCTCAGTACCAGTTCGACTTCGGTCTGCGCCCAGAAGTGTCTTACCTGCAGTCTAAAGGTAAGGACCTGGCTGGCCGCACCGCGCACAACGCTCGCTTCAACGGCGGCGACGCTGACCTGGTTAAATATGTTTCTGTTGGTACCACCTACTACTTCAACAAAAACATGTCCACCTACGTTGATTACAAAATCAACCTGCTGGATGACAACGACTTCACCAAAGCTAACGGCATCGCAACTGACGATATCGTAGGCGTTGGTCTGGTATACCAGTTCTAAGTTGTCTCGCTTATCGGCGGTTCACCGTCGGCTAAGTTAAAAAACAGGGCTTCGGCCCTGTTTTTGTTTGTATCAGCCGGTAACTTTTTATCCTGCCGATTCCCCCTTCCCCATCATTTTTTCTGTCGAATCCTTCACGTTCATAAGATCGCGGTGTTTTTATCGCAAACGGTTGGCAAAGCCGATAACTGGCGCTACCCTGATGCTTCTGTCTGCTTAACTCCGAGATTTGGAAGCACCTGACATGTTTGAAAAAATCACCGCCGCACCCGCCGACCCGATCCTGGGCCTGACCGACATTTTCCGCGCCGACGCCCGCCCGAATAAAATCAATTTAGGCATTGGCGTTTATAAAGACGAAACCGGTAAAACCCCGGTGCTGACCAGCGTAAAGAAAGCTGAACAGTATCTGTTGGAAAATGAGACCACCAAAAACTATCTCGGCATTGAGGGCATCCCGGCGTTCGCCAGCTGCACGCAAGAGCTGCTGTTCGGTAAAGAGAGCCCGATCGTCGCCGATCGCCGCGCGCGCACCGCACAGACGCCTGGCGGCACCGGCGGCCTGCGCGTGGCGGCAGACTTTATCGCCAACCAGACCAGCGCCAAACGCATCTGGATCAGCAACCCAAGCTGGCCGAACCACAAGAACGTCTTTAGCGCCGTGGGCCTGGAAGTGCTGGAATACGCCTACTATGACGCCGCCAACCACGCGTTGGATTTTGACGGCCTGCTGAACAGCCTGAAACAGGCGCAGGCCGGCGATGTCGTGCTGTTCCACGGCTGCTGCCATAACCCGACCGGTATCGATCCAACGCCGGAACAGTGGGCGCAGCTGGCTGAACTTTCCGTCGCCAACGGGTGGTTGCCGCTGTTCGACTTCGCTTATCAGGGCTTCGCCAACGGCCTGGAAGAAGATGCGCAGGGCCTGCGTATTTTCGCCGCCAAACATAAAGAACTGATCGTCGCCAGTTCCTATTCGAAAAACTTCGGTCTGTACAATGAGCGCGTCGGCGCTTGCACTATTGTAGCCGCCGATGCCGAAACCGCCGATCGCGCCTTCAGCCAGGTGAAAGCGGCCATTCGCGCCAACTACTCCAACCCGCCGTCACACGGCGCTGCCGTTGTCGCCACCATTCTGGGCAACGATGCGCTGCGCGCGATGTGGGAACAAGAGCTGACCGATATGCGCCAACGCATTCACCGCATGCGTCAGCTGTTTGTGAACACCCTGCAGGAGAAAGGCGCGCAGCAGGACTTCAGCTTCATCATCCAGCAGAACGGCATGTTCTCGTTCAGCGGCCTGACCAAAGAGCAGGTGCTGCGTCTGCGTGAAGAGTTTGGCGTTTACGCTGTGAACTCGGGCCGGGTGAACGTGGCGGGCATGACGCCGGACAATATGGCGCCGCTGTGTGAAGCCATCGTCGCCGTGCTCTAAGCGCGTCGGCGAAAGCCACCAGTTTGAAGGGGCGCGCTATGCGCCCCTTGATTATTTCTGCCGGGAAATGATCGTTACCACACCGCCGGCTCTTCGCGCAGGAACGGGTTGGTCTGGCGCTCGTGACCGAAGGTCGACATTGGACCGTGGCCGGGAATAAAGCGCATGTCGTCGCCTAACGGCAACAGCTTGGTGCGAATAGAGGCGATCAGCGCCTGATGGTCACCGCGCGGGAAGTCGCTGCGCCCCACGCCGCCGTTAAACAGCACGTCACCCACCAGCGCCAAACGCGCCTGCTCATTGATAAAGACGATGTGGCCCGGTGTGTGCCCAGGACAATGCAACACCTTGAGCTTTATCTCGCCCACCTGCATCTCATCGCCTTCCGACAACCAACGGGTCGGGGTCAGCGGCGCACACTCTTCCAGCCCGAACATCCGGCTCTGCGCCGGCAAACCATCCAGCCAAAAAGCGTCCTCTTTATCCGGGCCGTAAATCGGCACCTGATAATGTTCCGCCAGCTCCGCCGCCGCGCCGACGTGATCCAAATGGCCGTGCGTCAGCAAAATCTGCGTGATTGTCACACCCTGCTTCGCCACTTCCGCTTTGATTTTTTCCGCTTCGCCGCCGGGATCGACCAACGCCGCCTGCTGCGTGTTTTCACACCAGATCAGGCTGCAATTCTGGCTAAAAGCGGTAACGGGAATAAGATGGTATTTCATAAGGCTCCAACGACAATAACGCCGCCTCCGCAAGGAGCGGCGTTATTCACTGAGGGCACCGCGATTACCAGCTCCGAACCGGGCCGGTATCGATGTGCACGAAGTTGCTACGTGGGTAATATCCTACACCACCAGCGCGCATTTTTAACGCCGCTTTACGGATATTACTCAATTGGATACCTTCAATATGGAAATCCATCGCCTGGCCCTTGGTATGGTAGCTGTGCTTGGCCACACCACGGCTGTGCGCGCGCAATTCGTTGTTGGTATCTACGGAACGGTAACCGGAGATCAGCTGCACCGGCTTGCTGGTACCCAGCAGCCCCTGCAGGCGATAGAGGTGATCAAACAAACTGGGATCGATCGATTTAACCTTGTTGGCGCGATAATCGCGGAACAGATGATTTAGCCGAACCAACTCTTCTTTATTGTAGCCTTTGCCGTCAAAGAACTCGGCTTTAATAGATTCACCGGTATTCAGGTTATTCAACACTAAAATACGCGGTCGAGCGGTGGAAAGACTGGCAAACGCCTGCCCTGGAAGCAGCGCTATGCCCATAGCTGCGCCGCCTAGCGCCAGCCATTTACGGCGATGATGATCAATTTTGTCCATGACTCTGTTAAACCCGGCAAGAATGTCAAAATAAATGCACAAAGCAGCGCACTGTCCGAACCATAACCGCCTGCGTATGCTGAGTCAACCCGCGATACGCCTAGGTTTACAGGCCCCCAGGTAAGAGGGCCTGCGGTATAGCCAAACATTCTGACCGTTATTTATTTATAATTACTGCATTTACTGCATTAATTTTTTGGCCTGAGCCAAAATTTGTGCGCCCGATCTCACCGTATTATCATAATTGTAAATATCTGTACGGAATTGCGGTTGGCCGTCATCCGAAACCCAGGCGGTCAGATAATACAGTTTTACGGGAATACGCTGGCGAATATTCACATAAGTGGTATTCCCTTCTTTCAGCGTGGAGGAAACGCGGCTATTGTTCCAGCCGGCATCCTGCAGCAGCATATTCGCCAAATCGGAAGCCTTGTTCACCCGCACGCAGCCGGAGCTAAGCGCGCGAATGTCTTTCTGGAACAGGCTGTGGTTCGGGGTATCGTGCAGGTAGATCGCGTCCGAACTCGGCATATTGAACTTGAAACGCCCCAGCGAGTTGGTGGCGCCCGGCGCCTGGCGCACGCGATACGGGAAGTTGCGCGCAGAGACCATGCTCCAGTCGATCATCGCCGGGTTGATCACCTCCGCATCGTTGCTCCAGCCCGACAGCACGGTATAGCCGTGTTTCTGGAAATAGTTACCGTCGCGCATCGCCTTCGGCACGATATCCTCACGCACCAGCGTAGTCGGTACGTTCCAAGGCGGGTTGACCACCACGTTGTTCAACGCGCTGCTCATCAGCGGTGTCTTGCGGCTCGGTCGCCCGACGATAACGCGGGAGGACAGCACTTCGTTGCCGTTCTGGTAGTAGGTCAGCGAGTAGTTGGGAATATTCACCATAATGCCGGTGCCGACATGCCCCGGTAAAATTCGCAGACGTTGGATATTCAGCGCCAGCAGCGCGGCGCGGGTTTTCGGTGACACGTTGAGCCACTCGCGAGTGCGCACGCCGATCACGCCGTCCGCCGTCAGCCCCTGCCATTTCTGGAAACGTTTGACGCCCTCCACCAGCTCGTTGGTATAGAGGTTGTCGCTCACCACGCTGCCGACCTGCGGCGGCGTCTGTTCAGCGGTCAACTCCGTCACCGGCGCCGCCGACGGACTGACCGTCACACGCCCCTTCTCTTCGTCTACCGTCAGCCCGCCGTCATCAGGCTCATTGCTCTTCGCCGAGACGACCGCCGGCTCCGGCTCGGCCTCCGGCGCCGAAGCGGCCAGCATGCCAGTGCGCGTCAGGATTTCACGCAGCGCAGGAATATCGTTGCTCATTTGTCCTGGGCGCAGGCTCGGGCCGCTGCCCACCTGCGGCCAGGGGCGGTTATCCGCCAACATATCGCGCAGCGCCTGATGCATCTTGGCGTATTGCGGGTGCTGCGGCGCGAGCGAATTCACATAGCTCAGCGTGCGCGCCTGACGCACCGCCAGCTGCCATTGGTTGATCACCGCAGTGGGCGGCAAGCCAAGCTTGTAGGGAATATTGCTGTACAGCCAACTGGTGCCGTTGGCGCCGATAGCGGACACGAACTGCAAATAGCCCAACATCGCATCGGACAGCACCACATCGCGGCCTACGTCATTGAGCGCCGGATTGGTCAACATCTTCACCCATTGGGTGAACTGCGGCTGCACGCCGGACATCGCCAGCTCGGCCAGCTGCTGTTGAAACTGCTGAACGGCCTCGCGATCCTGCCACATCGGCTGCATATGATTCGCCGCATACAGCGGCGCCAGCGTGGAAAGGTAGTGCAGATCCATGCCGCGCGGCAACGCGGCCAGCAGTTCAGAACGGCTCTGCGCAACGGACATGCCTGCTGATGCCACCGGTAACGCCGTTACGGTGGCCAATGCGGAAAACGACGACACAAGACTACAGGCGATAGCGCCACTCAGCGCCAAACGTCGTAGAGAGTTTCCCTTTTTAAGCAACATCCCTTGCCCCCTGTATGCTCACAAAAAAAACGTCAAAAAACTGCATATAGCTTCAGTATACAAACAGAAAGGCCGTTTCGCCCTGCGGACGTCGAATTACTGTTTATCTGATTAAACTAACCGCTTTTCAACGGATAAAAAAGCAGGACTATCATCCACGCGCACAAAAAAATAGCCACCCTGCGGCGGCTATTTTCAGATTTTTAGGGCGTTTTTCTGCGTTACGGCGTTTCGACCGGCGCAGTACCCAGCGCCGGCGGCTCGCTGGCGAAACCGCGCAGCCCCACAACGTGCACATGCTCGTGGTTCTGGAACACCTTACGCACCAGTTTATAGGTGGTGCCCTTCTCAGGACTGATGTTTTCCGGCGCCGCGATGATCAGCTGCATCTCAAGACGGTCACACAACTCGAACAGCGTGGCGATCGATTTGGCATCCAGACGCGCCGCTTCATCGAGGAACAGCAAGCGACATGGCGAGATATCTTTACCGCGCAGGCGGCGGGATTCTTCTTCCCAGCTCTGCACCACCATCACCAGAATTGACATCCCGGTACCGATGGCTTCACCGGTAGACAAGGCGCCGCTTTCCGCACGCAGCCAGCCGTCGGAGCCACGGTACACTTCCACTTCCATCTCCAGGTAGTTGCGGTAGTCCAGCAACTCCTCACCGATGGTTTGCGGCGTGCGCTGCCCCATATCGATCTGCGGATTCAGACGCTGATACAGCTTGGCCAACGCTTCGGAGAAGGTCAGGCGGTTGCTGTTGAACAGATCCTGATGCTGTTCCTGCTGCTCGGAGAGCACGTCCAGCAGGGTGGCGTGCGCTTCGCGCACGTTGACGTTCAGACGGACGCTCTTCACCTGACCGAAAGCAACGGCCTGCAATCCCTGGTTCAGCATGCGAATGCGGTTCTGCTCGCGCTGAATGGTTTTGCGAATGATGTTGGCCACGCTTTTCGAACTGATCGCCAGCTTCTGCTCGCGCGCGGTCAGTTCTTCGGTCAGACGGCCCAGCTCAATCTCCATCTGCTCGATGGCCTCGACCGGATCATCGGTACGGATGATGTCCTGGCGGATACGTTCGCGCAGGTGTTGGTACACCGCAATATAGAACTGAATCTTACGCTCCGGCCGCTTCGGATCTTCCGACAGACGCAGCACGTCGCGCAGGTGTTCGTTGTCCGCCACCGCCAGACGCAGCGCGCCGAGCGCCTTATCCGACATCGAGCGCAGCTCGTCGCCATCCATATACGCCAGCTCGCGGCGATGCAGGCGGCGTTCCATGCCGTTGTCTTTCACCAGACGCATCACCGCGCACCAGCCCGCCTTGGCGGTCACCACCTGCTCGCGCAGCTGATGGTAGTCGCGTTCCAGCTTGCGCAGTTTCTTCTGCAGGCCATCCATTTCGGCTTCGCAGAAGGTCAGCTGTTTCTCCAACTGATTGCGGCGAGCGCGGTTGTTGCTCAGCGCCGCATGCAGCTCGTCGCGGCGCTGACGCGCGCGCGCTTCCGCGTTGGCGTCGGCCTGCACGCCGATATCCACCAGCTCCTGGCTCAGCTCTTTCAACATGTCGCGCTTGGCGTCATACGAGCTTTTCAGCGAGGCCAGCACCTGGCTGTATTGGGTGAACTGGGTTTGATATTGACGCAGCTGCTCACGGGCGCGGGCGCGTTCGGCTTCCGCCTGTTCCAGACGCTGGCGCAGCTTGTCGTTGAGATCGTTGTTGGCATTCTGCATGCCGGCGGAGTCGGTATAGCTGAAGTGCGCGCGACGCTGCACCACCTCTGTCAACGCGAACGCCTGCTGTTTGGCCTGACGCTGCACGCTTTGCGCCTGCGCGTAGTCCTGCTGCAGCTGTTCATGCTGCTGCGGATCGCTCTGCAGCACCGACAGCAGCGGCTCCAGTTTGGTCAGCGACACCCCGTGCTGTTGAATGTGGCGCGCGGCGTCCTGCGCTTCTTCCAGCTCTTCACGGATCTCGTCGACGCGATCCTGCAGCGTTTCATCGTTCAGCAACGACACCAGCGGCATCAGGCGGTTGAGCGCGGAAATGCCCTCTTTGGCCTGATCGTACTGCTGGCGCTGCTGCTGATTCTGCGCTTCGTGATTGTTCAGCGCACGTTCGATCTCGCCGCGACGGGCGTTCAGATTGCGGATCTCCGCTTCCGGGTCAGCGTCGAACGCCACCGCCAGATGGGTGCCGATAAAGCGGCTGAAGGCCTGATGCGAACGCTGGGTTTTCTGCACGTCGAACGACAGCGTGGCATAGCGCTCCGCCAGCGTTTCACGCTCGGCATGCAGCACTTCCAGGCGGTTTTCACGCGCCGCGCGGCCGAACAACGGCACTTCCGGGTAACGGGAATAACGCCACTGGCGATCGGCGATCTTCACCACCACCGCTTTGTCCTGCTCTTCGACGGCGAATACGCTGTCATCGAACGACTGCGGATCCCCTTCGATCAGGTAAAGATCTTCCGGGCAATCTTCCAGCCCTTCCAGCATCTCGCGCACCAGCGACAGATCCGGCACCACGATGGCGTGGCGCGAAGGGCCGTACAGCGCCGAGAAGTAAGGCGCGTCGTCGATGGTGACATCATCGTAAATTTCCGACAGCAACACGCCGCCGAAACGTTCGGCCAAGGTGACCAAGCGTTGATCTTCCGCGCCGCCCGGCTGGCTGAGACGTTCGATCTGCGCTTCCACTTCGCGCTTGCGGGCCGCCACCTCGTCGCGCTCGACGGTGGTTTCACGCTCACGCTCCAGCAGCTGCTGCATGTATTCGGTCACCTGCTGGCTGTTTTCCAGCGGCTCTCCGCTCTGCTCGCTGAGCTGGCTCAGGGCGTCCTGCGCCGCCAGCCACACCGGTGCGCGCGCCGTCAGCTCACGGATGCGCTGCTGGATCTGCTCCAGCTCCTGGCGCATCTCCATGCGGCGTTCACCGGCTTCGCTGACGTTCTGCGACAGCGCTTCCAGGCGCTCTTCCAGCTCCTGCTGCAGCATGTCGAGATCGTCCGGCTGGTACTCCTGACCATGGCGTTTGCAAAATTCTTGCAGCAGCCGCTCGGCGTCCTGCTGCGAGCGCAGGCGCTGTTCCAGTTCGCTCAGGCGCAAACGCAGCGGCTGAACGCGCTCGGCGAGGTGTTGCTGCGAAGGCCAGTCGCGCAGCAATTCGCGCGCACACTGCCAGGCTTCGCTGCGGCTGACCTGGCCGGCGATTTTACCCACCAGCTGATAGGCCTGCTCGAACTGGCCGTGCGCGGCGTCGGCCACGCTCAGCTTCTGCTCCAGCATCAGCAGCGCTTCGGTCGCCTCCTGCTCACGAGCCTGGAAGGTGTCCAGCCACTGTTCGGCGTTGTCGGCGGTCAGGTCCGGCAGTTGGCACAGCGCGCGCGCGCGCTCCAACGCCTGCAGCGCCTGTTGGTACTGAATGGCGCGGGTCTGCTGCACGTCAAGCGCCTGCTGGTAGTCGGCCAGCTGGCTCTTCAGCTCATCCACTTCCAGCTCGGCCGCTTCGGCGCGCGCTTCGTTCTCGGCCTGCTGCTCGCTCGCCTCGGCCACCACTTCGTTCTGCTCTTCCAGACGGTAGGTCAGCTCTTCCAGATCGGCTTCATAGCGTTCGATCTTCTCCTGCTGACGCATCGCCGTCTGCACCAGGTTCAGGTGGTCGCTGGCAGCCTGGTAATCGGTTTCCAGATCGGATTCGGCGCCGCTCTGCTCGCTCAGCTCACGCGCCATTTCCACATGGCGATACTGTTCGGCGGCCAGCTGCTTGCGGCTGCCCAACAGATCGCTGCGCAGCGCCAGCGCGCCGTCCAGGTGGATGCGGCGTTCGTTGGCGTGTCGCATATAATCCGCCGCCACATAAGAGGTGGCCTCGGAGATCAAATGCTTGAACAGGTCGCGATCCGACTGGGTAACGCGGATCGCTTCCAGCGTCATGCGGTTTTCGCGCAGCGCCGCTTCCATGTCCTGGAACGCCTTGCGCACGCCGCTGTTTTCCGGCAACAGGTAGTCGCGCAGCGAGCGGGTGATGGCGCTGGAGATGCCGCCGTACAGCGACGCTTCAATCAGACGATAGAATTTGCTGCGATCGGCGGACGAACGCAGGCGTTTCGGGATCACGCCCAGATCGAACATCAGCGAGTGGTAATCGGTGATCGAGTTGAACTGCTTGAACTGCACGCCTTCCATCTCTTCCACGCGCTCTTTCAACTCTTGCAGCGACAGCACGCGCGCCTGGCGCTCACCCACGGTCTGGGTCAGCAATTCAGTCGGCTGTACCGCGGTCGGCAGGCCCTGGATGGTGAAAGGTTTGATATCGACCTTGCGATCGCGTCCCGCCACCTGCTGCAGACGCACGCCAACCACCACGCGCTGGTGGCGCGAGTTGACGACGTCGAGGGTGGAGTAACATACGCCGGCGCGCAGCTTGCCGTGCAGGCCCTTGTCGCGCGAACCGCTGGTGGCGCCCGCTTCGGTGGTGTTACGGAAGTGCAGCAGCGTCAGATCGGGGATCAGTGCGGTGACGAAGGCCGCCATGGTGGTGGATTTCCCCGCCCCGTTCCCGCCGGACAGCGTGGTCACCAGCTCATCGAGATCAAAGGTGCGGGCAAAGAAGCCGTTCCAGTTAACCAGCGTCAGCGAGCGAAATTTACCGCGTTCAATCATTCCTGTTCATCCTCTGCACCGTCAGGAGCGTTATCAACCTGCTGATCCTCAGCGTCATTCTCATCGTTAAGCGACAGGCTGGTTTCAACCGGCATCGCCTCGCCGTCGCGAATCATGCGCAGCTGCGCTTCACGCGGATCGTCGCCGCTGCGCACGTCGGCGCCGAAGCGGAACACCGCCTCGGTAATGCGGAACTTGCTGCTGTCATTGCCCATGAAATAGACCATGCCGAGGCGGCGCAGGCGGTTGAGCGAGGTGCGCACCTTCTCGTGCAGCTTCTGCCGATCGAGATCCGAACCGGTAGAGCGCTGGTTGACGAACTTGAGCAGCTTGTTCTCATCCGCCAGGCTCAGCAGTTCATCGTACAGCTCCTGATGGCTGAAAATGCCTTCGTGCGCCAGGCGCTCGGGGCTGAGATACAGGTAACACAAGATCTTGCCGACCATCATATCCAGCTCGGACAGCACCGAACGCGGGATCAGCGTGGTGGAGCGCGGGCGCAAATAGAAGAAACCTTCCGGCGCCCGAATCAGCTCGACGCTGTAACGGTTGTAAAACTCTTCCAGCTCATCCTGGAAATCCATTAAAAAGGCGTGGTTGTCCAGCTCATCGATACCGATGTGACGACCCGCGCGCAGTTGGCTGTCCAGCGCCGGGAACAGCGAGTTGGACAACGCTTTGGCCAGCTTGACTGGCATTACTTGTTCAATATTTGTCGATGACATGGGCCTGGACCTTGGCTCCGTAATCATTGATTGCCTGCCATTCCGCCGGCAACCCTGAGAAATCTGCTTCAGCCACACCGAGGCGCACTGCCTGGTCGACCACTAAACGTGCCACGTCGAAATGACGCGCACGCGGATATTGCGCCAGGTAATCGCGCATCACCGCTGCAAGGTTGAGCGGCATCTGCTGTTCCTGGTACACCTTCAACGCCTCTTCGATCATCGCCGCCAGCTGTTCGCGAATCTCGCTGAACTCTTCGAACTCCAGATCCGGCGGCAGTTCCCCGGTCACTTCCTCGCTGCGCAACGCCAGTTCTTCGTCGCGCATGTCCAGCAAACGATCGGCATTGGCATGGGTCAGCGCCCACGGGTGGTCGAAATAGGTTTGCACCGACTGGCGCAGGCGTTGGGCGAACACGCGGTTTTTATCCATATCGATAGCGGTACGGATAAATTTGTGTACGTGGCGATCGTAGCCGATCCACAGGTCGATCGCCTGTTGACCCCAGCTGATGATGCGATCCAGCTTGCTCTGCAGATCGAACACCAGCTTGTCGACGAAGCCCAGCTCCACGTTGCCGAGGGTCGCGTCCTGGATGCGCAGCAGGTTGGCCTGCAGCTTATCGCCCGCCGCATCCAGCGTATCCTGCAGTTCGCGCAGGGTGCCTGAGGTTTCCGACAGCAGCATTTCGCAGCTGGAGATCGCCGCCCGCCAGTCTTTGCTCAGCAGCGCCGCGATGTCATTTTTCACGCTCTGCTGCTGCTCGTCCATCACGCGTTGCGTCATGTCGATGCTGTCGAAGATTTCCGCCACCGAATATTTCAACGGCGCGAACACGTTGCGGTGCCAATGGAAATCGTCGCCGCCCTCGTCGGCGGCATCGGCGGCGCGCTTCAGTTCCTGCGCCACGATCGACAGCTGCATCGACAGACGCAGCGTGGAGAATTCGCGTTGGCGAATATAGTAATCGGTAATGCCAATACCCAGCGGCGTCAGGCGGTAAATCGCGTTACCGTCCGCCAGTTCGCTGGTAAAGCGGTTCAACAGGCGCTGGCGCACCATGTCGTTGATCGCATTGTTGGCGCGCATCGCCACCGTTTCATGCGTCTGTTCAAAACCCTTGCTGACATGGCGAAATGCATCAACCAGCTCACCTTCGCTCATCTCGCCGTCCAGCCGTTCGCCATTCAGGGTGGCGATAGCGAGCAGAAATGCGAGACGCTCCGTAGGGAGCGAAATAGAGAAATCATTTTTCCGTGCCCAGGCGACCAGTTCGGGTACTGTCTGGGAAAATTCACTCATAGTTCGTCCTTCAGGTTTGGTTTATGCGCCATGACGTGAATATAGCGCCCCAAACTCACGTACGGCTCCTGCCGGCAATAGTGCTGTTCAAGCGCCAGTAACTCTTCAAATTTTTGGGTTTGCAGCTGTCTGCTCTGCAGATAGTCGTGGAACACCCGCACGCCGGTTTTGCCGCTGATGCGCATGCCCAACTGTTCCAGCCAGCCGTAGACCAATAGCGGATCGTGCGGATATTGCGGCGACAGCGAACGCTTGCGGCGCCGTCTGACCTCGGGATCCACCAATTGGAAGTTACCCAACACCACGTTACGCATCAAGAGACCGTTGGCGTTGAAGAACATCAGCGACAGCGCCCCGCCCGGCGTCAGACAATCGCACAACGCCTGCAGCGCCGCCACGGGTTCAGCGATCCATTCAAGCACTGCATGAAACAATATCAGATCAACCGGCTGTTCCAAATGTTGAGCGATATCCTGCGCAGAACTTTGTACGAATTGCATGTTCTGGCTCACACCTTTCTGCTCCGCCAGCTGCGCGGCGCGCTGGATCATCTCACCAGAAAGATCGCACAACAACACCTGATGTCCTAATTCTGCCAGTTGGCAAGCCATATGGCCTTCACCGCCCCCGGCATCGAGGATGCGCAGCGGCCGCTGCGGCAACTGGGCCAGCAGCCCGGTCAGATCCTGCCAAACCACCGCCTGGCGGATTTTTCCTTTCGTGGTGCCGTAAATATTACGCGCAAATTTTTCAGCAATATCGTCAAAATTACGATCCTGCATGGACAACGGCTCCGCTGATCTCAGTCTTGTCGGCGGCAAAGCGCACGCCCATTCAAACCTGCTATTTTGGCACAGACTGGCTTAGAATGTATCTTCTTGCGGCCTGTTTATGCCTGGATGCCGTTTTTTCACTCAAAAGGATCTGATTTTCGATGCTGTTCAACCTGAAAAAGTTCTTTGGCGCTCTGCTGATGCCGCTGCCGCTGTTGATGCTGCTGATGGGGCTGGCGCTGCTGCTGCTGTGGTTCACCCGCTGGCAAAAAAGCGGTAAGACGATTTTCACGCTGAGCTGGCTGTTTTTACTGCTTTTCAGCCTGCAACCGGTGGCCGACCGCCTGCTGCGGCCGATCGAAGCCGAATACCAGACATATCGCGGCAACGATGCGGTCAGCTATATCGTGGTGTTGGGCGGAGGCTATACCTACAATCCCGACTGGGCACCCAGCTCGAACCTGCTCGGCAACAGTCTGCCGCGCGTGACGGAGGGCGTGCGGCTCTATCTGGCGCACCCTGGCGCCAGGATGGTGTTTACCGGCGCGCCCGGCGGGCGCATGCAGAGCAACGCCGCCACGGCAGCGCTGGTAGCGGAAAGCCTGGGCGTGCCGCGCAGCGACATGGTGATCCTGGGGGAACCGCGCGATACCGAGGAAGAAGCCGCTCAGGTCGCCAAGTTGGTCGGCGAACACCCCTTCCTTCTGGTGACTTCCGCCAACCATCTGCCGCGCGCCATGCGTTTCTTCGAGGCTAAGGGCCTGCACCCGATCCCGGCCCCGGCCAACCAATTGGCGATCGACTCGCCGCTGAATATCTGGGATCGCGCCACGCCGTCGTCCATGTTCCTCGGCCATACCGAGCGCGCCTGGTATGAAACGCTGGGCAGTCTGTGGCAGCGGCTGAAAGGCGCGGATAGCGCCGGCGCCGAGTAAGGCCCCGTTTCAACCGGCCAGCCAGGGCAGCAGCTGTTGCGACGCATAGTCGAACGGCTGCCGCTCCAGCTTGCCGGTATGGATCAAACGCCCTACCGCTTCCCACACCACGTACAGCCAGCGCCGCGCCAGGAAAGCGTCGGCGACCGGCGCCCGCTGCAGATAGCTGAACAACAGTTGGCTGGGCATGCCCGCTTCGCAGAGGCGGAAAAGATCGTATTCGCGCGGCGCCCACAGCACCACACCGGGATTAAGCATCGCCAACAGCTGATCGCTTTTGGGATCTTTCAACATGCTGCGCAGCGACAGGTTACCGTGCACCAGGACACAGGGATCGTCGAAACCGACGAAGAAATGGGTCAGCGCTTCGCGCGTGCGGTACAACAAACGCCGATCTGCCATGGTCAGCTGCGGGGTAGTGAGATTGACCACCGTCGCCCACAGCACTTCGACCCGCTGTTGATACCAGCAAAACCAGTCATTTTCCTGCGTACTGTCAACGGTGCCGACGCTGCCATGGCTGTCGATGCGGTGCCAGGCCAACATCCCGTCAACGATCTGCTCCATTAACATGTTCCAGCGATCCGGCGAACGCGTTGGCGCTTCGGCCGACACGCCGCGCAGACGCTCGATCAGCAGGATTTCCGTATACGGCGCCTGGTGGGTGCATACCACGCCGTACACCGTGGGCAGGCGGATATCCCCGTCGCGCGCCAGCATCGACAGCTTGTACGCCTCCTGCTGGGCGATGCCCTGGCAGATAAAACTTTTCGCCATCAGCGGGATAGCGTTGCCCTGGCGATCGTACAGTGAATACATGTGCGCATAAGGCTGTTCGCTCACCCGCTCCAGCCGGCTGACGGACTCACCCAGCACGATGCTCAGTTCGGCGCGTAACTGCTCCATAAGGCATTCACCTCAGGCTAATAAGGGGGTATGCGTAACATCATCGAACGGTGAGCGGAAAAATTCTTCAACGCAGATCAACAAAACGGGGATCAATAATGGGAGGTATTGCATCGTCGGCGCGTTGCGCGCCGCGCCGACGAAATCAGGCTCAGGGTTGAATGCTGTCGCGCACGCGCTGGAGATCTTCCGGCGTATCGACCCCCACGCTCGGGACCGCTTTCGCGACCGCCACGTGGATTTTTTCACCGTACCACAGCACGCGCAGCTGTTCCAACAGCTCGATCTGCTCCAACTGGCTCGGCGCCCAGCTGACGTAGCGGCGCACGAAACCGGCGCGGTACGCATAGATGCCGATGTGGCGCAGCAGGCTATCGCCGATGCTCCCCTTCGACGCGGCGAAACGCTCGCGATCCCAGGGAATGGTGGCGCGCGAGAAGTAGAGCGCGTAACCCTGCGCGTCCATCACGACCTTCACCGCATTGGGGTTGAATGCCTCTTCGGCGCTGTCGATCGGCACCGCCAACGTCGCCATGCCGGCCTGGCTGCCCGCCAGGTTTTCCGCCACCTGCCGCACGATAACGGGTGGGATCAGCGGCTCATCGCCCTGCACGTTAACGATGATCTGGTCGTCGGCAAAGCCGTAGTGCGCGATCACTTCCGCCAAACGCTCGGTGCCGGAATGGTGATCCGGGCTGGTCATGCACACTTCGCCGCCGGCGGCTTCTACCGCTTTGGCGACTTCAGGGTGATCGGTCGCCACGATGACGCGGCTGGCACCGGACTCACGGGCGCGTTCCATCACGTGCACCACCATCGGCTTGCCGTGAATATCGGCCAGCGGTTTGCCCGGCAAACGGGTTGAGGCGTAGCGGGCGGGAATAATAGCGATAAAACTCATGCGTGCTTCTCGTCCAGCGACAGCGCACGCGCTTCATTTTCCAACAGCACCGGAATGCCGTCGCGCAGCGGGTAAGCCAACCCGTCCGCTTTGCACACCAGCTCCTGGTTTTCTTTATTGAAATAGAGTTTGCCGTTGCATACCGGGCAGGCAACGATTTCGAGTAAACGGTGGTCCATGCATCCTCCGCAAGGGGATAGGTCATCTGGGAAGGCTGTGAGGATAGCATAACGCCCGGCCTCAGGTTAATCATCGGCGGCGCCAAGCCGCCGATATTTCCTCATGGCGCCCGCGCAACGGCTTGAACTGCGGCGCCACACGGCGTAGAATTTTGTGATGAAAATCACAAAAAAGACCGTAATACGTGATCAAACGTCTGCATAAAATCATCGCTCTGTTCGCTAACTTCAGCCACTGAGCCCCCTTTGTAACGAGCGGCGCTTAACTTCGTTTTACCCCACCGACGGCGTCGCTCGTTATCCCACTTCCCAGCCGGCTCCCCATTCAGCGGCCAACGCCGCCGGAATGTCGCCCAGCGCAACGCGTTGCGCGCCGTGCCAATGAGCCGTGCGCGCGATGGCTTGCCGGATATCCTGAGTTCGCTGTTTGCCGAAGCGCACCTGCGGCTCCGCATGGAAACTGATGATCTCGAAGATGCCCTGGCGTCGGTGCGCCTTGGCATCAATCCGCCCCACCATGTCGCCCCGATGCAGCACCGGCAACGTGAAGTAACCGTAGCGGCGTTTTTCTTTCGGCGTGTAACACTCCAGCCGATAGTCAAAGTTGAACAGCTCCAGCGCCCGACGACGATCCCACACCACCGGATCAAAAGGCGACAACAGGCTGGTGACCGTCGATTTGAGTTTGCCCTGCTCCGCCAGCGGCAGCAGTTCCGCCAGTGATTCATGCACATAAAACGGCCCTTCCAGCCCCTCGACCCGCACCGGCGTAATCTCGCCCTGCTCCTGCAGCGCTGCCAGCAAGGCTTTTGGCGCCACGCGCTTCAGCCGATAGTAGTCCGCCAACCACTCGGCGCGGAAAATGCCCAGATAGCGGCAGGTGCGGCACAGCATCTGCCGGCGCGCCTGCTCCACGGGCAGCGCATGCCGCGCATCGTCCCAGGCCGGCAGCAGCCTTTCGGTCAGATCGTAAACCCGGTGGAAATTGCGACGTTCGGCCACCATCAGTTTGCCGGCGGTAAACAGGATCTCCAGATGCCGTTTCTCCGGTTTCCAGTCCCACCATCCGCTGTTGCCCTTCTTCTCGGCGCTGAAATCCGCGGAGCGCACCGGCCCCTGTTGTTCGATGTGCCGCAGCAAGCTGTCCATCGCGGCCTGGTGCTGCTGCACCCAGTCGACGGAGTATTTCCAGCCCATATCATGCGGCGCCAGCATGCGGTGGCGCAGCAGACCAAAATCTTCGATCGGCAGGAAACAGGCCTCGTGCGCCCAATACTCGAACAGCTTGCGGCCGGCGAGCGCCTGTTCAAGCCACTCCGGCTGATAGGCTCCCAAACGGCTGAACAGCACCAGATACGGGCTGCGAGCAACGACGCTAATGGTATCGATTTGTAACAGCCCCATGCGCTGGATCGCACTCACGACGTCATCGGGCCGAGTCTGGCGTTTAAGCGGAGAAAGCAGCCCCTGGGCGGCAAGGTGCAGCGCGCGAGCGGCGGTAAGGGAAATGGTCGGGGTGGTCATCCTGATATCCGTGGCGAGTAGGCAATGGCCTGATAATAGTGGATATCGCGGGATTTATCTTCGCCAGTGCTTGCGGGTGGCGACACCGGCACTGGCGAGGAAGGAGGATGCGATCAGAACGCGATAACGTCTGCCGCGGACAGCCCATGCGAGCTGCGATAGATCGAGAACTCAACGTTCTGACCTTCGTTCAACGACTTATTTTTGGTGTTGGCGATAGCGTTGCGATTGACATAGATTTCGTCGCTGCCATCTACCGGTGAAATAAAACCATAGCCTTCGGCCTGATTAAACCATTTCACACGGCCCATTTTTAACACAGTATTTTTAAACATAACTTATATCCTTTTACTTGAGCATCCTTGACAACGTCATTTTTTATATTGTCTGGACGCTACCAGCCCATCCTAAAGTTTTTCGTAACAAACCTCTCGTGAGCAAAAAATTAAAAAACCCGCACTAAGGCGGGCTTGTTGAACTTAATATCTTCCGCATGACTCAGCGCTGAAGCGTCACCATGGTTGTATTAAGATCTCTTTATACGCGTTCCCTGTCTTCTTACAGAGCAACTACGTTGGCGGCAGCCGGCCCGCGCGGGCTGTCCTGGATGGTGTACTCGACGCGCTGGCCTTCAGCCAGGGTCTTGAAACCGTCGGTCATGATTGCGGAGAAGTGTACGAATACATCTTTGCCGCCATCGTGCTGCTCAATGAAACCAAAACCTTTGCTTTCGTTGAACCACTTAACTTGACCCGTCTTCTTAGACATTACTTTTACCTTTAAATATATTTACAAAATCTGCCATAAGAGGCAATTGCGGCCATTTCAGAAACATTACTTATGGGAGGTACTTAGAAGGTTCGTCTTTGAAGCGGAATCGGATGATAACGTTTTTGGAGGAACTGCTTAACTCTAAACTCGAACATAAATAGGTCTGGATCACAGGCCGACTTGCATTTACTCATAAAAATGCTGAATGCACAAGGGGTTTATTGCATTAAATTCATAAATACGCCGAATTTATTTTTATCCCCCTGAATATGCATGACTTAATTTAACGCTCGCCGCGGCCGATCCATCGCGTTCCCCTCCTCACCGGGGCATCGTTTGTCCGTCCGTGCGCTGCAAATGAGAGCTAACGCATAAAACTCTAATATGCTTGCCACGTCTATAACAAATCCCAAATCAGATGGCTAAACTTGAGGGGAAAACAAGGCAGACGGCTTTTTCGCCAGCACTTTTGCCGCTAAAAACACTATTTTTCAGATTATGCTGAATCAAGGAGCTATGCGCATGACCGCCCAGCAGTTCGTTTCACCTAATGAAATCCGCGCCAGATTCTCTCACGCGATGTCGGACATGTACCAAAAGGAGGTACCGCTGTACGGCGATCTGCTGGAACTGGTGGCGGAAACCAACCGACAGGTTCTGCGCGAAGATGCCGCACTGGCTCATCAACTGCAAATCACCGGCGAGATCGAACGCCTTGCGATGGAGCGCCACGGCGCGATCCGGGTCGGCACGGCGGACGAACTGGCCACCCTGCGCCGTCTGTTCCGGGTGATGGGCATGGCGCCGGTCGGTTACTATGATCTGTCGGTGGCGGGCGTTCCCGTCCACTCGACCGCCTTTCGCGCCGTACACGAAGACGCCCTGCAAATCAGTCCGTTCCGCGTGTTTACCTCCCTGCTGCGCCTGGAGCTGATAGAAGATCCCGCGCTGCGTGAGCTGGCCGAGCGCTTGCTGGCGCGCCGCCGCATCTTTACCGATCGCGCGTTGGAACTGATCGCGCTGCAGGAAGCGCAAGGCGGGCTGAATGAAGTGCAGGCGCAAGAATTTGTCGAACAAGCGCTGGAAACCTTCCGCTGGCACAACCAGGCGACGGTCAGCGCCGAAGAATACCGGCAGTTGCACGATCAGCATCGCCTGATCGCCGACGTGGTGGCGTTTAAAGGGCCGCATATCAATCATCTG
This sequence comes from Serratia sp. ME47, assembly GCF_903970925.1. NCBI lineage: Bacteria > Pseudomonadati > Pseudomonadota > Gammaproteobacteria > Enterobacterales > Yersiniaceae > Serratia > Serratia sp. ME47. The sequence continues at coordinate 311,103 of NZ_CAJCKE010000003.1, read as the reverse complement.
ACACCGCGCACGCTGGATATCGATCGCGTTCAGCAGGCGATGCCCGCCCGCGGCATTACGCCCAAGGCGGTCATCGAGGGCCCGCCGCGTCGCCGTCGCGCGATCCTGCTGCGCCAGACCAGCTTCAAGGCGTTGGAAGAACGCGTCGATTTCGTCGAGCATGACGGCCGCGTCGTCGCCGGTCATCATACCGCGCGCTTCGGCGAGATTGAACAGCGCGGTGTGGCGCTGACGACTAAAGGAAGAGAACTCTACGACCGTCTGCTCAAGGCCACCAACGATGCGCTGCAGGCGCCGCCGAGCGAGAAAAATGCCGAACGCTATTATCAGCTGCTGGAAGAAAACTTCCGGGCGTTTCCGGATGATTACGCCACGCTGCGCGAGCAACAGCTGGCCTGGTTCCGCTATTTCCCAACCGAATGCGGCCTGGCGGCCAAAGAATCACTGGATAAGCACAGCACCCTGGAGCAACTGATCGAGAAAGAACACGTTCGCTTCCAGCCACTGGTATATGAAGATTTTCTGCCGGTCAGCGCGGCGGGGATTTTCCAATCGAATCTGGGGGATAGCCGCCATACACAGTACAATGCGGCGTCAAGCCGGGCAGCGTTTGAACAAGCGTTGGGCAGTGAGGTGATCGACGAGCTGGCGCTGTATCAGCAAACCCAGCAGCGCTCGCTGGAAGCCTGCGCGCAAGCCTTGGGGCTTGTCACGCTGGCATCCTGAGATTACTTAGACAGCAGGGACTCGATATCCTGCAGCAGTTGCTCAGCCTGAGCGGACGGTAGCACCGCATCAACCGGTAGATACCACCAATTGGGCTGGGCAAAGGCGCGACACTTCACCGCGTCCTTCTCCGTCATCAACAGCGTTTGATCTGCATTAACCAACGCCGCCAGCTGCGCCTGCTGATATTCCTGATGATCGGCAAACGCCACTTCCTGCACGACTTCGACGTTCAACTTTTCCAACGTCGCGAAGAAACGCGGCGGATGGCCGATACCCGCCATCGCCACCACGCGCGGCAGCTCGGCCGCCGGGCGACGTTCACCGCTCAGCAGGTTCACCGCATCACGCGCCTGCAGACGCATGGCAATTTCCCCGGCCTGCGCCACGCCGCCATTGGCGACACGCGCATCGACACTGCCAAGCCGCGCAGCGCGCTCGCGCATCGGCCCGGCCGGCAACCACCAGCCGTTACCGAAACGACGCACACCGTCGATGACCACCAGCTCGAAGTCACGCTGTAAAGCGTAGTGCTGCAAGCCATCGTCGGTGATGATCACATCCAGCGGCTGTTGTTGCAGCAGAGCCTGCACCGCCTCGGCGCGCTTGGGCGCGATCGCCACGGGCGCCCCGGTACGCTGATAAATCAGCACCGGCTCATCACCCGCCTCGCGGGTCGACGTATTCTGACCCAGCACCAGAGGATAGACCGCCGACTTGCCGCCGTAGCCGCGCGACACCACCCCAACACGGTAGCCCCGTTGCTGCAGGTGCTCCACCAGCCAGATCACCATCGGCGTTTTGCCGTTGCCGCCGGCGGTGAGATTACCCACCACCACGACCGGCACCGGCGAACGCCAACTTTTACGCAGGCCGCAGCGGTAACTGAGGCGGATCAGCCAACTGAACAGGCCATACAGCCACGAGAGCGGCAATAGCGCCAGATAAAGCAGCGAACCGCCGGACCAGATGCGCTCAATCATTATTGACCAAACTGCATGCGGTGCAGCTGCGCATAGGCGCCCTGCCGCTCAAGCAACTCGGCATGCTCACCGCGTTCGACGATGCGGCCGTCTTCCACCACCAGGATCTCGTCCGCCTTTTCAATAGTCGACAGACGGTGCGCGATCACCAGTGAAGTTCGGTCTTTCTGCAGTTCGTCCAGCGCGGCCTGAATGGCCCGCTCGGACTCGGTATCCAGCGCAGAGGTCGCCTCATCCAGGATGAGGATCGGGCAGTCACGCAGCAGCGCGCGCGCGATGGCGATGCGCTGGCGTTGGCCGCCGGACAGCATGACGCCGTTTTCACCGATCACCGTATCCAGGCCGTTTTCCATCTTGTTGATGAAGTCCATCGCGTACGCCATTTCGGCCGCTTTTTCGATCTGCTCGCGGCTGTATTCGCTCTCACGCGCATAGGCGATATTGTTGGCGATGGTGTCGTTGAACAGGTGCACGTTTTGCGAAACCAGGGCCACCTGATTACGCAGTGAGGCCAGGGTGTATTCGCGCAGATCGTGGCCATCCATCAGAATTTCGCCTTCCTGGATATCATAGAAACGCGTCAACAGGTTGGCGATGGTCGATTTCCCCGAACCAGAACGGCCCACCAGCGCTACGGTCTTGCCTTCGGCGATGTTCAGGTTGATATCACGCAGCGCCGGCGTTTCCTTCGACGGGTAGTAGAAGGTGACATTGCGGAATTCGATATCGCCTTTCGCGCGCTTCACTTCGCGGGTGCCGGTATCTTTTTCCTGTTCCATATCCAAAATGGAGAACAGCGTCTGGCAAGCCGCCATCCCGCGTTGGAACTGGGCATTGACGTTGGTCAGCGACTTCAGCGGACGCATCAGCGCAATCATCGACGAGAACACCACGGTAATGGTGCCGGCGGTCAGGGTTTCCATCACGCTTGGGAAGCTGGCGGCAAACAGCACGAACGCCAGCGCCAGCGAAGCGATCAGCTGAATGATCGGATCGGAAATCGAAGACGCGGAAACCAGCTTCATGCCTTGCTGACGCATGCGGTTGCTGACCGAATTAAAGCGCTCGGTTTCCACCTGCTGGCCGCCGAAGATCAGCACTTCTTTATGGCCTTTCAGCATCTGTTCGGCGCTGGTGGTCACCTGCCCCATCGTGTTCTGCATGTTTTTGCTGATGTTGCGGAAACGCTTGGACACCAGGCGAATGGCAATGGAGACAATCGGCGCCAGCACGATCAGGATCACCGACAGCTGCCAGCTGTAATAGAACATCATGATGAACAGGCCAATGATCGAAGCCCCTTCGCGCACCACGGTCACCAGCGCGCTGGAAGAGGAGGAAGCCACCTGTTCGGAATCATAGGTAATGCGCGACAACAGGGTCCCGGTGGACTGTTGATCGAAGAAGGCCACCGGCATTCTCATCATGTGGCCAAACAGGCGGCGGCGCATCTGCATCACCACCATGCCGGAAACCCAGGAAATGCAGTAGCTTGAAACAAAGCTGGTTACGCCGCGCATCAACATCAGCGCGATGACGGCCAACGGCATCCACACCAGCACGCTGCTGTCGGTTTTTCCAAACCCATCGTCCAATAGCGGTTTAAGCAGAGACAGCATCAGCGTGTCCCCCGCTGCGTTCATAATCAACGCAATGGCGGCTACAATCAGCCCGGTCTTAAAAGGAGTGATCATCGGCCAGAGTCGACGGAATGTCTGCCAGGTCGAGAGATCTTTATCATTCATCATGCAAATACCAGCATCGGAAGAAATAGCGGCCTATTTTACTCATTATCACCCTCTACGCCAAACCGCTGATGGTACCAACGGGGCATTAATTGTTCGCGAAAGCCCTTAATTTGCCAATCGTTGTCGAAAAAAAGTACCGATAACTGGCCGGAGCGCGTCGTATCGCGCCATATAATGCCATTTGCCCGGTATCTGGCGACCACTTTACGCGCCGGCAAACGCCATTTGTTGTAACGAGATGCTGACGCCAATGCCGCCTGAGGATTGATCGCGCGCAGAAACGGCGGCGTGGAAGAGGTTTTGCTGCCATGATGCCCCACCTGCAACACCGTCGCCGCCAAGCGATCGCGCCGCAATCGGAGCAGCTGCGCCTCCGCCTTTTTTTCCGCGTCGCCGGTCAGCAGCAGGCTGTGTTTCCCGTCGTCGATACGGATCACGCAAGAGTCGTCATTGCCCGGCTTTTTACGCGTTTTCGGCGGCCACAGCACTTCGAATTGCAACCCCTGCCAGCGCCAGCGCTCACCGGCGACGCAGGGCAAGTGCCCCTCCCCGCGTATCGGGCTGCGTATCGTAGCCCCTGGAAACGCCCGTCGCACCGTCGGCAGGCCACCGGTATGATCGAGATGATCATGGCTGATAATGATCTGTTCCAATTCAATCCCCCGCCAGTTCAACATTGGCAAAATATGCCGTTCGGCGGCGCTGCCGCCCGGCCAACGATCGCCGGTATCGTACAGTATTCCCTTGCCGTTTCGCTCAATGACCACCGCTAAACCGTGCCCGACATCGAGCATATCGACTCGCCAGCGGTATCCCGGCTCTTTTTCCCGCCACAGCACACAGCATATCGCTATCGTCGCCAGCCCCGGTGCATAACGCCGCCACCAATGAAAGCGCCAACAGACGACGATGAGCCACCCCGCCGCGCTGGCCAGCAGCGAGGCAGCCCCCAGATCCATCCAACCGCGTTGCAGGTAATGCAGCGGCACAAACACCCAGTACAGCGTGAAGTCCGCCAGCCACCATAGCCCGTAGCTTAACGAGGGCAAGAAGCCAAATATCACCGCCAGCAAAATCAGCGGCACCGTCACCAATGAGACAATAGGTACCGCCCACAGATTGGCGGGTAGCGAGGTCAGCGTCAGGCCCAGAAACAGCGCGGCCTGCATCGGCACCAGCAGCAGCGTCATGCCGAGCTGAATATGCAGCCAGCGCACCGGCGCCCCATACCAGGCCGACCGGAATCGCTCACCGAGCGGCGCCCATTCAAACCAAAAAATCAGGCAACCTACCGCCAGCACCGATAGCCAGAAACTGTCTGACAATACCGCCAGCGGATCGCACAGCAAAATCAGCCCGATACACCATAGCCACACCTGCCAGGAAGAACAATGAACGCCGCGCAGGCGCAGCAACATCCACAATGTCATGGCCAACACGGTACGCACCGCCGGCGGCTGGGCGCCCACCAACCAGACATAGATCAGCGTCGCCACCCAGCCCGCGACCAGAGGAAAACGATAGCCAATCAGATGGGAGGGCAGAAAAAACTGCAGCGCCCGCAGCGCAGCCCAGAACAAAATGGCGACCATCGCCACATGAAGCCCTGAAATGGCCATTAAATGCGCAATACCGGTTTTCAGCATCAGCGTGCGTAAAGGCTGTTCCAGCGCGGTTCGCTCCCCAAACGCCAGCGCCAACAATACCGCCTTGTAACGCAGCTCACCGATGTTGGTTTCCGCATGGCTGATTATGCGCTGACGCAGGCTACAACCGCCATCCAGCAAACGGGCCTGCCTGACCAGGCCCGTCAACGGCTGGCGCTGTGCGATCGCCCAACGTTGGCTGTCGAAGCCCCCTTCATTGAGCTTGCCGTGCACCGGCCGCAAGCGCAGTTTCAATTGCCAACGCTGCCCGGCGCACAGCCGCTGCTGTTCCGGGGCCCATAGCGTGGTAAACATCAATGCAGGCGCCAGCCAATGGCCATCGATCCGCTCGATACGCATTAGCGTCTGCTTGCTGGCGGCCGGATTCAACGCGATGCTGCTTACCTGCACCACCGCCGTCACTTCCGGCCCGCGGATCAAACGCTCCATTTGCCCGATCAGGCTTCCGGCATTGAAAACCGCCCACGCGAACCCCAACCCCAGGCAGGCCAAATAACGGCAGAATGGCCTGCGCGTGCGCAGCAGTAAACAGACAACAAGCAAAAGCGGCCACAGCAGCCATTGCTCGGGCAACTGCGGTAAAACCAACAGCGGCAGGATGCCGCAGATAACGGCGAATATCGCCAGATCCAGCGAAATTTTGATCGCTTTTCTCCCATCGGCTCCGCCATGAGCAAAGACGCGTCACGGCAAGCAAGCAGGATCATTCAGGCGACACGTCGCCGCCAGCGGGCTTTAACGAAGATGCGCTGAACATGGCAGGATAAGAGAGATCTATGCAGGAGCCACATCGTCAATGCGGCGCAGTACGCAACTCGCGAGCGTATCGCGGAGAATTGCAGGCGAAAAAAAACGGCGCCTTACAGGCACCGTTTTATATTCTTTTCAAGCAACAACGCTATGAGCAGTCAGCGACTAGCCATAGATATTGGCGCGGTCACGCAACTCTTTGCCTGGTTTGAAGTGAGGAACGTACTTGCCGTCCAGCTCAACTTTGTCACCGGTTTTCGGGTTGCGACCTACACGCGGGGCACGGTAGTGAAGAGAAAAACTGCCGAATCCGCGGATCTCAATGCGTTCGCCCTCGGCCAGCGTAGCGGCCATGTGCTCAAGCATCTCTTTCACTGCATCCTCAACGGCCTTCGCCGGAATATGAGATTGCTGGCCAGCAAGTCTTTCAATAAGTTCAGACTTGGTCATAGTACCTCCAAGCTTTGCAGCTAAACTACCGTATCGGGGCGGTCAGAGACCGCCCCCCGTCATTACTCGCCTTTAGCCGCTTTGAAAGCTTCAGCCATTGCGTTAGAGAAGTTGCCTTCTTCCTGTTTGTTGTTAACAGTTGCGATGGCGTCTTTCTCGTCAGCTTCGTCCTTAGCACGTACGGACAGGCTTACAACGCGGTTCTTACGGTCAACGCCGGTGAATTTAGCTTCAACTTCGTCACCTACGTTCAGAACCAGAGTTGCATCTTCAATGCGGTCGCGAGAGGCTTCAGATGCACGCAGGTAACCTTCTACGCCGCCTGCCAATTCAACTGTAGCACCTTTGGCGTCAACTGCAGTGACTTTACCAGTAACAATAGCACCTTTCTTGTTCATAGACAGGTAGTTATTGAACGGGTCTTCAGCCAGTTGCTTCACGCCCAGGGAGATACGCTCGCGCTCTGCGTCAACTTGCAGAACAACCGCAGCGATTTCGTCGCCTTTCTTGTATTCACGTACTGCTTCTTCGCCTGCAACGTTCCAGGAGATGTCAGACAGGTGAACCAGGCCGTCGATGCCGCCGTCCAGGCCGATGAAGATACCGAAGTCAGTGATAGACTTGATTTTACCTTCAACGCGGTCGCCCTTGTTGTGGGTCTCTGCGAACTGCTGCCATGGGTTGGATTTGCACTGCTTCAGGCCCAGGGAGATACGACGACGTTCTTCATCGATGTCCAGAACCATCACTTCCACTACGTCGCCCACGTTAACAACTTTGGACGGATGGATGTTTTTGTTGGTCCAATCCATTTCAGAAACGTGTACCAGACCTTCAACGCCTTCTTCGATTTCCACGAAGCAGCCGTAATCAGTCAGGTTGGTTACACGGCCAGTCAGCTTGGTGCCTTCTGGGTAACGTTTCGCGATAGCAACCCATGGATCTTCGCCCAGCTGTTTCAGGCCCAGGGATACACGAGTACGCTCGCGGTCGAACTTCAGCACTTTAACAGTGATTTCATCGCCAACGTTGACGATTTCGCTTGGATGCTTAACGCGTTTCCAAGCCATGTCAGTGATGTGCAGCAGGCCGTCTACGCCGCCCAGATCAACGAATGCACCGTAGTCAGTGAGGTTCTTAACGATACCTTTAACTTCCATGCCTTCCTGCAGGTTTTCCAGCAGTTGATCGCGCTCAGCGCTGTTCTCGGATTCGATAACCGCACGGCGAGAAACGACAACGTTGTTGCGCTTCTGATCCAGCTTGATGACTTTGAACTCAAGCTCTTTGCCTTCCAGGTGCAGAGTGTCACGTACCGGACGCACGTCAACCAGGGAACCTGGAAGGAACGCGCGGATGCCGTTCAGCTCGACGGTGAAGCCACCCTTCACTTTGCCGTTGATAACACCGGTTACAGTCTCAGCTTCTTCGTAGGCTTTTTCCAGCGTGATCCAAGCTTCGTGACGCTTAGCTTTCTCACGGGACAGCAGGGTTTCACCGAAGCCGTCTTCAACAGCATCCAGAGCAACGTCAACTTCGTCACCAACCTGGATTTCCAGCTCGCCCTGGGCGTTTTTGAATTGCTCAGCCGGGATGGCAGACTCAGATTTCAGACCGGCGTCAACCAGTACGATATCTTTGTCGATAGCAACAACAACGCCACGAACGATGGAACCCGGGCGGGTTTCGATTTCTTTTAAGGATTCTTCAAAGAGTTGAGCGAAAGATTCAGTCATGTTGTTAATCTTCAGGGTTCTTTAGTTTAACGTCCATTTAGCATCCCGCCGAATGGGGTTGTTTCACATACCCCGCCATTGGCTCCATGCCGACAGGGTTTAAGGTTACAGGGGTAAAATTTTACCCGATATATTGCGATACCGCTATGACAAATATGACAAAAAGCCAATAGCGCCGCCGCGCTTATTGCTGCGGCAACGCCAACACTTTCTGTGCATACGTCAACGCCTGCCGGATCACTTCTTCGATCGACATGCTGGTAGAATCCAGCACGAGGGCGTCAGAAGCGGGCACCAGAGGCGCGATAGGCCGATTACGGTCACGGTCGTCCCGTTCCTTTATCTCGGCTAAAAGACGTTCAAAGTTAACATTAAAGCCCTTTTCCTGCAACTGCAGCATGCGGCGGTGCGCGCGCTCCTCCGAGCTGGCGTCGAGGAAAATCTTGACCGGCGCGTCCGGGAACACCACCGTGCCCATGTCGCGGCCATCGGCAATCAGGCCGGGCGCCTCGCGAAACGCGCGCTGGCGGCGCAGCAGCGCCTCGCGCACGCGCGGAAACGCCGCCGCTTGCGACGCAGTGTTGCCGACGGTTTCGGTGCGGATCTCATTGCTGACGTCCTCACCTTCCAAAATCACTTGCAGCTTGCCGTCCTGGGCAACGAAGCGAACATCGAGATGTGCGGCCAGCGGAACCAGCGCTTCCTCAGAAGTGATATCCACCTGATGATGCAACGCCGCCAGCGCCAGCACGCGATAGATCGCGCCGGAATCCAGCAAACGCCAACCAAGGGACTCGGCCAACGCTTTACACAGCGTGCCTTTGCCTGCGCCACTTGGTCCATCAACGGTTATCACCGGGGCTGTAGCCGTCATTTCTCTCTCCTTCAGGTAGAAAACCTCACAGAGACACGGCGCGCTTCGACTCGAAGCCCGGGTGCTCTGTCACCTGCCCAATCAGGGGCAAATACGGTGGCGTATTATACGCTGCCCTACGGCGATCTGTTACCCTGGAACTGTCCGGTTGTTGAAAATAAGCGCACAACCGCGAAAAAGTATAGAAGAAACGCCGGTCGCCGGGGGTTAAAAACGATAAAGGCCCGCAAAGGGGCCTTAAAAGAAATGATCTGACGGTTACGCCGGCTGGCTGATGCGCGCCAGCTGTTCGAAATAGTCCGGGAAGGTTTTCGCGGTGCATTTCGGATCGAGAATGGTGACCGGGGTATCCGACAGCGCCACCAGCGAGAAGCACATCGCCATGCGGTGATCGTTGTAGGTACCGATCTCGGCGAACTGCAGTTTGGCCGGCGGCACGACGTGAATGTAGTCTTCGCCCTCGTCAACTTCCGCCCCCACTTTACGCAGCTCGGTGGCCATCGCCGCCAGACGGTCAGTTTCCTTCACCCGCCAGTTGTAGATATTGCGGATGGTGGTCGGCCCCTCGGCGAACAGCGCCGCGGTGGCGATGGTCATCGCCGCATCCGGAATGTGGTTCATGTCCATATCGATGCCGCGCAGTTCACCGCGGCTGCACTCGATGAAATCGTCGCCCCAGGTGATGCGCGCTCCCATCTTCTCCAGCACATCGGCGAATTTGGTGTCGCCCTGCACGCTTTTGCGGCCGATGCCGGTCACGCGCACGGTGCCGCCTTTGATCGCCGCCGCCGCCAGGAAGTAGGACGCAGAAGAAGCGTCGCCTTCAACCAGATAGTCGCCCGGCGCGATATACGTCTGGTGCCCCTGAATATGGAACACCCGGTAATTGTCGTGGCTCACCGATACGCCGAAGGTGCGCATCAGGTGCAGCGTGATGTCGATGTACGGCTTGGAAACCAGCTCGCCTTTGATGTGGATTTGCGTATCCTGCGGCGCCAGCGGCGCAGTCATCAGCAACGCGGTCAGGAACTGGCTGGAGACGCTGCCGTCAACGGTGACGTCGCCGCCCTGGAAACCGCCGCGCAGGCGAATCGGCGGGTAATCGGTCTGCTCGAGGTAATCAATCTGCGCCCCGCCCTGGCGCAACGCGTCCACCAGATGGCCGATCGGGCGTTCTTTCATGCGGGGTTCCCCGGTCAGCACCACATCACCTTCACCAAGGCACAGCGCCGCCGCCAGTGGGCGCATCGCGGTGCCGGCATTGCCGAGGAACAGTTCCAGCGGCTGGTCGGCCACCAGCGGCCCGGCCACGCCGGTCACTTCACACACGGTGCGGTCGGCGGAAAGCTGGTAGTTCACGCCCAACGCCTGCAGCGCATTCAGCATATGACGCACATCGTCGCTGTCCAGCAGGTTGGTCAGCCGGGTCGTTCCCTCCGCCAGCGCTGCCAGCAGCAGAGCGCGGTTAGAAACGCTCTTCGAGCCGGGTAAGTTGACGGTGCCATTGACCAGGGCGACCGGTTGTAACGTCAGGGAATCCACCATGTGAACAAAACTCTCCAATTCTGATAAACGAAACGGCTCCGGAATAATGCCGGAGCCGCTTTAATGCAAAAGGACAACAGCCTGGTCAGCCCGCGCCCGGCGAGCTGACGGAATCAACCGTGACGACGCTCGAAATCGGTCATAAAGTCGGTCAGCGCCTGTACGCCGGCCAGCGGCATCGCATTGTAAATAGAAGCGCGCATGCCGCCAACTACGCGGTGACCTTTCAGCGCCTGCAGGCCAATGGCCTCGGCTTCGCTGAGGAACACCTTGTCCAGCGCCGCATCGGCCAGCTGGAACGGCACGTTCATCCACGAGCGGTTGGCGATGGCAACCTGGCTGCGGTAGAAGTCGGATTTATCGATGGTCGCGTACAGCAGCTCGGCCTTGGCCTGATTGCGTTTTTGCATCTCCACCAGGCCGCCCTGCTCTTTCAGCCATTTGAACACCAGCCCGGACAAGTACCAGGCGAAGGTTGGCGGGGTGTTGAACATCGAATCGTTCTCGGCCAACACGGTGTAATCGAGGATCGACGGCACTTCTTTACGCGCCTTGCCCAACAGATCGTCACGCACGATCACCAGCGTCAGACCGGCCGGGCCGATATTTTTCTGCGCGCCGGCGTAAATCACGCCGAAGCGGCTGACGTCGAGCGGGCGGGACAGAATGGTCGAGGAGTAATCGCCGATCACCACTTTGTCGCCGAAGTCCGGCGTTTCATCGATGGCTACGCCGTCGATGGTCTCATTCGGGCAATAATGCACGTAAGCCGCGTCGTTGCTCAGCTGCCACTCTTTCATCGGCTTGATGCCGCTCAGGCCGTCGATGCGGGTTTTCACGTCGATGACGTTCGGGGTGCAATACTTTTCCGCTTCCTTGATGGCGCTGTGCGCCCAATAGCCGCCGTCGATGTAGTCGGCGGTGGCCTTGTCGCCCAGCAGGTTCAGCGGCAGCGCGGCGAATTGCGCGCGGGCGCCGCCGTGGCAAAACAGCACTTTATAGTTGGAGGGGACTTTCAGCAGATCGCGCAGATCCTGTTCCGCCTGCTCGGCAACGGCGATGAATTCTTTGCTGCGGTGACTGATCTCCATCACTGACGTGCCCAGGCCGTGCCAATTGCACAGTTCCTGTTCCGCACGACGCAACACTTCCACCGGCAGCATCGCCGGGCCAGAGCTAAAATTATAAACCTGAGTCATTTCCCCTCACCACATTCACTGTTCGCCGCAGAAAAGCGACCTGTCGAAAAGATGCCCGAAGCTAACGCTCGCGTTAACCAACCCTTCGGTTTTATCACTCACGCCCCATGGCTGCAACGCTTATTCGCCCGCCGGCGGCAAACAGGCGCGCCGGGTTATGACAGGCTCTGCGGCCGGCGCGTTTTTTTGGACGATAAAACCCTGCGACATGGGGAAATTCAGCGGGTTAACGCGGTGTTTTATGCTGTATTCAGCCGAGATGGCTGCGGGAGCCCGGACGGCCCCCGCAGGAGAGAAAACGATCAGTACTGATTGAACATTTGCTGGATCTGCTTCGCGTCTTTGGTTTGCGTCAGCGCCAGCTGCAGCAGAATGCGCGCTTTTTGCGGATTCAGCGTGCCGGCGGCCACGAAACCGTATTTGGCGTCGTCCACTTCCGCATCCTCGGTGGTCGCGCCGGTCGGCACGCGCGAAGAACGCACCACCGCCACGCCGTTGTGCGCCGCCGTCGCCAGAGTGTCGAACACGGTTTTATACAGGTTGCCGTTGCCGACCCCGGCGCTGACGATACCCTGGTACCCTTCGGCGATTAGCGCCTTGGCCGGCGCATCGGAGGCGTTAGCGTAGTTGTAAATGATGCCGACCTTCGGCAGTTCGTTCAGCTTGCTGACGTCGAACGGCGTCTCCCGGGTGTGCTTGCGCTGCGGCGAACGCTGATAATCGATCTTGCCGTTGTGGATGTATCCCAGCGGGCCGAAGTTCGGCGACTGGAAGGTTTGCACGGCGGTGGTGCTGGTTTTAGTGACATCTCGTGCGTCCAGCACGCTGTCGTTCATCGCCACCAGCACCCCGCGGTTGGCCGATTGCGGATCCGCCGCCGTCACCACCGCGTTATACAGATTGAACGGGCCGTCGGCGCTCATCGCCGTCGCCGGCCGCATCGCCCCGACCAGCACTACCGGCTTGTCGCACTTCACCGTCAGATCGAGGAAATAGGCCGTCTCTTCCAGCGTATCGGTGCCGTGGGTGATGACGAAGCCGTCGGTTTTGCCGCAGTCGGCGTCAATTTTCTTCGCCAACGTCAGCCAGACCTGATCGTTCATGTCCTGCGAGCCGATGTTAACCACCTGCTCCCCCTGCACGTTGGCGATGTTCTTCAGCGCCGGCACCGCATCGACCAGCGCCTCGACGCCCAGTTTGCCCGCGGTATAGTTGGATTTCGTCGCCGAATCGCCGCCGCCGGCGATGGTGCCGCCGGTCGCCAGCAGGGTGATGTTGGGCAGCGCCAGCGCCGAGGCGCTGACGCCGGTCAACAAAAGGGTTAACACGCTGAGTTTCACTGATTTCATTAGATTTCTCCGTGACAGATAACTCGCTGAATTATGGCCTTTATCCTTAAAAAAACTGTGACTTTGCCGCCGCTTTAGGAATACGTGGAGCTCCAGCGTAAAACCCCGTATCATTGCGCGTTTTTAGTACGCGCAAAAAGTGAAGACAATGACGCAAACTTTTATCCCCGGTAAAGACGCCGCCCTGGAAGATTCCATCGCCCGTTTCCAGCAGAAACTGAGCGATCTCGGTTTCAACATCGAAGAAGCCTCCTGGCTGAACCCGGTGCCGCACGTATGGTCGGTGCACATTCGCGATCGCGATTGTCCGCTGTGCTTCACCAACGGCAAAGGCGCCAGCAAAAAAGCCGCGTTGGCCTCTGCGCTGGGTGAATATTTCGAGCGCCTGTCCACCAACTACTTCTTCGCCGATTTCTATCTGGGCAAGCAGATCGCCGAAGGCGACTTCGTGCACTACCCGAATGAGAAATGGTTCCCGATCCCGGCGGACGATGCGCTGCCGGCCGGCATCCTCGACGAGCGTCTGCACGCCTTCTACGATCCGCAACAAGAGCTGAGCGCCAGCGATCTTGTCGATCTGCAGTCCGGCAATGCCGATCGCGGCATCTGCGCGCTGCCGTTCACCCGTCAGTCCGATCAGCAAACGGTGTACATTCCGATGAACATCATCGGCAACCTGTATGTTTCCAACGGCATGTCCGCCGGCAACACCGCCAACGAAGCGCGCGTGCAGGGCCTGTCGGAAGTGTTCGAGCGCTATGTGAAAAACCGCATTATCGCCGAATCCATCAGCCTGCCGGCGATCCCGGAAGAGGTGCTGAACCGCTACCCGGGCGTGGTGGAAGCCATCGCCAAGCTGGAAGAGGAAGGTTTCCCAATCCTCTCCTACGACGCCTCGCTGGGCGGCAACTACCCGGTGATCTGCGTGGTGCTGTTCAACCCGACCAACGGCACCTGCTTCGCCTCGTTCGGCGCGCACCCGGACTTCGGCGTGGCGCTGGAGCGCACGGTGACCGAACTGCTTCAGGGCCGCAGCCTGAAAGATCTCGACGTGTTCACCGCGCCGACCTTCGATGACGAAGAAGTGGCGGAACACACCAACCTGGAAACGCACTTCATCGACTCCAGCGGCCTGATCTCCTGGGATCTGTTCAAGCAGGACGCGGACTATCCGTTCGTTGACTGGAACTTCAGCGGCAGCACGCAGGAAGAGTTCGCCACCCTGATGAACATCTTCGACAAAGAAGACGCGGAAGTGTACATCGCCGACTACGAACACCTGGGCGTCTACGCTTGCCGCATCATCGTGCCGGGCATGTCCGATATCTACCCGGCGGAAGACCTGCTGCTGGCCAACAACAGCATGGGCGCGCACCTGCGCGATACGCTGCTGGCGTTGCCGGGCAGCGAGTGGGAGCCGGAAGAATACCTGGCGCTGATCGAGCAGTTGGACGACGAAGGACTGGACGATTTCACCCGCGTACGCGAACTGCTGGGCATTGCCAGCGGCAAAGACAACGCCTGGTATACCCTGCGCGTGGGCGAGCTGAAGTCGATGCTGGCGCTGGCGGGCGGCGATCTGGATCAGGCGCTGATTTGGACCGAATGGACGCAGGACTTCAACGCCTCGGTGCTGAGCCCGGCGCGCAGCAACTACTACCGTTGCCTGCAAACGCTGTTGCTGCTGGCGCAGGAGCCTGAGCGCGAAGCGGCGCAATACTATACCGCGTTCGTGAAAATGTACGGCCAGGAAGCGGTGGACGCGGCCTCGGCCGCCATCAGCGGTGAAGAGCGCTTCAACGGGCTGTTCGCCGTCGATGCCGATCTGAAGGCGTTGCCGGCCCATCAGGCGCTGCTGGCGGCCTACGAGAAGCTGCAGGCGGCCAAGCGCCGTCACTGGGCCAAGGCCTAATCGCCATTGGGGGTACCGCCACTTTTGGGGTACCCTCCCCGGTCAAACGCCGCACTCCGCTGCGGCGTTTTCATTTTGCGGTTTATTTCAACGCATTCTGTTTTATTTTCCCGCAGGAAAATAGGCGGTTAAACGAGCATAAGAATAAATAAACCGGCGATTGTTGCCGGACGGTGAAATAATAATTAACCGATAATTAAACTTTCAGCGACGAACGGCGACAAAACGCCTAAAAATTTAACTTTGACACCCTCGGCACATCGGGTGGATTCAAAAAAAATTGCAAACATTAAAAAATTGTTTTTTGTTTAAATTCAATAAATTAACCATAAAAACCACACAAAAAACATGTCATTTTGGCACTCTACTTCCCCGCCTTATGATCCAAATCAAATTTTCCCCTATACTGCTTTGCTAGTATCTCATTGCGTTGTTTTAACCCTTAAGAGCGAGAGTTAGTTTGAAAACTGACAGCCCATTCGATCTGATTTTACCTGCGGCAACGGCGAAAATCGCTGAAGATGCCGGCGTGTATAAAGCCACCAAACATCCGCTGAAAACGTTTTATTTGGCGATCACCGCCGGTGTCTTCATTTCCATCGCCTTCGTTTTCTACATTACGGCGACCACCGGCACCGCCGGCGTGCCTTTCGGGCTGGCGAAACTGGTCGGCGGCATCTGTTTCTCTCTCGGGTTAATGCTGGTGGTGGTGTCGGGCGCCGACCTGTTCACCTCTACCGTGCTTATCGTCATCGCCAAGGCCAGCGGCCGCATCAGCTGGGGCCAACTGGGCGCCAACTGGCTGAACGTTTATCTCGGCAACCTGGTCGGCGCGCTGTTCTTCGTGGCGCTGATCTGGTTCTCCGGCGAGTATATGGTCGCCAACGGCCAGTGGGGCCTGAATGTTCTGCAAACCGCGGACCACAAGCTGCATCACACCTTTATCGAAGCCGTCTGCCTCGGCATTCTGGCTAACCTGATGGTCTGCCTGGCGGTCTGGATGAGCTACTCCGGCCGTACCCTGACCGACAAGATGCTCGCCATGGTGCTGCCGGTCGGTATGTTTGTCGCCAGCGGCTTCGAACACAGCATCGCCAACATGTTTATGATCCCTATGGGCATCGTGGTCAAACACTTCGCCACGCCGGAATTCTGGCAAGCCGTAGGGGCGGTACCTGAGCAATTCGCTCATCTGACAGTAAGCAACTTCATCATCGACAACCTGATTCCGGTCACCATTGGTAACATCATCGGCGGCGGTCTGCTGGTTGGGTTGACTTACTGGGTAATTTATCTGCGCGGGGGCCGCGAACAGCACTAAGCTGTGAGTTACCGCGCGCAGAGTTAGAAATCCACAATCAAAGGTAGGTGTACAATGACCGAACTTAACGAGAAATTAGCCAACGCTTGGGAAGGTTTCAGCAAGGGTGACTGGCAGAATGAAGTCAACGTTCGTGACTTCATCCAGAAAAACTACACGCCTTATGAAGGTGACGAATCCTTCCTGGCTGGCGCAACTCAAGCCACCACCACCTTGTGGGACAAGGTTATGGAAGGGATCAAACTGGAAAACCGCACTCATGCGCCGGTTGATTTCGACACCAACGTTGCTTCAACCATCGTTTCTCACGACGCGGGTTACATCGCCAAAGAGCTGGAAACCATCGTGGGTCTGCAGACCGACGCCCCTCTGAAACGCGCGCTGATCCCGTTCGGCGGCATCAAAATGGTCGAAGGTTCGTGCAAAGTGTACGGCCGCGAACTGGATCCGCAGCTGAAAAAAGTGTTCACCGAATACCGTAAAACCCACAACCAGGGCGTATTCGACGTTTACACCAAAGACATCCTGAACTGCCGTAAATCCGGCGTGCTGACCGGTCTGCCAGACGCTTACGGCCGTGGCCGCATCATCGGCGACTACCGCCGCGTGGCGCTGTACGGCATCGACTTCCTGATGGCCGACAAGCTGAACCAGTTCAAATCGCTGCAGGAAAAACTGGAAAACGGCGAAGACCTGGAAATGACCATCCAGCTGCGCGAAGAGATCGCTGAACAGCATCGCGCTCTGGCTCAGATCAAAGAGATGGCCGCCAAATACGGTTACGACATCTCCGGCCCGGCCACCAGCGCCCAAGAAGCAGTGCAGTGGACCTACTTCGGCTACCTGGCCGCGGTGAAATCCCAGAACGGCGCCGCCATGTCCTTCGGCCGCGTGTCTACCTTCCTCGACGTGTTCATCGAACGCGACATCAAGGCGGGCAAACTGACCGAAGAGCAAGCGCAGGAACTGATCGACCACCTGGTGATGAAACTGCGTATGGTGCGCTTCCTGCGTACCCCTGAGTACGATGAACTGTTCTCCGGCGACCCAATCTGGGCGACTGAATCCCTGGCCGGTATGGGCGTCGACGGCCGTACCCTGGTCACCAAAAACAGCTTCCGCTTCCTGAACACCCTGTACACCATGGGGCCGTCTCCGGAGCCGAACATGACCATCCTGTGGTCTGAGAAGCTGCCGCTGAACTTCAAGAAATTCGCGGCAAAAGTGTCCATCGACACCTCTTCCGTACAGTACGAAAACGACGACCTGATGCGTCCTGACTTCAACAACGATGACTACGCCATCGCCTGTTGCGTCAGCCCGATGATCGTCGGTAAGCAAATGCAGTTCTTCGGCGCCCGCGCCAACCTGGCGAAAACCATGCTGTACGCCATCAACGGCGGCGTTGACGAGAAACTGAAAATGCAGGTCGGCCCGAAAGAAGCGCCGATGATGGACGAAGTGCTGGACTATGACAAAGTCATGGCCCGCATGGACCACTTTATGGATTGGCTGGCCAAGCAGTACGTGACCGCGCTGAACATCATTCACTACATGCACGACAAGTACAGCTACGAAGCTGCGCTGATGGCGCTGCATGACCGTGACGTTTATCGCACCATGGCTTGCGGCATAGCCGGTCTGTCCGTTGCGGCCGACTCCCTGTCCGCCATCAAGTACGCGAAAGTCACCACCATTCGCGACGAAGACGGCCTGGCTATCGACTTTAAAGTGGAAGGCGAGTATCCGCAGTTCGGTAACAACGACGCCCGCGTCGATGACATCGCCTGCGACCTGGTGGAACGTTTCATGAAGAAAATTCAGAAACTGCGCACCTACCGCAACGCGGTACCGACTCAGTCCGTACTGACCATCACCTCCAACGTGGTGTACGGTAAGAAAACCGGTAACACCCCGGATGGCCGCCGCGCCGGCGCACCATTCGGCCCAGGTGCCAACCCGATGCACGGCCGTGACCAGAAAGGTGCAGTCGCCTCCCTGACCTCGGTAGCCAAACTGCCGTTTGCCTACGCGAAAGACGGGATCTCCTACACCTTCTCCATCGTGCCTAACGCGCTGGGTAAAGACGACGACGTGCGTAAAGCCAACCTGGCGGGCCTGATGGATGGTTACTTCCACCATGAAGCCTCCATCGAAGGCGGTCAGCATCTGAACGTCAACGTAATGAACCGCGAAATGCTGCTGGACGCGATGGAAAATCCTGAGAAATACCCTCAGCTGACCATCCGCGTCTCCGGTTACGCCGTGCGCTTCAACTCGCTGACCAAAGAGCAACAGCAGGACGTCATTACTCGTACCTTCACTCAAACGATGTAATAACGCCGACCGGGCGGGAAACCGCCCGGTGCCAACGTCAGGGCCGGTTCTGCCGGCCCTTTTCTCCCACCGCTCTCCCCTGACTCTGTACGAGTCTGTTTTGCCGGACATCTATACTTAAATGGATAGCCGGCAAAACAGTTATCCGGCAACTGACCGGCCGACAGGCATCATTACCCCCGGTGGCGGATCCCCGCCGCTGCATCGCAGATACCTGGCCGGCGGCCACGCGCCTATTTTTAGACTGCGTTTGACAGTCCATATTGGAGAAAACCCCGCAATGTCAGTAACTGGTCGCATCCACTCCTTCGAATCCTGCGGCACCGTCGATGGGCCCGGGATCCGTTTTATCGTCTTCTTCCAGGGCTGCCTGATGCGCTGCCTCTATTGCCATAACCGCGACACCTGGGACACCCACGGCGGCAAAGAAGTGACCGTCGAAGAGCTGATGAAAGACGCGGTGGCCTACCGCCACTTCATGAACGCTTCCGGCGGCGGCGTGACCGCGTCCGGCGGCGAGGCGATCCTGCAGGCTGAATTCGTGCGCGACTGGTTCCGCGCCTGCCATGCCGAAGGCATCAACACCTGCCTGGACACCAATGGCTTCGTGCGCCGCTACGATCCGGTGATCGACGAATTGCTGGACACCACCGATCTGGTGATGCTGGATCTGAAACAGATGAACGACGAGATCCACCAGAATCTGGTCGGCGTCTCCAACCACCGCACGCTGGAATTCGCCCGCTATCTGGCGAAACGCAACCAGCGCACCTGGATCCGTTACGTGGTGGTGCCGGGTTGGTCAGACGACGATAAATCGGCGCACCTGCTGGGCGAGTTCACCAAGGACATGACCAACATCGAGAAAATCGAGCTGCTGCCTTACCACGAGCTGGGCAAGCACAAATGGATAGCGATGGGGGAAGAGTACAAACTGGACGGCGTGCATCCGCCGAAGGCCGAGACCATGGATCGCGTCAAAGGCATCCTGGAAAGCTACGGCCACAAAGTGATTTACTGACTGACGCAGCGCCAAAGAAAAAACCGGCTCATGGCCGGTTTTTTTATGCTCAGGCGGCGGCGAACGGCGTGTGATGGCGATCCGGCTTCTGCTTTTTCAGCAGCATCAGCAGGTAAACCAGCGCCACGGCGGCGATCATCACGAACAGCACGCGGTCGGAATAGTTCTGCATCAGCAGCGCCGTCATCGATGGGCCCAGCAAGCTGCCGATGGTGTAACTCATCAGCAGCGCCTGGTTCATCGCCACCAGTTCGTGCGGCATTGCCTTCTCACAGGCCCAGGACATCGCCACCGGATACAGGGTAAAGCCGGCGCAGCCGAGGATGAACAGTGAAGGCGCCATGGCGTAGTTGCCGAGCATCGCCACGCTGGCGAGGATCACCACAAACACCTGAATGCGCAGCACCAGCAGGCGCCCGTAACGATCGGCCAGGCGCCCGACTGGCCATTGGCCGACGATGCCGGAGCTGACCAACAGCGCCATCCAGTAGCCGACGTTAGCATCGCTCATGCCCTGATGAGAGAGATACAGCGGCATCAGGCCATACAGCGAACCGAGCACGATGCCGGAGATGATGCAGCCGTTGATGCCCAGGCGCGCGCTGCGGCGTCTCAACATTGTCCATACCGCCGCCTGCTGCGGCTCGTCTTCATGGCGGTTTACCCGCGCAAACAGCATCGGCAGCATGGCGCTGATCACGATCGCGGTCACCCACGGCACCACGTGCAGCAATTCGGTCGAGGTCATGCTCAACAGTAACTGGCCGGTCACCGTACCGAGGTAATAGACAATCATATAGGCCGCCAGCAGCTGGCCACGGTTGCTCAAATTGCCGCTGCGCAAAAGCGCGCTCTCCACGATCACCCAGATCCAGGCACACCCGACGCCGGCGAAGAAGCGCCAGCCCAGCCAGCTCCAGAAATCGATCGACAGCACCATGCCGGCGGTCGCGGCGGCGAACAGCAAACAAGAGAGATGATAGCTGCGGGTGAAGCCAACGCGCTGGATCAGTTTGCCCGCTACCAATGTGCCCAACAGGTTGCCGCTGAAATAAGAGGAGCTGACCATACCCACTTGCCAGGTCGACAGCTGAGCATGGGTTAACCAAAGCGGCACTAACGTATTCAAAACGGCAATGGATACCGTGAGCAGCAAAAGGCCGCAGAGCAATAAGAGCACCGGGCGGGAGTAAGCGGACATAGTGAAATTGTGACCGAACGCGCAATGAGAGTGCGCGCATCATGCCACTGGCGATAAAAAAGTCAATCGCCTCTTATCATTCCAGCGCACGATTTGTTTCCGGCTAAGCGGCTGAAAAAGCGCTATGCTCAGCGCAGAGCGGATTTAACGACGGAGAAGCGAGATGAGTCAGGCAAATAATGCGGCGGTCGAGACCTTGCTGGCAGACATCGGCAGCACGCACGGCGAGCTGCTGGAGATCGTACAACAGGTGCGCCGGGTCGCTGCGGCGAGCGGCAGTGGCGTCACCGAATCGGTCAAATACGGCGGCATCATGTTCTCGCATACTCAATTTTTATGCGGCGTTTTCGCCTACCGCAATCACGTCACGGTGGAATTCGGCCAAGGACACCGACTGGAAGATCGCTATCAGCAACTTGAAGGCAACGGCCAATATCGGCGGCACATCAAGCTCCACTCGCCCGCCGAAGTGAAAAGCAAGCATCTGGCGGACTACATTAAACAAGCCTACGCGCTGGCGACAGACTGAATTTCCGACATAAAAAAAAGCGCCCGCAGGCGCTTTTTTCAAATGCTTTGCCGTTTAACCGATGTATTCCAGGCCGCCCATATAAGGACGCAGCACTTCAGGCACCTGAATGCGACCGTCGGCCTGCTGGTAGTTTTCCAGCACCGCCACCAGCGTACGGCCAACCGCCAGGCCGGAGCCGTTCAGCGTGTGGACCAGACGCGGCTTCTTGTCGGCCTTGCTGCGGCAGCGAGCCTGCATGCGGCGCGCCTGGAAGTCCCACATGTTGGAGCAGGACGAGATCTCGCGGTAGGTGTTCTGCGCCGGCAGCCACACTTCCAGATCGTAGGTCTTGCAGGCGCCGAAGCCCATGTCGCCGGTGCACAGCAGCACCTTGCGGTAAGGCAGGTTCAGCAGCTGCAGCACTTTCTCCGCATGGCCGGTCAGCTCTTCCAGGGCATCCATCGAATCTTCCGGACGGACTATCTGCACCATTTCGACCTTGTCGAACTGGTGCATACGGATCAAACCGCGGGTGTCACGGCCGTAAGAACCGGCTTCCGCACGGAAGCATGGCGTGTGCGCGGTCATCTTCAGCGGCAGAGTTTCCTCTTCCACGATCTCGTCGCGCACAAGGTTGGTCAGCGGCACTTCCGCCGTTGGGATCAGCGCGTAGTTGCTGCTGTCGGCTTCTTCTTCCAGCGGGCGGGTATGGAACAGGTCTTCGCCGAACTTCGGCAGTTGGCCGGTGCCGTACAGCGTGGCGTGGTTGACCAGGTAAGGCACGTAGGCCTCCAGGTAGCCGTGCTGTTCGGTGTGCAGATCCAGCATGAACTGGGACAGCGCGCGGTGCATGCGGGCGATTTGCCCTTTCATCACCACGAAGCGCGAACCTGTCAGCTTAACCGCGGCGGCAAAATCCAGCCCGCCGGCCATTTCGCCCAGATCGACATGATCGCGCACCGCGAAGTCGTATTGGCGCGGTTCACCCCAGCGGGTGACTTCCAGGTTTTCGCTGTCGTCTTTACCGTCCGGCACGGCGTCGTCCGGCAGGTTAGGCAGCGTCAGGGCATAATCGCGGATCTCGCTCTGCAGCGCATCCAGTTCCGCCTTGGCGGCATCCAGCTTGTCACCCAGCTCGTTCACTTCGCGACGCAGCGGCTCGATGTCTTCCCCACGCGCTTTGGCCGCGCCGATGGATTTCGATCGGGAGTTGCGTTCCGCTTGCAGCGTTTCAGTTTCTACCTGCAGAACTTTGCGGCGTTCTTCCTGCGAACGCAGCAGATCCAGATCGAGTTTAAAGCCTCGGCGAGCCAGTTTGACGGCGACTGCGTCTAGCTCATTACGCAGCAGATTGGGATCGAGCATGCTAATCCTGTGCTTGTTGTTATTGAAAGAAGTGTTGTTGTTCTATGCGGCTGATTTATAGCCGCATAAAAGAAGAGTGATACCCGCTAACCTTACCGCAACGGCCACGCTAGCGGTAGCGTTTTGTCGGGCTATTTTGATCCTGCTCAGCCAGCCATGCCAACTTTTCGCCGATTTTCCCTTCCAGCCCGCGCGAGGTCGGTTGATAGTAGCGCGTGTTGGCCATTTCGGGCGGGAAGTAGTTCTCGCCGGCGGCGTAGGCGTTGGGTTCGTCGTGAGCGTAACGGTATTCCGCCCCCAACCCCATTTCCTTCATCAGCTTGGTCGGCGCGTTGCGCAAATGCTCCGGCACGTCATAATCGGCCTGCTCTTTGGCGTCGCGCATGGCGGCCTTGAACGCGGTGTAAACCGCGTTGCTTTTCGGCGCGCAGGCCAGGTAAACAATCGCCTGCGCAATGGCGCGCTCACCCTCCGCCGGCCCCACGCGGGTGAAACAGTCCCAGGCGGCGATCGCCACCTGCATGCCGCGCGGATCGGCGTTGCCCACGTCTTCAGAGGCAATCGCCAACAGACGGCGCGCCACATAGAGCGGATCGCCGCCGGCGGTAATGATGCGCGCATACCAGTACAGCGCGGCGTCCGGCGCCGAACCACGCACCGATTTATGTAGCGCGGAAATCAGGTCGTAATAACGGTCGCCCTTGTTGTCGAAGCGCGCGCTGCGCTCGCCCGACACCTCCTTCAGCAGCTCCGGCGTCAGCACCCGCACGCCTTTGGCGTCGAGCTCCGCCATGTCCGCCATCATTTCCAGGCTGTTCAGCGCCCGGCGCGCATCGCCGCCCACCAGCTCCGACAGCAGGCGGCGCGTTTCCGCCGGCAGCTCGACGTTCTGGCCGCCAAAACCGCGCGCCTTGTCGTTCATCGCCTGATCCAGCACCTGGCCGATATCTTCGGCAGTCAGCGCCTTCAACAAATAGACGCGGGCGCGCGACAGCAGCGCCGAGTTCAGTTCGAACGACGGGTTTTCGGTAGTGGCGCCGATAAAGGTAATGGTGCCATCTTCAATGTGCGGCAGGAAGGCGTCCTGCTGACTTTTGTTGAAGCGGTGCACTTCATCGACGAACAGAATAGTGCGGCGGCCGGCGTCGCGGTTTTGCCGCGCCCGCTCGATCGCCTCGCGGATCTCCTTGATCCCGGAGGTCACGGCGGAGATCCGTTCGACGTCCGCCTGACCATAACGGCCGATCAGCTCTGCCAACGTCGTCTTCCCTGTGCCCGGCGGCCCCCATAGAATCATCGAGTGCAGTTGCCCGGCCTCGATAGCGCGCGGCAGCGGCTTGCCGGCGGCCAGCAGGTGCTGCTGGCCGATATACTGCGCCAGCGTGGTCGGCCGCATACGCGCGGCCAACGGCTGGAACTCGTTCTGGGAAAAATCGAGCGACAGATTATTACTCACTTGCACCTCACTGGCGCTGGTCGTCCAGCGTCACCCCCTTCGGCGGGGTAAATTTGAATTTGGCCGGATCGGCGGTGACGTTCTGCTGGCTTTTCAGCGTATAAGCGCTGCGCTGGCCGTCCTGCTCCACCGCGGCGAAGCTGCGGATGGTGCCGCTGTTGGTCACGCTGATGGCGAACTGCTTCAGGTTGCCGCTGGCGGATTTCGGCGTCAGCTCGAAATCATCGCCCTTTTGCTTCACGTTGTACTGCTTCCAGTCGCTGGCATTGTTGCGGGTGATCAGCATAAACGGCGTATTGCCGGTGGCGTTCTTCAGCCAGGTCGCCGTCACCTGCTCAACGAACGGGTTATAGAACCACAGGGTTTGGCCATCGGAGACCAGCACGCTCTCATCGGGTGACGTCATGTGCCAGTTGAACAGGTTCGGCCGCTTCACCCACAGCTCGCCTTCACCCTGTTGCACTGCGGCGCCGTCGGCGCTGGTCACGGTTTGCGAGAAGCTGGCGTGGAAACTGTTCACCTTCGCCAGGCGACTTTGCAGATCCTGTGCGGCGTCGGCCAGCACGGAGGTAGAAGCGAATCCCGAAAGCAGACAGCAGGCAACTAACAGTTTTTTCATTATTCCAGATACCTTATGAAATGCGTTAACCGCAAGGCGGCGCCGTGCGGGTCAAATCAACCCTTTACCCCGTTACTTTACCCGAAGCCGGCGAACGGCCGGTAGGCCAATGTTCCGAGAAGAAACGGGTTTACGCTTCTTTGCACAAGGGCCGCTTAAGCGGCCCTTTCTTATTGAGTTGCAATGGCTAAACGACCATCAATCGTGCCGCGGCGGCGCCAGCACCTCGCGGTTGCCGTTGTGCCCCTGCTCGCTGACGATGCCCTGCGCTTCCATCTGTTCGATGATGCGCGCGGCGCGGTTATAGCCGATGCGGAACTGGCGCTGTACGCCGGAGATGGAGGCGCGGCGTTTATCCACCACGAAATCCACCGCCTGATCAAACAGCGGATCCAGTTCTTCGTCACCGTCCATACCGCCGCCGGCACCGCCCTCGCCGTCTTCACCGCCGCTGAGAATGCCCTCTTTATATTGGGGCCGCTCGCGCGCTTTCCAATCCTTGACCACCGCGTGCACTTCCTGATCGCGCACGAATGCGCCATGTACGCGCACCGGGATCGAGGAGTTCGGCGCCAGATAAAGCATATCACCCATGCCCAGCAAGGACTCGGCGCCCCCCTGATCGAGGATGGTGCGGGAGTCTATCTTGCTCGACACGGTAAAGGCGATACGCGTCGGGATGTTGGCCTTGATCAGGCCGGTGATCACATCCACCGACGGACGCTGGGTCGCCAGCACCAGGTGGATGCCCGCCGCACGCGCTTTTTGCGCCAGACGGGCGATCAGCTCTTCGACCTTCTTGCCGACCGTCATGATCAGATCGGCGAATTCGTCGACCATCACCACGATGTACGGCTCTTTCTCCAGCACCGGCGGCGTGATGTCCATGCTGTCGGTCGGTTTCCAGAACGGATCCGGGATCGGACGCCCCATCGCTTCGGCCTGATCGACGCGTTCGTTGTAGCCGGCCAGGTTACGCACGCCCAGGGCAGACATCAGCTTGTAGCGGCGTTCCATTTCACCCACGCACCAACGCAGCGCATTGGCGGCGTCTTTCATGTCGGTGACCACATCGGTCAACAGGTGCGGAATGCCTTCGTAAACCGACAACTCCAGCATTTTCGGGTCAATCATGATAAAGCGCACTTCTTTCGGCGTGGCCTTATACAGGATGCTCAGGATCATGGCGTTGACCCCGACCGATTTACCGGAGCCGGTGGTACCGGCGACCAGCAAGTGCGGCATTTTGCCCAGATCGGCCACCACCGGCTCGCCGGAGATGTCTTTACCCAATACGATGGACAGCGGCGACGGGTTGTCGCGGAAGGCCGGGCAATCCAGCACCTCGCGCAGGTATACCGTTTGCCGCTTGGCGTTCGGCAGCTCCAGACCGACATAAGGCTTACCGGGGATCACTTCCACCACGCGCACCGCCGAAGTCGACAGCGAGCGCGCCAGATCGCGCGACAGGTTGGAAATGCGCGCCGCTTTAACGCCCGGCGCCAGATCCAGCTCGAAGCGGGTGATGACCGGCCCCGGCAAGATGTCCACCACGTCGGCTTTCACGCGATAATCGGCCAGGCTGGCCTCCACCAGGCGCGCTTTCTGTTCCAGCGCGAAGGAATCGACCGGCTCCACTTCTTTCGGCGCTTCGGTAAGCAGATCCAGCGTCGGCAGAGGCGTGGTCGGTTTCTGCAGCGGCTGATCGTTGCGCATCAGGAACGGGTGAATCAAGCTGTCCATCGCCGGATGCTGCTCGGCCTGAGGTTGCTGAGGCTGCTGCACCTGCGGCTGTTGCTGCGGCTGCTGATACGGTTGCTGCTGCGGCTGTTGGTATTGTTGAGGCTGCGGGTGCGATTGCTGAGGTTGGGCAGCCGGCGCCGCAGGCTCAAACTGGCCGAACGGCACGTCGTCCTCTTGTTCGCTTTCCAGTTCAATGCGCTCTTCAAGCTGCGGCGACAGCGTGAACATCGGCTCGCTCGGACCATCGTCCACCAGATCCGCCATCGGCGAGAAGCTGAAAGCATTGCGGGTATCGACAGGACTGGCGGCCGGCGCCTGCGGAGCAGGCTCTTGCTGGCCATAACGCGCCTGCTGCTGCTCGGCGAATGCCTGACGCAGCGCAGCCTCTTGCCGCGCTGCTTCGTCGTCCTGCTGGTCTTCGCCGTAACGCTGGCTCTGTTGCTCGGCGAACGCTTTGCTCAGCTCAGCCTCCTGCTGAGCCTGTTCATCATCCTGCTCCGGCGCGTAGCTTTCGCCGTAGCGCTGGCTTTGCTGCTCGGCGAACGCCTGGCGCAGCACGGCTTCTTGCAGCGCCTCTTCTTCCTGCGGGTTCGCCGCCGTCAGCTGTTGAGGCTCCGCCTCTGTCTGGCGCTGTTCCTGTTCGGCCGCACGCTGCGAAGGCAGCTTGATGCCGTAGGAAGCCAGCTCGCGACGGGTCGGGATGCGCACCGGGTTCGGCCGCGGCAGCTCAGGACCGATGCCCTGCTTAACCTGCGGATTGCCGTCGCTGGTCGCCGTGAAGGCCGGCATAAAGGTCGCCGCCGCAACGCCCGCAGCAGCGGCTGCCGCCGTATCCGGCTGCGGTTTGGCGCCGGTGGCGCTGAAACCGCTCGAACTGCCGATGTCAACGCTGTCACGCTGTGCGGCGGTAAAATCAAAGGGAGAACGCGCCGGCGGCTGCGGCGCGGCCGGCTCTTGCCAGTTGCCAAGGCGCGGCTCATCGTCATCCTGATAAGGATCGACAGGACGCGTCGCCTTAGGCGCAGGCGTTTCTTCCGGGATCTCGAAGGAATACAGCGGCGGCGTAGCGTCTTGCGCCGGCGCACTTACCGGGTGCTGATTGACCGAGGCCGGCGCGGCCGGCGCCACCGTTACCGACGGCGCCTGAGCGGCGATCGGCGCAGCGACGGGCTCGTGGATCTCTGCCTTCACCGTCGGTGCAGGCGAAGCCACCGGCGCGCTGGGTGCGGCTTCTGCTTCAAGCTCACCATCGTCGGCGCGCAGGCCGCTGAGCAACGGATCGGCGGCGTCTTCCGCCGCCGCTTTGGCGCTTTCGGTAACCGAAGGCGCGGAGAACAGCACGTCGTCATCGGCGGCCGCGGCTCCGGCGGCGGTCGCGGCAACCGCTGCGGCGGCGCCCTTCCCTGCCTGCTCAGGCTCGTCGTCAACGTAACGCTCGTCATCCTCGAAATAGCGCTCTTCGCGACGTGAGCGATTGGTCATCACCGTCGCAACGCCCAACACCGCCCCGCCGATCTTCTCGGCGATCACCAGCCAGGACCAGCCGGTAAACAGCGTCAACCCCGCCGCCCATACGCACAGCAGCGCCAGCGTAGCGCCGATGCCGTTGAACCACGGCAACATGGCGTTGCTCAGCAGGCTGCCGATCACGCCGCCGGAGGCGAAGTAATAGAGATCGTCAACGTTCAGCGCCGCCAACCCACAGGAGGTGAGCACTAACGCCAGGGTGCCGATCAGGCGCAGGGAAAGCGCGAAATAGTCGATGTAGTCTCTGTTGCTGCGTTGGCGATAAGCCGCCCAGCACAGGACCAGCATGATCGGCGGTATCGCGTAGGCGAGCACCCCGAAGGTGAAGAACAGCGTATCGGCCAACCAGGCCCCGACACCGCCGCCCAGATTGTGAATCGGCTCATGCCACGCGGTCTGCGACCAGCTTGGGTCAGACGGGTTGAAACTGACCAGCGCAGCCATGAGGTAAACGGCAAAAATCGCTACCACGATAAGCACAGCTTCCAGCAAACGCCGGCCACTGCTGAGTCTTTTCAGGGTAACTTCTTTATCTTCTGTATATTCCTGGCTCAAGAAAGGCTCTCCAGGTTCCTGTTAGCTGACATAGCAACAGCGCCGAGAAACTGCCCCGGCGCCGAAACTGTATGAATAAACAGGAGTGTAACCAATTTAATCAGGTTTTGCACCTGCACCTTACCGTGTTTTGATAACCAGACGGTTACTCTGTTTCACTTCTTCCATCACTACGTAGGTACGGGTGTCGTTAACCCCCGGCAAACGCAGCAAGGTTTCACCCAGCAATTTGCGGTAAGCCGACATGTCCGGTACGCGGGTTTTCAACAGGTAGTCGAAATCGCCGGAAACCAGATGACACTCCTGAATCTCTTCAAGCTTCTGCACTGCCGAGTTGAATTGCTCAAACACATCCGGCGCGCCGCGGTTCAACGTGATCTCCACGAAAACCAGCAGGGACGCATCCAGATAATGCGGGTTCAGCAATGCGGTATAGCCATGAATGAAACCCTGGCGCTCGAGACGGCGCACGCGTTCCAAACATGGTGTCGGGGATAACCCCACGCGCTTCGAAAGCTCGACGTTCGAAATACGCCCATCCTTCTGCAGCTCATTCAGGATGTTGCGGTCGATACGGTCAAGATCTTTACCCGGGCGTTTCTTGTTGTCTGCCATTATTATTGTCTCTCTTATTTTCTTCCGTGCACTTGCCACACCCTAGCCAACGTCAATGTGTAAGGGTTCGTTCCAAGCGAAGACCCGATGCCTGTCATGTGCTTCTTCACTACCATCATTCCACGCCGCGCAGCCTGTCTGTCCAACTCCGTGCAGCGCCGGCAACGATGTTTCGGTCGAGAAAAAATCAGCAAACGCTTGCGCGCCCTGCTCCGCACTCCCGCTACGTATCGTCGCCTTGCGGCGCAAATACGTACGATTTGCTGGTGTTACGGGGATAATTTCTTCTTCCTATGATGTTTTCGCAAATGCGCAGCGGATTGTCAAAGTAAAAGAAGCAAAATCAGAACAACGTACCGTCATGAAAAGTCTGCATCCCATTTTTGATTATGAATCGCTGGCTGATAAACCCCGGTCGGGAGCGGCGGAAGCCGCAGAGTGCGCCGTTTTTGCACGGTTGGCGATTCGCTGGCCGAATGCGGCTTTGATAAGTTAAATTTCTGCGTTCGACGACCGATTTACCGACAACGGATGCATTAATAGGCGACAACTATCATACAAATCGTTAACAACGTCGCCCGGCGCTTTTTTTACTGCGCCATTTTCCCTACAATCGGCTTCATTGTCCGCCATTGTGGAATAAAGAGGTTATTCATGGGCACGGCTAAACATAGCAAATTACTGATTCTGGGTTCCGGCCCGGCCGGTTACACCGCCGCCGTCTACGCGGCGCGCGCCAACCTGAACCCGGTGCTGATCACCGGTCTGGAACAAGGCGGCCAGCTGACCACCACCACCGAAGTGGAAAACTGGCCCGGCGACGCCGAAGGCCTGACCGGCCCGGCGTTGATGGAGCGCATGCGCGAGCACGCGGAGAAGTTCCAGACTGAAATCGTCTTCGACCACATCAACAGCGTCGATCTGCAGCAGCGTCCGTTCCGCCTGTTCGGCGACAGCGGTGAATACAGCTGCGACGCGCTGATCATCGCGACCGGCGCCTCCGCCCGCTATCTTGGCCTGCCTTCCGAAGACGCATTCAAGGGCAAAGGCGTTTCCGCCTGCGCAACCTGCGACGGTTTCTTCTACCGCAACCAGAAAGTCGCGGTGGTCGGCGGCGGCAATACCGCCGTTGAAGAAGCGCTGTACCTGTCAAACATCGCCGCCGAGGTTCACCTGATCCACCGTCGCGACAGCTTCCGCTCGGAGAAAATCCTGATCGACCGGCTGATGGAAAAAGTGAAGAGCGGCAACATCGTGCTGCACACCGACCATACGCTGGACGAAGTGCTGGGCGATGAAATGGGCGTGACCGGCGTGCGTATCCGCAGCACCAAAGCGGAAAACGAAACCCGTGAGCTGGAACTGGCCGGCGTGTTCATCGCCATCGGCCACAGCCCGAACACCGGCATCTTCGGCGGTCAGCTGGAGCTGGAAAACGGCTACATCAAGGTGCAGTCCGGCATTCACGGCAATGCGACCCAAACCACTATCCCCGGCGTCTTCGCCGCGGGCGACGTGATGGATCACATCTACCGTCAGGCGATCACCTCCGCCGGCACCGGCTGCATGGCGGCGCTGGACGCAGAGCGTTATCTGGACGGCATCGCCGGCGCAGAAGTCTGCTAAGACGTTTTCATCATCGGCAAAAAGCGGCTCTCGAGCCGCTTTTTTTGTTTCTGGGTTCAGCAATCTCTCCCTCCCATCTGTTATAGCCATATTTGCCCGCTTTATTCTTTTCAGTCTGCCGGGTCACGAGGTAACATGAGGCCTCGCTTGTTTGTCGCCGATTGCGCCAAACACTATTATTTAACAGTACGTTAACCCAGCCCGTAACAAACGGGCGCCGGCGACGCAGACGCATATCTGATGAAAAAAACCAGACAGCAACAGTTAACCCGTTGGCTTAAAACCCAGAGTTCGTTAGCGCAGCGTTGGCTGCGCCTTTCCATGCTGTTGGGGTTGTTCAGTGGCCTGCTGATCGTGGCGCAGGCGTGGCTGCTGGCCAGCCTGCTGCACGCCCTGATCATCGAACACACCCCGCGTGAGCAACTGATCCCTTCGTTTATCTGGCTGGCCGTCGCGTTCGCGCTGCGGGCGCTGCTGAGCTGGCTGCGGGAACGGGTCGGTTTTCTGTGTGGGCAGGTGATCCGCCAGCGCATGCGCCGGCAGGTGCTGGATAAGCTGCAGCAGCTCGGGCCGGCCTGGATCCAGGGCAAACCGGCGGGCAGCTGGGCCAGCATCATCGTCGAACAGATCGAGGATATGCAGGACTATTACTCGCGCTATCTGCCGCAGATGTATCTGGCGGTGTTTATCCCGCTGCTGATCTTGATCGCCGTCTTCCCGATCAACTGGGCCGCCGGTTTGATTCTGTTGGCGACCGCGCCGCTCATCCCGCTGTTTATGGCGCTGGTGGGCATGGGGGCCGCCGACGCCAACCGCCGCAACTTTGTGGCGCTGGCGCGATTGAGCGGTAACTTCCTCGACCGCCTGCGCGGCCTGGACACCCTGCGGCTGTTCGACCGCGCGCAGGCCGAAACCGCGCAGATCGCCAAATCCTCCGAAGACTTCCGCAGCCGCACCATGGAAGTGCTGCGCATGGCCTTCCTCTCCTCCGGCGTGCTGGAGTTCTTCGCGTCGATCTCCATCGCCGTAGTGGCGGTGTATTTCGGCTTTTCTTACCTCGGCGAACTCAACTTCGGCAGCTATGGCCTCGGCGTAACGCTGTTTTCCGGTTTTCTGGTGCTGATTCTGGCGCCGGAGTTCTTCCAACCGCTGCGCGATCTCGGCACCTTCTATCATGCCAAGGCGCAGGCGGTCGGCGCGGCGGAAGCGCTGGAAACCTTCCTCAGCGCCGAAGGCGAGCAGATGGGCAACGGCACGCGGAAGTTGCCCGCCGATCAACCGCTGACGCTACAGGCGAACGAATTGGAAATTCTGTCGCCGAACGGCGTGCTGCTGGCCGGGCCGCTGAGTTTCACCCTGCAACCGCAGCAGCGCGTGGCGCTGGTCGGGCTGAGCGGCGCCGGCAAAAGTTCGCTGCTCAATCTGCTGCTCGGTTTTCTGCCCTACCGTGGGTCGTTGACCGTCAACGGCATCGAACTGCGTGACCTGTCCGCAGAGAACTGGAGGCAGCAGCTGAGCTGGGTCGGGCAAAACCCGCACCTGCCGGCGCAAACCTTGCGCGCCAATATCCTGCTGGGCTGCCCGCAGGCCGACGAAACGCAGCTGCAGCAGGCGGTGGAACACGCCTACGTCAGCGAGCTGCTGCCGTATCTGCCGCAGGGGCTCGACACCGAAGTGGGCGATAACGCCGCCCGTCTGTCGGTCGGCCAGGCGCAGCGCGTGGCGGTCGCCCGGGCGCTGATCGGCCCGCGCCGCTTGCTGCTGCTCGATGAACCGGCCGCCAGCCTCGATGCCCATAGCGAACAACGGGTGATGCAGGCGTTGAATGCCGCTTCGCATCAACAAACCACCCTGCTGGTGAC
The DNA here is from genome assembly GCF_903970925.1 of Serratia sp. ME47. Taxonomy (NCBI): domain Bacteria; kingdom Pseudomonadati; phylum Pseudomonadota; class Gammaproteobacteria; order Enterobacterales; family Yersiniaceae; genus Serratia; species Serratia sp. ME47. Next base: position 278,405 of record NZ_CAJCKE010000003.1, on the reverse strand, counting down.
GCATCAGCTGGAAGATACCGAAGACTACGATCAGATTTGGGTGATGGATAACGGGCGTATCGTGCAACAGGGCGATTACGCCACCCTCAGCGCCCAACCGGGCCTGTTCGCCACTCTGATCGCCCACCGCCGCGGGGAGCTTTAATCATGCGCGTGTTGCTGCCGTTTTTGGCGTTGTATCGCCGCCATAGCCTGCTGATTAGCCTGGGCATCATTTTGGCGATCGTCACCCTGCTGGCCAGCATCGGCCTGCTGGCGCTCTCCGGCTGGTTCCTGGCCGCCTCTTCGCTGGCCGGATTGGCGGGCCTGCTAACCTTCAACTACATGCTGCCCGCCGCCGGCGTGCGCGGCGCGGCGATCTTCCGCACCGCCGGGCGCTACGCCGAGCGCGTGGTCAGCCACGACGCCACCTTCCGCGTGCTGTCGCACCTGCGGGTGTTCACCTTCAGCAAGATCCTGCCGCTGACGCCGGGCGGCATCGCCCGTTTCCGCCAGGCCGACCTGCTCAACCGCCTGGTGGCGGACGTGGACACGCTGGATCATCTTTATCTGCGGGTGATCTCGCCGCTGATCAGCGCGGCGGTGGTGATCCTGGTCGTCACTTACGGCCTGAGCTGGCTGGATCCTGCGCTCGCCCTGACGCTCGGCGGCATTCTGCTGCTGTTGCTGCTGCTGGTGCCGCCGGTGTTCTATCGCGCCGGCAAACCGATCGGCGGCCAACTCACCGCGCTGCGCGGCCAATACCGCACCGACCTGACCGCCTGGCTGCAGGGGCAGGCGGAACTGGTGGTGTTCGGCGCCGTCAACGACTTCCGCCAGACGCTGAACGCCACCGAACAGCGGTGGCAACGCCACCAGTGGCAGCAGGCCTCGCTGAGCGGCAAGGCGCAGGCGCTGATGATCCTCGCCAGCGGGCTGACGGTGACGCTGCTGCTGTGGCTGACCGCCACGGGCATCGGCGGCGATACCCAACCCGGCGCGTTGATCGCGCTGTTTGTCTTCGCCGCGCTGGCGTCGTTCGAAGCGCTGATGCCGGTGGCCGGCGCCTTCCAGCATCTCGGTCAGGTGATCGCCTCCGCCACGCGAGTCAAACAGATCATCGATCGCCAACCGGAAGTCACCTTCCCTGCCGCCGGCCCGGCCGCTGCCGATCGGGCGCAGCTCAGCCTGCAGCAGTTGAGTTTCACCTACCCCGATCAGCCGCAGCCGGTGCTGCGCGACGTCACGCTTGAGGTGGCGGCCGGCGAACACATCGCCTTGCTCGGCCGCACCGGCTGCGGCAAGTCCACCCTGCTGCAGCTGCTGACCCGCGCCTGGCGCACCGACGGCGGCAAAATTCTGCTCAACGGCGAACCGCTGGAGGATTATGATGAAACCACGCTGCGCCGAATGACCACGGTCGTCAGCCAGCGAGTGCATATCTTCAGCGATACGCTGCGGGAAAACCTGCGGCTGGCCGCACCGAATGCCGACGACGCTCGCCTGAGTGACGTCCTGCAGCAGGTGGGGCTCGGCAAATTGCTGGCCGGCGACGGCGGGCTGAACGCCTGGCTCGGCGAAGGCGGCCGCCAACTGTCCGGCGGCGAACAGCGCCGTCTGGGCATCGCCCGTGCGCTGCTGCATCCGGCCCCGCTGCTGCTGCTTGACGAACCGACCGAAGGGCTGGACGCCGAAACCGAGCAGCAGATCCTGGCGCTGCTGCGCCGGCATTGTCAGGGCAAGACGCTGATCCTGGTGACGCACCGCCTGTATGGCCTGGAACATCTCGACCGCATTTGCGTGATGGACGACGGCCGGATTGTCGAACAGGGCAATCACGCGGCCCTGATGCGCCAGCAGGGCCGCTATGCCCGCTTTCGCAACCGTATCAGCAACCTGGCGCCTTAATCGGCCCGTAGAGGACGCAGAGACCCTGTATGCGCATCGTTAAGCTCTCCCCGCAGTCGCTGGCGTTTCCCTCGCCTGAGGGCGCCCTGCGCGACCCCAACGGCCTACTGGCGATCGGCGGCGACCTCACGGCGCCGCGGCTGCTGGCGGCCTATGAGCGCGGCATCTTCCCCTGGTATTCGCCGGGAGAGGCCATCCTGTGGTGGTCGCCCGATCCGCGTGCGGTGCTGTTCCCGGCCGAGTTTCATCTTAACCGCAGCCTGAAACGCTTTCTGCGCCACGATCCGTTTCGCATCACGCTCAATCACGACTTCGCCGCGGTGATCGCCTCCTGCGCCCACCGGCCGGATGAAGGCACCTGGATCGGCCCGGAGGTGCAGCGCGCCTATCAGCATCTGCATCGCCTCGGCTACGCGCACTCGGTGGAGGTCTGGCAGGATGATCAACTGGTTGGCGGCATGTACGGCGTGGCGCAGGGCGCGTTGTTCTGCGGCGAATCGATGTTCAGCCGCGTCACCAACGCCTCAAAATGCGCATTGATGGCCTTTTGCCGCCATTTTGCCGCTTATGGCGGGGAATTGATTGACTGCCAGGTGCTGAACGCTCACACTGCCCGCCTTGGCGCGCGTGAAATTCCGCGCCGTCAATTCTTGCAGCAGCTCAGTACCCTTCAACGGCGGCCTTTGGCACCGGCGTGCTGGGCGCCGCAAGTCATATCCCCACAGCCGGTTGAACCGCCCTATCCAGTAAACTAATTGATGGAAACGGTGCAATGTTCACCGACACATCTTTACATAATGGGGGTTTTTCGGCATTATCTTGCCGGTTAAAAACTAAGGTAGTTAGACCTAGAGGATTCGATGGCCAAAGAAGACAATATTGAAATGCAGGGCACCGTTCTTGATACGCTGCCCAACACCATGTTCCGCGTTGAATTGGAAAACGGGCACGTGGTAACCGCACACATCTCCGGTAAAATGCGTAAAAACTATATCCGCATCCTGACGGGCGACAAAGTCACTGTAGAGCTGACCCCGTACGACCTGAGCAAAGGCCGCATTGTCTTCCGTAGCCGTTAATCGGCTCACCGCGCGCCACACGCTGGCGGCATCGAGGATGTAATCCCTCGGGAGCCCTTTCCGTTTACCCCCGCAGCGACGTTAAACAACGGGTTGCAGGTGCGCAGGTAAACTGAGAGGGCTCACTCGTTTCTGTTGTACGGTGAATCTCACCCATAAAAAAAAGCGATGCCGAAGCATCGCTTTTTCTTTGCCTGCAGGCAGCCTTAGTGCACCGCGCCCTCGTCCGCCTTGCGCTTGGCGGCGCTGAGGAAGTGGTAAGTCAGCTGTTTCTTGTCCTTGTCCAGCTCGACCTTCACGGAACCGCCGTCCACCAGCGAACCGAACAGCAATTCGTTGGCCAACGGTTTCTTCAGGTTTTCCTGCATGACGCGCGCCATCGGACGAGCGCCCATCGCACGGTCGTAGCCCTTCACCGACAGCCAGTCGCGCGCTTCGTCGCTCACTTCCAGCGAGACGCCCTTCGCATCCAGCTGCGCCTGCAGTTCGACGATAAACTTGTCGACCACCTGCTGGATCACCTCGGTAGACAGATGGTTGAACCAGATGATGTTGTCCAGACGGTTGCGGAATTCCGGCGTAAACACCTTCTTGATCTCTTCCATCGCGTCGGTGCTGTTGTCCTGCTGCACCAGGCCGATCGACTTGCGTTCGGTTTCCCGCACACCGGCGTTGGTGGTCATCACCAGGATCACATTGCGGAAGTCCGCCTTGCGGCCGTTGTTGTCGGTCAGCGTACCGTTGTCCATCACCTGCAGCAGCAGGTTGAACACGTCCGGGTGCGCCTTCTCGATCTCATCGAGCAGCACCACCGCATGCGGATGCTTGATCACCGCATCGGTCAGCAGCCCGCCCTGATCGTAACCAACGTAGCCCGGAGGCGCGCCGATCAGACGGCTGACGGTATGCCGCTCCATGTACTCGGACATGTCGAAACGCAGCAGCTCGATATCCATCGCCTTGGCCAGCTGTACGGTGACCTCGGTTTTCCCGACCCCGGTCGGCCCGGCGAACAGGAAGGAACCGACCGGCTTGCGCTCGTGGCCCAGACCGGCGCGGCTCATCTTGATCGCTTCCGTCAATGCTTCGATCGCCTGATCCTGGCCGAATACCAGCATCTTCAAGCGATCGCCCAGGTTTCTCAGCACGTCGCGATCGCTGGCCGACACGGTTTTCTCCGGGATGCGAGCGATACGCGCCACCACGGATTCGATATCGGCCACGTTGACGGTTTTCTTGCGCTTGCTGGCCGGCATCAACCGGCTGCGGGCGCCCGCCTCGTCGATCACGTCAATCGCCTTGTCCGGCAGATGGCGATCGTTGATGTATTTCACCGACAGCTCCACCGCGGCGCGGATCGCCTTGGCGGTATAACGCACGTCGTGGTGCGCTTCATACTTGGTCTTCAGGCCGTTGATGATCTGGACGGTCTCTTCCGCCGTCGGTTCGGTGATATCGATCTTCTGGAAACGGCGCGCCAGAGCGCGATCCTTTTCGAAGATGTTGCTGAACTCCTGGTAGGTGGTCGAGCCGATCACCCGGATCTTGCCGCTCGACAGCAGCGGTTTGATCAGGTTGGCGGCATCCACTTGCCCGCCGGAAGCCGCACCGGCGCCGATGATGGTGTGAATTTCATCGATGAACAGGATGCTGTTCTGATCCTGTTCCAGCTGCTTGAGCAGCGCCTTGAAGCGTTTCTCGAAGTCGCCGCGGTATTTGGTGCCGGCCAGCAGTGAACCGATATCCAGCGAATACAGCGTGCAGTCCGCCATCACTTCCGGCACGTCGCCCTGCACGATACGCCAGGCCAGGCCTTCGGCGATGGCAGTCTTGCCCACGCCGGATTCGCCGACCAGCAGCGGGTTGTTTTTACGACGACGGCACAGCACCTGAATCGCGCGCTCCAGCTCACGATCGCGGCCGATCAGCGGATCGATGCCGCCCACACGGGCCAACTGATTGAGGTTGGTGGTGAAGTTTTCCATACGGTCTTCCCCTCCGGACTGCTCTTCGTTCACCGGGTTTTCCGCATTCGGCGCTTGGCCCGGCTCGTCTTTACGCGTGCCATGTGAAATGAAGTTCACCACGTCGAGACGGCTGACGTCGTGCTTGCGCAGCAGATAGGCCGCCTGCGATTCCTGCTCGCTGAAAATAGCCACCAACACGTTGGCGCCGGACACTTCGCTGCGGCCGGAGGATTGCACATGGAAGACCGCGCGCTGCAGCACGCGCTGGAAGCTGAGCGTCGGCTGAGTGTCGCGCTCTTCTTCGCCGGCGGGCAGCGTCGGTGTGGTTTGTTCGATGAAGGCTTCCAGCTCCTGGCGCAACGCGGCCAGATCCACCGTACATGCCTCGAGCGCTTCTCGCGCGGCAGGGTTGCTCAGCAACGCCAGCAACAGGTGCTCCACGGTCATAAACTCGTGTCTGTGCTCACGCGCCCTGGCGAAAGCCATGTTGAGACTGAGTTCCAGTTCTTGATTGAGCATAAGCACCTCCCCAATAGATTGCCTTATTCAGGCTTTTTCCAGCGTACAAAGCAACGGATGCTCGTTCTCCCTTGCGTACCGGTTCACATGGACGACTTTGGTTTCCGCCACCTCGGCGGTAAAAACACCACAGATCGCCTTGCCTTGATAGTGGACCGTGAGCATCAGTTGCGTTGCGCGTTCAATATCATAAGAAAAGAACTTTTGCAGAACGTCAATCACAAATTCCATCGGTGTGTAATCGTCGTTGTTAAGTATAACTTTATACATAGACGGCGGTTTTACCGCATCGATTTGTTTTTCTTCGGCCAAGTGTTCAAAGTTTAGCCAATCGTTGTTATTGCCCATCGCTGCTCATCTTCTCTGCTCTGCCCTCTGATATGGGGACAGGTTTCGGTTATTCAAAGTGGGGATAGTTACTATTTTATCATCTTCGGCATCGTCCCGCCGCACTGTAACGTGCGCAAAAAAACGGGCCAATTGTGACTGAATCGTGGCAATAGCGTTACCTGCTTCAAACTTTGGTGAACTGCTCCCCGCCGACAAAAGCCGATCCCTTGACGCCCCGATCATTTGCTCTAGAGTGTAAATTCGTGGCTGGTGGTCTTTTAACCACCCCTTGTCCACCCTGCTACTCGCCCACGGCGAGTGCGAAATCAGTTATTCATCTCACTTAAAATAGCGTTGCGAGGGATGTAAAAGCATGGAGACGGGTACTGTTAAATGGTTTAACAACGCCAAAGGTTTTGGCTTCATCTGCCCAGCCGGCGGCGGCGAAGATATTTTCGCGCATTATTCCACAATCAAGATGGATGGTTACAGAACGTTGAAGGCGGGCCAGCAGGTCAGCTTTGACGTGCATCAAGGGCCCAAAGGCAACCATGCCAGTCTTATTGTGCCAGTGGAAAGCGAGGCGCTGTCCTAAACGCTTCCGGCAGCGTCGCGCTGCACTGACTCTGACTGCGATAAAAATGCCAGCCGCCGTGTGACTGGCATTTTTTATGCCTGTGACTTACTCGCGCGCCAGCGCATCGATCGGATTCAGCCGCGCGGCATTGCGCGCCGGCAGATAGCCGAACACCACGCCGATGCCGGTGGAACAGAGGAACGCGCTCAGCAACGCCGCCGGCGGGAAACTGATCTGCCAACCCGGCAACACCAGCTGCACCGCCAAACCGATAGCGAACGACAGCGTAATCCCCAGCGCGCCCCCCACCAGGCAGACCAAGACAGCCTCGATCAGGAACTGCTGCAACACATCGCCGGAACGCGCGCCCACCGCCATGCGGATGCCGATCTCGCGCGTGCGCTCGGTCACCGACACCAGCATGATGTTCATCACGCCGATGCCGCCCACCACCAGCGAAATCACCGCCACCAGCGTCAGGAACAGCTGCAGCGTGCGAGTGGTTTTCTCCGCAGTTTGCACCAGGCTGTCCATGTTATAGGTGAAGAAATCCTTCTTGCCGTGGCGCAACGTCAGCAGACGCGACAGCTGTTGTTCCGCTTCCTTGCTGTCGTAGCCGTCGCGGATGCGCACGGTGATCGAATCGAAATAGCTGTTGCCCATCAGCCGGTTGGCCATGGTGCTGTACGGCACCCACACGTTCAGCGTCTTGCTGCTGCCGAACATCGACTGCTTCTCTTTAGCCACGCCGACCACCGTCGCCGGCATGTTGCCCACCAGGATCACCTCGCCCACCACGTTTTTTTGGTGCGGGAACAGCCGCCGTTGGGTATTGGCGTCGATCACCACCGTCTGCGCCTGTGACTGCACCTGCATCGGGTCGATGCCGACGCCCTGGGTAAAGCTCATGCCGTACACGCGGAAGAACTGCTCGCTGACGCCGTTGACGTTGGCCGCCGCGTCGACGTTGCCCAGCCGCAGCCGCATGCTGCTGCTGATGCTCGGCGACAGCGCGCTGATGTACGGCTGTTCGCGCAGCGCGTCGAGATCGCCGTATTTCAACGATTGCCGGTAGGTCGGATCGTCGTCGCCGAAGTCCTTGCCGGGGTAGATATCGACGGTGTTGGTGCCGATCGATTTGATGTCCGCCAGCACCATCTGCTTGGCGGCGTCGCCGATCACCAGGATCGATACCACCGAGGCGATGCCGATAATGATGCCGAGCATGGTCAGCGCGGTGCGCATCTTGTTGGCCGCCATCGCGCGCCAGGCCATGACCAGCGCTTCGCGAAAGCGGCCGCCCATCTGCCGCCAGGAAGGCGCCGCGGCGGCCAGCGTCAGCGGCTTGGCCTGGGCATCCTCCGACGGCGCCGGACGGGAATCGGCGATGATTTCGCCGTCGCGGATCTCGATGATCCGTTCAGCCTGGCGCGCCACCGCCGGATCGTGAGTCACCAGGATCACCGTGTGGCCCTGGGCGCACAACTGTTTGAGGATCGCCATCACCTCTTCGCCGGAATGGCTGTCGAGCGCGCCGGTCGGCTCATCCGCCAGGATCACCTGCCCGCCGTTCATCAGCGCGCGGGCGATACTGACGCGCTGCTGCTGGCCGCCGGAAAGCTGGCTCGGCCGATAGTTGACGCGCTCCCCCAGCCCCAGACGGCGCAACAGCGCCTCCGCCCGTTCGCGCCGCGCCGCTTTGCCCAGCCCGGCGTACACCGCCGGCACCTCGACGTTATGCGCCGCGCTCAGGTGCGGCAGCAGATGATAACGCTGAAAGATAAAGCCGAAATGCTCGCGCCGCAGCTGCGCCAGCGCATCGTCGCTCAGCGTCGCCACGTCCTGGCCGGCCACCCGATAGACGCCGGCGCTCGGCTTGTCCAGGCAGCCGAGAATGTTCATCAGCGTCGATTTGCCGGAGCCGGAAGCCCCCATGATCGCCACCATTTCACCGGCGTCGATGCTCAGACTGATCCCCTTCAGCACCTCCACCGTCTGCTCGCCGGAACGGTAGCTGCGGCGAATGCCGTTCAGCTGCAACAGCGCCGCCATCAGCCGGCCTCCACGCCGCCGCGGCTGACGATCACCTCATCACCCGCCTCGAGCCCGCTGAGGATCTGCACATCGATATTGTTGCGCAGGCCGATGGCCACCTCACGCTTCTCTTCCTTGCCCTGTTTCAGCACCGAAACGTGGTAGCGATTGTCGGCGATCTGATCGCCCAGCGCCGCCAGCGGGATCACCAGCGCCTGCTGGACGCCGGCCAGTTGAATGTGCACCTGCGCCGTCATTTGCAAGCGCAGCAGCCTTTCCGGGTTGGGCACTTCGAAACGCGCGTAATAGAAGATGGCGTTGTTGACCTTTTCCGGCGTCGGCTGAATGTCTTTCAGCACGCCGTCGAAGCGCCGGGTCGGATCACCCAGCACCGTGAACCAGGCCTTCTGACCCGGCTTGAGGTTAATGACGTCGGCCTCCGAGACCTGCGCCTTCACCAGCATGGTGCCGAGATCCGCCAGCGTCAGAATGTTCGGCGCCTGTTGCGCCGCGATCACCGTCTGGCCCTGCAGCGTGGTGATCTGCACCACGTCGCCATCCATCGGCGCTTCGATGCGGGTATAGGCCAGATTGATCTTGGCGGTATCCAGGCTGGCCTGGTTGCGGGCGATCTGCGCATTGATGGTGCCTACCTGCGCCTTCTTCACCGCCAGCTGCGTCGCCGCCTGATCCAGATCCTGACGCGATACCGCCTGCAGTTTGGCCAGCGCCTGGTTGCGCTGCAGCGTAACCGCCGCCAGCTGCTGTTCCGCCTGCGCCTGCAGCAGTTGCGCATGCAGCTCGCGCAGCGTCGCCTCGCCTTCACGGATGCTGTTCTGCGCCTGTTGCGGATCGATAACCCCCAGCAACTGACCTTTTTTCACCTTGTCGCCGATCTCGACATACAGCTTTTCCAACTGCCCGCTGACCTGCGCGCCGACGTCAACCTTGCGCACTGCGTCCAGCTGGCCGGTCGCCAACACGTTCTGCTGCAGATCGCGCTTGGTGACCTTTACCGTTTTGAAATCGGTCGGCGCCGGATGGCGGAAGTGCCAAACGGCCGCCGCAACAATCGCCGCAATCACCGCCAGTGCGAGTATCCAGCGGCGCTTATGTCCTTTAAACCCTGTCAAAATTGACCTGCCTGTGCTTGTGAATATCGACCGCCCATTGCGGCGGCGGAGCTAAATTAGCACGCACCGTAGGGAATAACTAAACCTTAGCTCAACACAATGTGGAGACACGCTTGGTTACAGTTCGGCATTGAACTCCCGTTTAGTGAAGCCTTGATGAAATAGCGCCATTCAACACAGCCAAGGATTTCATCATGTCACAGCTCAGCTACCCACTCGCCTCCGCCCGGCCGCTTAACGGCTGGCAACTGATGACGGCGCTGATCAATGGCGAAAAGGCACCGAGCAACGCCTGGAAAAAAACCTCGTTTCGCCTGAAGTTTCTCGGCCGTTCGCTGCTCAACTGGCGCACCACCAGCGGCCTGCTCAGCACCCTGGCCAGCAATCCGCTGCTGGAGGAGATCCTGAGCGCGCAGCCGAACCTGCCGTGCAAACTGCATCGTCCCTACCTGGCGGCCAACATGAGCAAGATCGAATGCCTGTTCGCCCTGCGCGATCATTACGATCTCATCGTACAGCGCATGCCGCTGAAGATGCGCCTCGGCCACCTCGGCCCGCACGCCTTCGTGCTGGCCAGCGCGATGGGCAAGAACGAAGCGCCGATCACGCTGGAGCTGGCGGCGATCGACAAACTGAATAAGGAAGGGGAAGCCACGCTGCTGCTGCGCAACGCCAACGGCGTGATGCTGGCGGAGATCACCTTTGCGCTGATGCATTATCAGCAGCAGCCGACGTTGTTCATCGGCGGTCTGCAGGGCGCGAACCATGACGTGCCGCACGCCGAGATCCAGCACACCACCAAAGAGTGTCACGGCCTGTTCCCTAAACGGCTGGTGCTGGAAGGCATCTGCACGCTGGCGCGGCACCTCGGCATCCGCCGGATCGTGGCGGTCGGCAACGCCACCCATATCTATCAAAACTGGCGCTACCAGAGTAAGAAGAAGGACAAGCTGCACGCCGATTACGATCAGTTCTGGCTGTCGATGGGCGCCAAACCGCTCGACAGCGGCTATTTCCTGCTGCCCGAACGCATCGCCCGCAAGCCGATCGAAGAGATCGCCAGCAAGAAGCGCGCCGAGTATCGCCGCCGCTATCAGCTGCTGGACGAGCTGGAACAGGGATTGGCGGCGCACTTCTGCGCCCGATAACACCCGGCGGGCCGTCAGTCCGCCCGGCCGCGCGCCAGCCAGATCACCCGTGAGAACATTTTCTTCAGCAGCGGCGGCACCGAGTCCGTGCCCCATTCGCCGGCCTGCATCGCGACCTCGATCGCCAGATCCGGCTTCGAAGAGTGGTGGACCGCTTTCAGGATCACCTTGCGCACCGGCATCTGCGCGTTGATCGGCACCGACGCCATTCGGTGATAGACCGGGGCGAACCCTTCGCGGAACATGAAGTGTTCCATGTCCGGCGCCGGCAGCGCGGTCAGCCGATCGCGTTCGTTGTCTTCATGATTGTCCAGCAGGCTGCGCACGGTGTTGGCGTACTTTTTGCCCGCCTCATCGCCGTCCACCAGCGCATGCCACTCGATGCCCATGCGGCGGGCAAAGCGCAGCAGCGGCTTCAGGCCGCACTGAGCGAATTCGATGACCCTTACCCCTTCCGCCTCGAAATGATAGCCGCACTGGCGCGCCAGTTCGTTCAGCAGCCACACTTCGGTCTCGCCCTCCACCAGCAGCCAGCAGCGGGCGAACAGCGACGACGGCCGGTTGAAACGGATGTGAAACGCGATGCGCCGCCCGTCTTCGGCGCTCAACCCGCGCGGCCCGAGACGATAGGTCGCGACGCGGCCCGACTCGCGCACCAGCCGGCACACGTGCTCCACCGGCACCAGCGACACCAATTCGCTGGAGTTGGTGGTGGTGATGCGCTGCAGCGGCAGCTGATTGAGCAGCCCCCAGGCCACCGACAGCATGATCGGATGCAGGCGAGTTTCCGGGTCTTCCACCAGCAGCAGCGGCCGGGCGTGCGGATCCAGCTTGACGTCGCCCTTGGCCTGCAGCAGGGTGGAAAACATGCCCAGCAGGATCAGACGCATGCTGCGGCTGTTCGGCTCGGCGACCATGCGGTTGATGCCGTCCAGCGCGCGCCAGGCGTCCTGCTCCGGTTCACCGCCGCGGCGGCGCGGCCGCGCCACCTGCGAGCTCTGCTCGGCAAAGTAGTGCTCGAGCAACTGCTGCATCGCCGCCAGCCCCTGACGCAGCTCGCCGTTGGTCAGCTTCTGCGGATTGCGCACCAGCTCGCGCGTCAGCTGATCCAGCTGCTGCGCCAACGCCTGCGTATCGGGTTTGCGTTCATCGCCGAGGCTGCTGGGGCGCAGGCGGCGAATAAAGCGCGCGTCGCGCAGGCGCAAAACCGGGTGGATGCGGATGATGGCGTGGGCCAGTTGTTCGATATGGTGCAGTTGAAAGGCGTTGCCGTCGGCGTCGAGAAAACCGCGCCAGGTGCACACCGTGCCGTCATCGGCCAGCTCGCCCTCGCAGCGGTAATGAATGCGGCTTAGGCCGTCTTCCCCCTTGACCCACAGCGGCGTCAGATGGCGGTAGCGCGGCAGGTGCGCGTGGCCGATGTCTTTCTCGCAGAAGGTGAATACCACCTGCAGGTGGCGCTCTTTGGCCGCCTCCTCACCGGGGGGAAAATGGAAGTCGTGCGCTTCAAATCGATACAGTTTCTGCTCCGGCGCCAGCAGCAGCGTCAGCGCATCCAGCAGGCTGGATTTACCCCAGGCGTTTTCGCCGAGCAACAGCGTGTTGTCGTCCAGCATCAGGGACAGCCGATTAATACCGCGAAAACCTACAATTTCGATACGCTCCAAGAACATCCGCCGCCTCCCGTGCGCGCCGTCGCCTCTTCAATGAGGCGACTTTCACAGAGCATGGTCAAAAAACCCCTTGCAGGTCAAGCGGCCAGCGTCAAATCTGCCGCTTTACTCCGGCCGGGCTTTTGGTTAGCGTGTGCTCCTCGCCGCCGTTCGTCGCGCATCAAAACTCAAGGACACTCGTTGCACCATGTACTCAGGACTGTTGATTATTCTGTTACCGCTGATTGTCGGTTACCTCATTCCCTTACGCCATCGCCCGCTGCTGGTGCTGATCAACCGGCTGCTGAGCTGGATGGTGTATGTGATCCTGTTTTTCATGGGCATCAGCCTGGCGTTTATGGAGAATCTCAGCAGCAATCTGATGCTGATCTTCCAGTACAGCGCGGCGTTCTTCTTCTGCATTCTCTGCGCCAATCTGCTGTTGCTGGCGCTGCTGGAGCGGCGCATGCCGTGGCGCAGCAGCCATAAACAGGAAAAGCTGCCTTCGCGCGTGCATATGGCGCTGGAGTCGCTCAAGCTGTGCGGCGTGGTGCTCGGCGGCTTCCTGCTCGGCCTGACGCAGTGGCAATGGCTGCAGTTCGCCCATAAAGGCAGCGAATATGCGCTGATCTTCCTGCTGTTGCTGGTCGGCATTCAGCTGCGCAACAGCGGCATGACGCTGCGCCAGATCGTGCTCAACCGCCGCGGCACGCTGGTGGCGCTGGCGGTGGTCGCCGCGTCTCTGGCCGGCGGCGCGCTGGCGGCGCAGCTGCTGGGGCTGCCGGTCAAGGCCGGGCTGGCGATGGCCTCCGGCTTCGGCTGGTACTCGCTGTCCGGCATTCTGATCACCGACGCCTACGGCCCGGTGATGGGCAGCGCCGCGTTCTTCAACGATCTGGCGCGCGAGCTGGTGGCGATCATGCTGATCCCGACGCTGGTGCGCCGCAGCCGCTCCACCGCCCTCGGCCTTTGCGGCGCCACCTCGATGGACTTCACCCTGCCGGTGCTGCAGCGCAGCGGCGGACTGGACATGGTGCCGCCCGCCATCGTGCACGGCTTCCTGCTGAGCCTGCTGGCGCCGGTGCTGATCGCCCTGTTCTCCTGATCCTTTCCCCTTGGGGGTCACCCGGCCCCCAAAGCGTAATCATTCCCATCCGCACGGCAAAATTGCGCTAAATCAAACTTGCCCGCAGTAGTCGCACAAAAGCCTTTTGCAACCCCGATCGCCGATCTATGCTTTTAAACAAGCATTATAAATGCAACTTTAAAAATAAAAGGAAGCGACTATGTTCTGTGTGCAATGTGAACAAACCATTCGAACCCCGGCAGGCAACGGCTGTGCGTATGCTCAGGGCATGTGCGGCAAAACGGCGGAAACCTCCGATCTGCAGGATCTGCTGGTGGCGGCGCTGCAGGGCCTCTCCGCCTGGGCGCTGCAGGCGCGTTCGCTGGGCATCGTCGACCACGAAATCGACAGCTTCGCCCCGCGCGCCTTCTTCTCCACCCTGACCAACGTTAACTTCGACTCCCAGCGCATCATCGGTTACGCGCGGGAAACCCTGCTGCTGCGCGACTCGCTGGCCGCCCGTTGCCGGCTGCTGGATGGCGGCGTGCGCGTCGATCACCCGATGGCGGCGCTGCAGCTGGCCGGTGACGCTATGCCTGCGCTGCTGCAACAGGCGGCGCAGTTTGCCCTCGACAGCGACAAGGCCGAGGTCGGCGACGACGTACACGGTTTGCGCCTGCTGTGTCTGTATGGCCTGAAAGGCGCGGCGGCCTATATGGAACACGCGCACGTGCTCGGCCAGTTCGACGAACAGCTCTATGCCGACTACCACGCTTTCATGGCCTGGCTCGGCACCCGGCCACGCGACGTCGATACCCTGCTGAACAACGCCATGGGCATCGGCAAGATGAACTTCAACGTGATGGCGATCCTCGATCGCGGTGAGACCCAGGCCTACGGCGATCCGCAGCCCAGCGCGGTCAACGTGCGCCCGGTGGCCGGGAAAGCCATTCTGATTTCCGGCCACGATCTCAAAGATCTGCGCATGCTGCTCGAGCAAACCGAAGGGCAAAACGTCAACGTCTACACCCACGGTGAAATGCTGCCGGCGCACGGCTATCCGGAACTGAAAAAATTCAAGCACCTGGTGGGCAACTACGGCAGCGGCTGGCAAAACCAGCAGACGGAATTCGCCAAATTCCCTGGCCCGATCGTGATGACCTCCAACTGCATCATCGATCCTAACGTCGGCAACTACGGCGATCGCATCTGGACCCGCAGCATCGTCGGCTGGCCGGGCGTCAACCATCTGGAAGGCGACGACTTCGGCGCCGTGATCCGCCAGGCGCAGGGCATGAACGGCTTCCCTTACACCGAGATTGAGCACCTGATCACCGTCGGCTTCGGCCGCCAGACACTGCTGAACGCCGCCGACACGGTCATCGACCTGGTGTCGCAGAAAAAACTGCGCCACGTCTTCCTGGTGGGCGGCTGCGACGGCAGCCGCGACGAGCGCAGCTACTTCACCGACTTCGCCCGCAGCGTGCCGCAAGACTGCCTGATCATGACGCTGGCCTGCGGCAAGTACCGTTTCAACAAGCTGGACTTCGGCACGCTAGAAGGGTTGCCGCGCCTGCTGGACGTCGGCCAGTGCAACGACGCCTACTCCGCCATCATGCTGGCGGTCAAGCTGGCGGATACGCTCGGCTGCAGCGTCAACGAGCTGCCGCTCAGCCTGGTGCTGTCGTGGTTTGAACAGAAGGCGATCGTCATTCTGCTGACTCTGCTGTCGCTAGGGGTGAAAAACATCGTCACCGGCCCGACCGCGCCGGGCTTCCTGACCGACAACCTGATGACGATCCTCAACGAGAAATTCGGCCTGCGTCCGATCACCACCGTCGAGCAGGATATTGCAGCGCTGCTCGCCTGATGCCGTTACGTTATGGGGCCGCCTGCGCCGGCCCCTTTGTTTTTTGAGGTGCCCCGATGACTCAACCCACTCCGCTTTGCCCGAACCGCATGCAGGTGCATTCCATCCGGCGTGAAACCGCCGACGTCTGGACGCTGAACCTGATCTGCGACGTTTTCTACCCTTACCAGGCTGGCCAGTTCGCGCTGGTCAGCATTCGCAACAGCGAGGAGACGTTGCGCGCCTATACGCTCTCCTCCTCGCCCGGCCAGAGCCGCTTTCTCAGCATCAGCGTGCGCTGCCTGCCGGACGGCGTCGGATCGCGCTGGCTGACGCAAGAGGTCAAGCCCGGCAACACGCTGTGGCTGTCCGACGCGCAGGGCGAATTCTGCTGCGAGCGCCACCCGGCCGATCGTTATCTGATGCTGGCGGCCGGCTGCGGCGTGACGCCGATCGTCTCGATGTGCCGCTGGCTGACCGCCAACCGTCCAACCTGTGATATCGCCGCGATCGTTAACGTGCGCACGCCCGCCGACACGATTTTCGCCGATCAGTGGCGCGCGCTGTGCGCCGCCCATCCGCAGCTGCGCCTGACGCTGATGGCCGAGCAGGATCTGCAACCCGGCTACCTCAGCGGCCGCATCGATGAACAGACGCTGCGGCAGGCGGCGCCGGATATCGCCGAACGCACGGTAATGACCTGCGGCCCCGCGCCCTACATGGATCAGGTGGAGCAACTTTGTCGCCGGCTCGGCGTGCCGGCCGAGCGTTTCCATAAGGAGCAGTTCCACACGCCGACGGCACAGGCTGACGCAACCGAAGGGCTGACGCTGCGCGCCGCCCGCCCGCTGCGCGAATTCCGCGTGCCAGTCGGCAGCACCCTGCTGGCAGCGATGGAGGCCAATGCCCTGCCGGTCAACGCCGCCTGCCGCGCCGGAGTATGCGGTTCGTGCAAAACCCGCATCCTCGAGGGCGACTACACCACCACCAGCACCATGACGTTGAGCGAGGAAGAGGTAGCGCAGGGCTACGTGCTGGCCTGCAGTTGCCAGCTGCAGGGCGATGTCACCCTGGCGTGATCCCTGGCCCCATCGCCGCGATGGGGCATTTATCGGCAAGTTCCCCGTGGCCAGCCCGGTTACACTTTTCCCCGTCCTACGCTCTTTACCCTTCCTGACCGCATCTCGTCCACAGCCGGTAAGCTATGCTTGCAGTTGTTCTGCTGCCACTCACCGGATCGAGTCCACATCGTTTTTCAAACCATGTTTGGGGGAACCATGAAGCAAACCGTAGCCACACTGATCGCCAAAACGCTGGATCAAGCCGGCGTAAAACGCATTTGGGGCGTGACCGGCGATTCGCTCAACGGCCTCAGCGACAGCCTGCACCGCATGGGCACCATCGAATGGCTGGGCACCCGCCATGAAGAGGTGGCCGCCTTCGCCGCCGGCGCCGAAGCCCAGCTCACCGGCCAGTTGGCGGTGTGCGCCGGTTCCTGCGGCCCCGGCAACCTGCATCTGATCAACGGCCTGTTCGACTGCCACCGCAACCATGTGCCGGTGCTGGCGATCGCCGCGCACATCCCTTCCAGCGAAATCGGCAGCGGCTACTTCCAGGAAACGCATCCGCAGGAGCTGTTCCGCGAATGCAGCCACTATTGCGAACTGGTCTCCAACCCGGAACAGCTGCCGCGCGTGCTTGAGATCGCCATGCGCAAGGCGATCCTCAATCGCGGCGTGTCGGTGGTCGTCTTGCCGGGCGACGTGGCGCTGCGCATGGCGCCGGAAGACGCGGCCGTGACCTGGCATACCCCGGCGCTGCCGCTGGTGCAGCCGCCGATGAGCGAGCTGAACAAGCTGGCGGAAACGCTGAACAAGGCGAAGAACATCACCCTGATGTGCGGCAGCGGCTGCGCCGGCGCGCACGATGAAGTGGTCAAGCTGGCCGAACTGCTGCAGGCGCCGGTGGTGCACGCGCTGCGCGGTAAAGAACATATCGAATGGGACAACCCGTACAGCGTCGGCATGACCGGGCTGATCGGTTTCTCCTCCGGTTATCACGCGATGATGAACGCCGACACGCTGGTGCTGCTCGGCACCCAGTTCCCCTATCGGGCGTTCTACCCCACCAACGCCAACATCATTCAGATCGACATCAACCCCGGCAGCATCGGCGCGCACTGCCCGGTCAATATGGCGCTGGTGGGCGATATCCACACCACCCTCACCGCCCTGCTGCCGCAGCTGGAGCCGAAGCGCGATCGGGCGTTCCTCGACAAGGCGCTTGAGCATTACCGCAACGCGCGCAAGGATCTCGACGGGCTGGCGACCGCCGGCGACGACCAACCGATCCACCCGCAGTATCTGGCGCAGCAGCTCAGCCACTATGCCAGCGACGACGCCATCTTCACCTGCGACGTCGGCACGCCAACGGTGTGGGCCGCCCGCTACGTGAAAATGAACGGCAAGCGCCGCCTGCTCGGTTCGTTCAACCACGGTTCGATGGCCAACGCCATGCCGCAGGCGATAGGCGCTCAGGCCACCGCGCCGGATAAACAGGTGATCGCCATGTGCGGCGACGGCGGCTTCACCATGCTGATGGGCGATTTCCTGTCGCTGGCGCAGCTCAAGCTGCCGGTGAAAATCGTGGTGTTCAACAACAGCGTGCTGGGATTCGTGGCGATGGAGATGAAGGCCGGCGGCTACCTGACCGACGGCACCGATCTGCATAATCCGGACTTCGCGGCGATCGCCAACGCCGCCGGCATCAAGGGCATCCGCGTGGAAAAAGCCTCCGATCTGGACGGCGCGCTGCAGGAGATGTTGGCGCACCCCGGCCCGGCGCTGCTGGACGTGGTCACCGCCAAGCAAGAGCTGGCGATGCCGCCGCAGATCAAGTTCGAACAGGCGAAAGGCTTCAGCCTGTACATGCTGCGCGCCATCATCAACGGCCGCGGCGACGAAGTGGTCGAGCTGGCGAAAACCAACTGGCTGCGCTAAGCAAGCTGCCCCGGTGAAATAAAGGGTATATGATGCCATGTACCCTTTTCCTCTCCCTTATATTCCAGGAACCCTATGCTTATCGATCTACGCAGCGACACCGTCACCCGCCCCAGCGCCGCCATGCGCCAGGCGATGGCTCAGGCAGAAGTCGGCGACGACGTCTACGGCGATGATCCGACGGTCAACGCGCTGGAGGCGGAAGCGGTGCGTCTGTCGGGCAAAGAAGCGGCGCTGTTTCTGCCCAGCGGCACCCAGGCCAACCTGGTGGCGCTGCTGAGCCACTGCCAGCGCGGCGATGAATATCTGGTCGGCCAGCAGGCGCACAACTACAAATACGAAGCCGGCGGCGCAGCGGTGCTGGGCAGCATCCAGCCGCAGCCGATCGAGGCCGACACCGACGGCACGCTGCCGCTGGACAAGCTCGCCGCCGCCATCAAACCCGACGATATCCACTTCGCCCGCACCCGGCTGTTGAGCCTGGAAAACACCATCAGCGGCAGAGTCTTGCCGCAGGCCTACCTGCAGCAGGCGTGGCAGTTTACCCGCGAGCGGCAGTTGGCGCTGCATATCGACGGCGCGCGCATCTTCAACGCCGCAGTGGCGCTGAACCTGCCGCTAAAAGAGATCGTGCAGTATTGCGACACCTTCACCATTTGCCTGTCGAAAGGGTTAGGCGCGCCGGTCGGCTCGCTGCTGTGCGGCAGCGAGGCTTTCATCCAACGCGCGCTGCGCTGGCGCAAGATGACCGGCGGCGGGCTGCGCCAGGCCGGCATTTTGGCGGCGGCCGGCCTCTACGCGCTGGAGCATAACGTCGCGCGGCTGCGCGAAGACCATGACAACGCGGTCTGGCTGGAGCAACAGCTGCGGCAGATCGGCGTAGAGATTGCCGAACCCGGCGCGCAGACCAACGTGCTGTACCTGCGCCAAACGCCGGCGCTGGCGGCCAAACTCGGCCCGTGGATGCGCGAACGCGGCGTGCTGATCAGCAGCGGCCCGCTGACGCGCATTCTGACCCACCTCGACGCCAGCCGTCAGGATCTGCAGCGGGTGGTCGAACTGTGGCGGGAGTTTCTTCAGCAGCACGCCTGATCGCTCGGGGCGCAGACCGCGCCCCGCACTCAGAAGATCCAGCGGCCGTAAACCCAGTACCACAGCCCCAGCACCGCCGCCAGATTGAGCGCCACGCTGAGGATGAACCAGGTTTTAAACGGCTGCTTCTGGGTCTTGTGGCGAAACAGCTGCTGCGCCAGCAGCGCGCCCAACCAGCCGCCCAACGCGCCGAACAGCAACAGCGTCGTCTCCGGCACCCGTCGCCATCCCTTGCGCGCCGCCAGCTTATCGCCGCCGTAGATCAGAAACGTCAGCAAGTTGGCCGACAGCAGCCACATCCACACCGGATGCGGCGAGAACAGGCTGGCGATCAGCGCCAGGCCCAGCAGGGCGTAACAAATCACATTGAGTTTCATGGCATTCGGTTTTTCGTGCGATAAGGGGCGCGTAGTGTGAACTCGCGCCGCGGCGGATGCAACCGGCTTATACCCATACAAAAAGTGCATTTAAACCCTGAATTTGGCATCCTGTCGTTCTGCCAATCCTCTACCGCACAAGGCGGCCCGATGACACCCCAACGCGTACTGGTTCTTGGAGCCAGCGGCTATATAGGCCAGAACCTGATCCCGCACCTGATCGAACAGGGGCACCAGATTACCGCCGCCGCGCGGCGCATCGAGTGGCTGCAGGAGCAGAACTGGCCGCAGGTCAACTGCCTGTATGTCGATCTGTACCGCCCGGAAACCCTGAGCGCGGCGCTGTGGGAGATAGATACGCTTTACTATCTGGTGCACGCGATGGGCGACGGCGACGACTTTATCGAGAAGGAACGCCAGGCGGCGGAAAATCTGCGCGATGCGCTGCGCAATGCCGGCGTCAAGCAGGTGATCTTTCTCGGCGCGCTGCAGCCGAACGACGACAGTTCGCCGCACCTGGCGGCGCGCCGCCTGACCGGCGAGATCCTGCGCCAGAGCGGCGTGCCGGTGACCGAGCTGCGCGCCGGCATCATCGTCGGCCCCGGCTCGGCGGCGTTCGAAGTGATGCGCGACATGGTCTATAACCTGCCGGTGCTGACGCCGCCGCGCTGGGTGCGCTCGAAGTCCTCGCCGGTAGCGCTGGAGAACCTGCTGGTTTATCTGGCCGATCTGCTGGCGCACCCGGCGCAAGAACACCGCATCTTTGACGTCGCCGGGCCTGAATACCTCAGCTATCAGGATATGTTCAAACGCTTTATCGCCATCAGCGGCAAGCGGCGCTGGCTGATCCCGATCCCCTTGCCGACGCGGCTGATTTCAGTGTGGTTCATCAGCCTTATCACCTCGGTGCCGACGCCGATCGCGCGCGCGCTGATCCAGGGCCTGAAGCACGATCTGCCCGCCGACGGCAAACCGTTGCAGGCCCTGATCCCGCAACGTCTGCACACCTTCGATCAGGCGGTCACCGCCACGCTGCAGCGCGAACTGGAGGTGGTCGATTCCGCCGACTGGGGCTACGATCCGGCGGCGCGGGCCCGCTGGCGCCCCGGCTACGGCTATTACCCGAAACAGGCGGGGTGTTCGCTCGACACCGCCGCCTCCAGCCAGGCGCTGTGGCAAACGGTGCAGCAGTTGGGGGGCGAGGAAGGCTATTTCTACGCCAATATCCTGTGGCGGATCCGCGCCCGCATGGACGACATGATCGGCAACGGCGTGGTCTATGGCCGCCCGGCGCGCGCGTCCCTGGCGCTGGGCGACGAGATCGACGGCTGGAAAGTCATCACGCTGAAGCCGCTGCGGCAGCTGGCGCTGCTGTTCGGCATGAAGGCGCCGGGGCTGGGGCGGCTGAGCTTCACCATTACCGATCGCGGCGATCGCCGCACGCTGGACGTGCGCGCCTGGTGGCATCCGGCCGGCTTCAGCGGGCTGCTGTATTGGTTCGCCATGATGCCCGCGCATCTGTTCATTTTTCGCGGCATGGCGAAGCGCATCGCGACGCTGGCCGAGAACCTGGACCGCCAACAGCGCTGAATGCCGTTCATTTGTCGATCAACCGCACAGTTTGCCGCTGTGCTTCGGGGCTTTCCGATTGCATAGCGCACGAAATCACGGAAGAATGGCATCTTATTTGCTGGGAGCGCCGCAAGCGCCCGCCGGTATTCCGATTTTGGGTGAGAATAGAGTCCGTTATGAAGGTATTGGTCACCGGTGCAACCAGTGGGTTAGGCCGTAACGCCGTTGAATATCTGCGCCGCCAGGGCATCAAAGTGCGCGCCACCGGTCGTAACCAGGCGATGGGCGGCCTGCTGGAAAAAATGGGCGCGGAGTTCATTCATGCCGATCTCACCAACCTGATCTCTTCGCAGGCCAAAGCGATGCTGGCGGACGTCGATGTGCTGTGGCACTGCTCCAGCTTTACCTCACCCTGGGGCACCGAAGAAGCCTTCGAACTGGCCAACGTCCGCGCCACCCGCCGCCTCGGCGAATGGGCGGCGGCCTATGGCGTGGCGCAGTTCATTCACATCTCTTCCCCGGCGATCTATTTCGACTACCACCATCACCGCAACGTAACCGAAGACTTTCGCCCGCAGCGTTACGCCAACGAGTTCGCGCGCAGCAAGGCCGCCGGCGAGCAGGTGATCCAGCAATTGGCGCTGTCCAATCCGCAGACCCATTTCACCATTTTGCGCCCGCAGGGCCTGTTCGGGCCGCACGACAAGGTGATGCTGCCGCGGTTGCTGCAGATGATCAAACGCTACGGCAACCTGCTGCTGCCGCGCGGCGGCGCGGCGATGGTGGACATGACCTATCTGGAGAATGCGGTGCACGCCATGTGGCTGGCGACGCTAAAAGAAGACACTCCGTCCGGCCGCGCCTACAACATCACCAACCAGCAGCCGCGCCCGCTTCGCACCGTGGTGCAGCAGCTGATCGACGATTTGGGCATGAAGTGCCGCATCCGCTCCGTCCCCTATCCGATGCTCGACATGATGGCGCGCGGCATGGAGCGCCTGGGCAGCAAAAGCGAAAAGGAGCCGGTGCTGACCCATTACGGCGTCGCCAAACTCAACTTCGATCTCACGCTCGATACCACCCGCGCGCAGCAAGAGCTGGGCTATCAGCCGATCGTCTCGCTGGAAGAAGGCATCGCGCGCACCGCCCGCTGGCTGAAAGATCACGGCAAACTGCACGGCCTGTAATCAACGCCACGCGCCGTACTTCAACAGCAGCGCATCGATAATCGCCTCACTCTCTGCATCCGGCTCGCCGCGAACATCGTCGGGCCGGAAATGCATCTGAAACGCCGCCAGCACATTGCGCTGCTGCCGCGCATCCCACGACGGGTCGATCGCGTAGCCGTAACGCGCCAGCTTTTCGAGCAGCGGTGCCAGCGGCACCGGCGCCTGCCTGTCTCGCCCCGCCAGCAGCCGCTGCACGTCTGCCTCGTCCGGCCATGCGCCGATGCCGGCCTGCGCCAGTTGCCGCCAGGGGAACAGCGGGCCGGGATCCTGTTTGCGCTGCGGCGCGATGTCGCTGTGCCCCACCACGTCCTGCGGCTGAATGCCATAGCGTTGGATAATGTCGCGGCTCAGCGGAATCAACACGGCGATCTGTTCCGCCGTGTAGGGCTGCCAGCGGGTGAACAGCATGCTGCGGGTGAAACCCTTGTTGACGATTTCAATGCCGATCGAGGTGTCGTTGAGATTGCTGCGCCCGCGCCAGCCGCTGGCGCCGGCATGCCAGGCGCGCATCGCTTCCGGCACCAACCGGTACACCGTCGGTTTGCCGTGTTCGCGCTGCGGGTGCGCCGGCAACAGGTAGTGTGCGCTGACGTGTTCATCGGTCAGCGTTTTCAATGATGAATGAAAGTCTTCCGCCGTATAGTGCATCACCAGAAACCGAATGCGCTGATCGGCGCCCTGCGCCTGATGCAAGGTTTCGAGCTGGTAAGCGCCACGATCGACGAGCGTGTCCTGCTGCGGATTTTGGCATCCCGCCAACAGCGCGGCGGCGATGATCCCTGGCCAAATTTTCACTTATCCTCCTGATTGACGTCCGTGAAAGATGTAACGCGACGCGATTGACCTGTATCCAATCATCACGCTCATCGAGAAATAATAACAGATAGCGCCGATGTGCAAGCGAGTGTTGCTCCCGGCTGGCGGCCTTTCCCGCCCATGATAGTCTCAAAGTATCATCTGCGCTGAAAGAGCGGAGTCGAACATGTTCACGCCACGCTATCTGTCCTGGTTGCTCTGTGCCGCCATGCTGCCGCTCAGCGGCTGCGATCGGCAAAAAGTCGCCGACGCGATGGGCGGGAGCGCCCCGCCCTCGGCCGCGCCCGTCACGAGTGCCAGCGCGCCGGCCTATACGCCACTGAGCGCCGATCAACTGTACCAGTTGGTCAGCCCGGTGGCGCTGTTCCCCGACAAGCTGCTGGCGCAGGTGTTGGCCGGCGCGGGCTATCCTGACCAAATCAGCGCCGCGGATGCCTGGCTGGCGCAAAACCGCGGATTGCAACCGGCGGCGCTCAGCTCAGCGGCCGACGCTCAGCCCTGGGATCCCAGCGTGCGCGGCCTGGTGCAATTCCCCGACGTGCTCGATCAAATGGCGAAAAACATCCCCTGGACCACCGCCCTGGGCAGCGCCTACCTGAACGATCCCACCGACGTGATGAACGCCATTCAGGTGATGCGTCAACGGGCGGCCAGCCAAGGCACGCTGAAAAACACCCCGCAGCAGCGCATCGTCGTGGCGCCAACGACGCGTTATGTCGAACAGCAGCCCTATCGCCAGCGCGTGGTGGCGGCGCCGGGCGAGACCATCGTTATCGAACCCAGCCAGCCGGATACGGTTTACGTCCCGCATTACGATCCCTGGCAAGCCTACGGAACGCCGGTCCCGGCCTACCCGAGCTATCAGTATCAGCCCTCGGGCTACAGCGGCGGCGACATGCTGGCTGCCGGCGTGATCAGCTTCGGCGTCGGCATCGCGGTGGCTACCTTGCTTAACCAGCACGACAGCGGCTGGCACAGCTGGGATATGCGCTGGGACGATCGCCGCCAGCCGGTGGTCTACCGCAATGCGCCCTATGTCTCACACTCCACCTCCGTGGTGAATCGCGTCACCAACATCAACCAATATAACAACGTGAACACTGTGAATCGCAGCAGCACCAGCACGGTGAACAACTACAATACCGCCGCCGCGCCGGCGCCCCGCGTCACTCAACCGACGCCCATCGGCGCGCCGCAACAGCCGCACGTCGCGCCTGCGGCCCACGCGCCGATGACGTTGCCGAACTTTGCGCATACCCAGCCGGTGGCGCCTCACGTACAGCAGCCGGTAGCCATACACCAGCCGGTAGCGGCCGTCCCGCACGTGCGACAGCCGGTCATCGCGCCTCATGCACAGCAGCCGATGAGCACGCCGACGTTCACGCATGCCGTTCCGACGGCACCTCACCCGCAGCAGCCGACAGCCGTACATTCAGCGCCGCTACAGACGCATCCGATGCCGGCCGCTGCGCCGGTGCATCCAGCCGTCGCGCGACCGCAGGTTCTGCAGGCCCCGCACGTCACTCAGCCAGTGATCCGCGAACCGGCAGCGCCGCAGCATCCGGCGGCGATAAGCCCGATGCCGGCGCCGCAACAGCGCATCATGCCGCATGCGGCCCCGGCGCCGCAGCGCCATCAGACGTCCGTTCAGCCGATGCCGCATCGCCAGGAGCCGGTGCCCACGAAGCCGCAGGAACACCGCCCAATCGTCGAGCAGCACAAGGTGGGATAAATCAAGAGGATGTCGCCCCGGCGGAATGGCCGGGGCGAAAAGAAAGCATGGCGTTAGCGGCTCACTTTCACCGCGGTGCCGCTGACGGTCACCATCAGCATGCTGCCGTCTTTACCAACGGTTTCATAATCGATATCAATGCCGACCACCGCGTTGGCGCCCAGCTCTTTCGCCTGGTCTTCCAGCTCTTCGAATGCGATCAGGCGCGCCTTGCGCAGCTCTTTCTCATAAGCGCCCGAGCGGCCGCCGACGATATCGCGCACGCCGGCGAAGAAATCACGAAAAATGTTGGCGCCGAGGATCGCTTCGCCGGTGACGACGCCGCAGTATTCGGTGATGGTAAACCCTTCCAGGGTCGGGGTAGTTGAAAGCTGCATCAGAACTCCTTGTTTGATTAATTCAACGTATATATGACCAGAAGATTGGCATTATGTTCGCTTAATCAATGGCACGCAGTACGAATGCAAGGCCAAAAAACGCATTTATACTGTAAGCTATCGGTCTTCATGGTAGAGACTTTCACATAAGGTAATAAGATGAAAACAAAAACGATTGCGGCTGTTTTACCCTTAGCGCTGTTGCTGAGTGCCTGTACCACGGTGGAACCGGCATACAAGGATATCGGCACCCGCAGCGGCAGCTGTGTGGAAGGCGGCCCGGATACGGTCGCGCAAAAGTTCTATGACCTGCGCATCCAGCAAGGTTCCAGCCTGCCGGACAGCAACCGCCTGGCGCAGCTGCAGCCTTATCTGAGCAAAGTGCTGTATCAGGATCTGGTCAGCGCCGCTCAAAATCCGGGCAAGCATCAGATAACCGGCGATCTGTTCTCCGGCAACGCGCAAGGGCCAAGCAGCGCGTCCGTCGCCAGCGCCTCGACCATTCCCAACACCGATGCGAAGAACATCCCGCTGCGCGTTGACTTGAGCTACCAGAAAGACGCCAACAGTACCGTGAACTGGCAAGACGAAGTGCTGATGGTGCGCGAAGGCACCTGCTGGGTGGTTGATGATATTCGCTACCTGAATGTTCCAGCACACGCCACCAACGGCAGCGTGCGTCAGGTGCTGGAAAACCGATAACCCGCACTCCCCGGCCGACGCGGGCCCGCCGCGTCGGTCGTTCCCGTCGCCCCTTGCGCCGCTCAGATTTCGTCCGATAGAAAAAATTTCGCTACCGATCTCACAGCCTGCGCCACAAATCCCCTCCCTCGGCCTGAGTCGCGGTATCTTGTGCTAATCTTTTACTGTCCCGCCGCACACTCATAAATTTTAACGCACAAAGATTGCATAAGTATTCTGTGGAAGTTAACATTTGCGGCATCAATGTCTATTCAATTCTGGCGCATGAGTATTCAACTTAACGGTATTAATTGCTATTACGGCGCTCACCAGGCGCTGTTTGACATCACGCTGGAATGTCCAGCCGGGGAAACCCTGGTGCTGCTTGGCCCAAGCGGCGCCGGGAAAAGTTCATTGCTGCGGGTGCTGAACCTGCTGGAAATGCCGCGTTCGGGTCAGCTAAAGATCGCCGGCAACCAATTCGATTTCAAGCAGGCGCCGGGCGAAAAAGCCATTCGCGAACTGCGGCAAAATGTCGGCATGGTCTTCCAGCAATACAACCTGTGGCCTCACCTCACCGTGGTCCAGAACCTGATAGAAGCGCCTTGCCGCGTGCTGGGTCTGACCAAGGCTCAGGCGATGGAGCGCGCCGACAAGCTGCTCAAGCGTCTGCGCCTGACCGACTTCGCCGATCGCTTTCCGCTGCACCTTTCCGGCGGCCAGCAGCAGCGCGTAGCGATCGCTCGCGCCCTGATGATGGAGCCGCAGGTGCTGCTGTTCGATGAACCGACCGCAGCGCTGGATCCGGAAATCACCGCCCAGATCGTCAGCATCATTCGCGAACTGGCCGGCACCGGCATCACTCAGGTGATCGTCACCCACGAAGTGGAAGTGGCGCGCAAGACCGCCAGCCGCGTGGTGTACATGGAAAACGGCCATGTGGTGGAGCAAGGCGACAGCAGCCACTTCACGCAGCCGCGGACCACCGAGTTTGCCAACTACTTATCACACTAACAATTAACTTGCTGTAATTTGGGGAGTTTGCGATGAAAAAACTAATAATCGCCGCCGTTCTGGCCGGCATCAGCGTTTCCGCCTCCGCAGCCGAAACCATCCGTTTCGCTACCGAAGCCTCCTATCCTCCATTTGAATTTATTGACGCCGGCAACAAAATTCAGGGTTTTGATGTCGATCTGGCCAACGCGCTGTGCAAAGAGATGCAGGCCGAGTGCACCTTCACCAATCAGGCGTTCGACAGCCTGATCCCAAGCCTGAAGTTCAAGCGTTTCGATGCGGTCATGGCCGGTATGGACATTACGCCGGAGCGTGAAAAGCAGGTGCTGTTCACCAAGCCGTACTACGATAACTCGGCGCTGTTCATCGCGCAGAAAGGCAAAATCGCCGACGTGGCGGCGCTGAAAGGCAAGAAAGTCGGCGTGCAAAACGGCACCACTCACCAAAAATACCTGACCGACAAGCACCCGGAAATCACCACCGTGCCTTACGACAGCTACCAAAACGCCATTTTGGATCTGAAGAACGGCCGCGTTGATGCGGTGTTCGGCGATACCGCGGTGGTCAACGAGTGGCTGAAGCAGAATGACGCGCTGGCGACAGTGGGCGCCAAAGTAACGGATAAAGACTACTTCGGCACCGGCCTCGGCATCGCGGTACGCCAGAAAAATACCGATCTGCAGGGCAAGTTCAACGCCGCCCTGGACAAGATCAAGCAGGATGGGACCTATGAAACCATCTACAAAAAATGGTTCCAGCAGTAATACGCCCCGATGAATGAATTACAACCTTTAGCAAGCGCCGCCGGCATGACCGTCGGCCTTGCCGTTTGCGCCCTGATCCTCGGGCTGATTCTGGCGATGCTGTTCGC
The DNA here is from genome assembly GCF_903970925.1 of Serratia sp. ME47. Taxonomy (NCBI): domain Bacteria; kingdom Pseudomonadati; phylum Pseudomonadota; class Gammaproteobacteria; order Enterobacterales; family Yersiniaceae; genus Serratia; species Serratia sp. ME47. The sequence continues at coordinate 250,404 of NZ_CAJCKE010000003.1, read as the reverse complement.
CGTATGGGAATCGTCCCGCTGGAAAGCCGTCAGCTGGCTCGGCACCGCCTGGGTGACCGTGCTGCGCGGCCTGCCGGAAATCCTGGTGGTGCTGTTTATCTATTTCGGCTCGTCGCAGCTGCTGCTGATGCTCTCCGACGGCTTTACCCTTAACCTCGGTCTGTTTCAGTTGCCGATTCAGCTGGCGATCGACAATTTCGAGGTCAGCCCGTTCCTGTGCGGGGTGATCGCCCTGGCCTTGCTCTATTCCGCCTACGCCTCGCAGACGCTGCGCGGCGCGCTCAAAGCGGTGCCGCAGGGGCAGTGGGAATCCGGCCAGGCGCTGGGTCTCGGCAAAGCGGCGATCTTCTTTCGCCTGATCATGCCGCAGATGTGGCGCCATGCCCTCCCCGGCCTCGGCAATCAGTGGCTGGTGCTGCTGAAAGACACCGCGCTGGTGTCGCTGATCAGCGTGAACGATCTGATGTTGCAAACCAAAAGCATCGCCACTCGCACCCAGGAACCCTTTACCTGGTACGTGATCGCGGCGGCCATCTATCTGCTGGTGACGCTGTTCAGCCAATACGTCATCAAGCGCATTGAGCTGCGCGCCACGCGGTTTGAACGGGGGCCGGTCTGATGATTGAATATTTACCGGAAATCCTCAAAGGGCTGCATACCAGCCTGACGCTAACCGTCGCCGCGTTGCTGGTCGCGCTGCTGCTGTCGCTGCTGCTGACGGTGATCCTGACGCTGAAAACGCCGATCCTGACGCCGCTGGTCAAGGCCTATGTGACGCTGTTCACCGGCACGCCGCTGCTGGTGCAGATCTTCCTGATCTACTACGGCCCCGGTCAGTTTCCGGCGATCCGCGACTACCCGTGGCTGTGGAACCTGCTGTCGCAGCCCTGGCTGTGCGCGATGATTGCGCTGGCGCTGAACAGCGCGGCCTATACCACGCAGCTGTTCTACGGCGCGGTGCGCGCCATCCCCGCCGGACAATGGCAGTCGTGCGAAGCGCTGGGCATGTCGCGCCGGCAGACGCTGCGCATTCTGCTGCCGTTCGCCTTCAAGCGCGCGCTGTCATCTTACTCCAACGAAGTGGTGCTGGTGTTCAAAAGCACGTCGCTGGCCTACACCATCACGCTGATGGAAGTGATGGGCTATAGCCAGCTGATGTACGGCCGCACCTACGACGTGATGGTGTTCGGCGCCGCAGGTCTGGTGTACCTGTGCGTCAACGGCCTGCTGACGCTGCTGATGCGGCTGGTGGAGCGCCGCGCGTTGGCGTTTGAGCGCCGCAACTGAAGCCATCCCCCTCTCCAGCCCCGCCATTGCGCGGGGCTTTTTTTATCCCTATTGCAATATTTAATCATTTATATTGCATTTTAATTCACTCAGTGGCAGGGTTATCAGCAGGTGTCCTCGCAAAAACCTCTGGCGATTACCAGTAAAAACAAACGATAGCGAAATAATCACTTTCAGGATCCAGACAGGAGCTCTACGCATGAAAAAACTGCTGCTTGCCGCGACGATGTTGGCCGGAATGACCTTTAACGCCACCGCAGCCGAGACTATCCGCTTCGCCGCCTCCGCCACCTATCCGCCGTTCGAATCGCTGGACGCCAACAACCAGATCGTCGGCTTCGATATCGACTTGGCCAACGCGTTGTGCAAACAGATGCAGGCGCAGTGCACTTTCACCAACCAGGCGTTCGACAGCCTGATCGCCGCGCTGAAATTCAAAAAATACGATGCGGTGATTTCCGGTATGGATATCACGCCGGAACGCAGCAAACAGGTCGCCTTCACCCAACCTTACTATGCCAACTCGGCGATTGTGATCGCGCAAAAAGGCAAGTTCAGCTCGCTGGCGGATCTGAAAGGCAAAAAGCTCGGCATGGAAAACGGCACCACCCACCAGAAATACATGCAGGACAAGCACCCGGAGATTAACACCGTCTCTTACGACAGCTACCAGAACGCTATTCTGGAGCTGAAAAACGGCCGTATCGACGGCGTCTTCGGCGATACCGCCGTAGTGAACGAGTGGCTGAAAACCAACCCGCAGCTGGCGCCGGTCGGCGAACATATCACCGATGCGCAATACTTCGGCACCGGCCTTGGCATCGCAGTGCGTCCGGACAATCAGGCGCTGCTGGCCAAGCTGAACGCCGCGCTGGACGCCATCAAGGCCGACGGCACCTACAAGGCCATCAACGACAAGTGGTTCCCGCAGTAAGTCCGCATGTGGAGTCGCCCTCCTTCGGCGGCTCCATCGGATTGCTACCGCATCCGGTTAGTGCTAAATTTGATACTGAATTTAGCATCAAGGATAACATCATGACGGTTCAACCCATTCTTGCCGACTCGGCTGTCAGCATCAGCGATTTTAAGAAATCGCCCAACGCCGCCCTTAAAGAGGCACAAGGGCAACCGGTCGCCGTCCTGACCAACGGTAAGATTTCGGGATATTACGTCTCTCCGGAAACCTGGGAGGCGATCGCGGAATACCTGGAAGATATCGAACTCGCTGAAATCGTTCGTTCACGGATGAACGGCAAACGCATTAAGGTCAATTTGGATGACTTATAAGCTTGAATTCGAAGAACATGCGCTGAAGGAATTTAAAAAACTGTCCCCGGTGATCCGGGAACAGTTCAAAAAAAAGCTGGCATCGGTGCTGGTTAATCCCCACGTCCCCGCCAACAAACTCGCCGGTTTGCCCGATTGCTACAAAATCAAACTCAGAGCCTCAGGCTTTCGTTTGGTGTATCGCGTCATGGAAACGGAGATCGTGGTTCTGGTCCTGTCTGTGGGCAAACGCGAACGTTCAGCGGCTTACACCGCTGCCAAAAAGCGCCTTTAACACCGCACCAACAGCGTCAACACTTCGTAGTGCGCGGTATGCGGGAACATGTCGAACAACTGCACCCGTTCGATGCGGTATCCCGGCAACATCTCGATATCTTTCGCCATGCTCTCGGCGTTGCAGCTGGAATACAGAATGTAATCCGGCGCCATCCGGCTCAAATAATCGCACAGCGCCTGGCCGATGCCGCGGCGCGGCGGGTTGACCAACACCAGCTGCGGCACCTGCCCTTCGGCGGTGGCGAAGCGGGTGGAATCGAGCGCCTGAAAATCGACCTGCAGCAACCCCAATCGCTGCGCCGACTGGCGCGCGCAGGCGATCGCTTCCGCGCTGATTTCGATGCCGGTCAGGCGAGTTTGCGGCTGCGCGCAGTGCAGACCGAAACCGCCGACGCCGCAAAACAGATCCCACATGCTGTCGATACCCAGCGCGCGCACCCAGTCGCGGGCGGTGGCATACAGATCGGCGGCCACCTGCGGGTTGGTTTGGAAGAAGCTTTGCGGGCGGATGAACAGCGGCACCTGATTGAACTGTTCCTCCAGCGCCTGCTGTTCGGTCAGCGCGATCTCGCGCTCCCCTTCCATGATCGCCATATGCACCGGCTGAATATTGGCGGAGATCACCTTGAGCTGCGGCAGCTGCTGCTGCAGCCACGGCAGCGCGGCGCGCAGCTGCGCCAGCTTGGTTTCCGAGCGCAGCACGAAGCGCAGCATCACGCCGCCGTCGAGCGTGCTTTCGGTCAGCAGCAGGTATTTCAGCTCGCCGCGTTTGCGCGCCACGTTATACGGCGTCAGGCCGGCGCGGGCGATGAAGCTTTTCAGCACCGCAAACATCGGCGCAAAGCCGGCGGGATACAGCGGGCAGTCGCTCAGATCGACCGGCGTGCCGTCGCGGTGCAGCATGCCGAGCAGCGGGCGCTCCACGCTGCCGCTGACCACCATCTTGGCTTTATTGCGAAATGCGCTCAGCTCCCCCGCCACCGGCTGCAGCCACTGCGCGACATCGCGCCCGGCCAGCAGCGATTGCAGGTGATGCTGTTTGTCAGCCAGCTGCTGCGGATAGGGCTTTTCCAGCCACTGACAGGAGCGGCAGGTGCCCGCCGTATACAAAGCGCAATGCATGAAGATACCGTGAAGTTCAGGATGACGAATTAAGGGCGCAGAGTTTACCACTCCACGCGCCTAAAATCTCACTTGCGCGCGGTGAAGAAGCGGCGGCTGGCGGTGGGGACGAACAGCAGCGCCAGGATCACCGCGTCGGGGATCTTTTGCAGGATCAGAACGTGCAGGATTTGGCCGCTGGTTTCCCCTTCCACGGTGAACACCTCGGGGAAGACGCTGCCGATGGTGGCCAGCAGCAGGTAAAGCACCACGATGCACTGACAGGCCACGTAGCCCCAGCGCCCCCAGTTGCGGCCGCGCATCACCGCAAAACCGCAGCTGATTTGCAGGCACAGCAGCATCAGCCCGGCCAGAAAGATAAAGGTGGAATCCCACGCCTGCGCGCTGGTGCTGACAAACTCCTTCGCACCGTCGACGCCCAGCTCGCCCAGCAGCAGCACCACGCTGATACACTTGATCGCCACCATGGCGGTGCCCGCCACCATCACCGGCACCGGCGCATCCGAAGTCGATCTTATTCCCTGCCCGCTTTTCAGCATGTCTGACATATCCGTGTTCCGCTACGACGCGCCACTGCCCCTACGCCTTTCACATTGCCGCGTTGTTGGCGGCAGTGTGAAATTCATTGGAGCCATTCAAATGGCGCATGTAAAGTCAGGTAGTTAGTTGCAATACTTATTGATTGCAAAAATAGCAGGTTTGTTACGATTCAGCTACGGGCCGCCCGCTGCAATTCACGCGATCGTTGTTTTTCCGAGCGCGCCATAAACCACCAGGCGATCAGGCCGAGAATGCCCACCACCAGCAGGATCAGGCTGGCCAGCGCGTTAATTTCCGGATTCACCCCCATGCGCACGCTGGAGAACACCAGCATCGGCAACGTGGTGGCGCCTGGGCCGGAGACGAAACTGGCGATCACCAGATCGTCCAGCGACAGGGTAAACGCCAGCATCCAGCCGGAGATCAGCGCCGGCGCAATCATCGGCAAGGTGATGACGAAAAACACCTTCAGCGGCGGCGCCCCCAGGTCCATCGCCGCCTCTTCAATTGAGCGATCCACCTCGCGCAAGCGCGAACTGATCACCACCGCCACATAAGCGGTACAGAAGGTGACATGCGCCAGCCAAATGGTGAACATGCCGCGCTCCGACGGCCAACCGAAGGCGTGCCCCATCGCCACGAACAGCAGCAGCAACGACAGGCCGGTGATCACGTCCGGCATCACCAGCGGCGCGGTCAGCATAAACGCGAAGCCGGTCGAGCCGCGAAAACGGCCGAAACGCACCATCACCACCGCGGCGATGGCGCCCAGCACCACCGCGGCAGTGGCGGCGGCGGCGGCGATGGTCAGGCTGAGCCCCACCGCGCTAATCATCGCCGAATCGTGGAACAGTTCGCTATACCAGCGCGTGGACCAGCCGGCCCACACCGTCACCAGCTTGGAGCTGTTGAAGGAGTAAATCACCAGCATCAGCATCGGCGCATACAGGAAGGTAAAGCCGACAGTCAGGATGGCGATGCGCCACGGTGAACGCACTACCGGCAAGTTGTTCATGCCTGGCCTCCCATTTCCTTGTTCTGGTGCTTGTGGAACCACAATATTGGCACGATCAGCAACAGCAGCATGATGGTGGCGACCGCCGAGGCCACTGGCCAGTCGCGGTTATTGAAGAACTCCTGCCACAGCACGCGGCCGATCATGATGCTGTCCGGCCCGCCGAGCAGCTCCGGGATCACGAACTCCCCCACCGCCGGAATGAACACCAGCATCGAGCCGGCGATGATGCCGCCGCGCGTCAGCGGCACGATCACGCTGAAAAAGGTTTTCAGCGGCCGGGCGCCCAGATCCAGCGACGCCTCCACCAGCGAGTAATCCAGCCGGATCAGCGCCGTGTAGATCGGCAACACCATAAACGGCAGGTAGGAATAGACGATGCCGATATACACCGCCAGGTTGGTGTGCAGGATCACCAGCGGCTGGTCGATCACCCCTAACCACATCAGAAAGTTGTTCAGCGTGCCGTTGTTTTTCAGAATGCCCATCCAGGCATAGACGCGGATCAGGAACGAGGTCCAGGAAGGCAGGATCACCAGCAACAGCAGGATGTTGCGAGTCGACGCCTTGCTGTGGGCCACCGCCCAGGCCAGCGGATAGCCGATGATCAGGCAACACAACGTCGAAACCGCCGCCACGCGCAGCGACTGCAGATAGGCGTCGATATACAGCGGATCGTCGGTCAGTTGCAGGTAGTTGGCGAAGTTGAGCGCGATGTTCAGTTTGCCGTCCACCCAGCTCATCAGCTCGGTGTAGGGCGGCACCGCCATCGCCAACTCCGCCAGGCTGATCTTGAACACGATCAGGAAAGGCAGCATAAACAGCAGCGTCAGCCATAAATACGGCAGCGCGATAACCAGCTTGCGGCCATGGGCCATCAGCAGGCGATGGAACAGCGCCCTGAGGGCACCAGGCGCTTTGGCCGGCGGTTCCGGCGCGCGTTCAGAAAGCAGGGTCATACGGGTTACTCCTCACCGGATCCACTACACCGTCAACACGACGCAGCTGTCGGTTTCCCAACATAGACGCACTTCATCGCCCCAGGTGGGCATCCCCTTGCGGAAACGATGGCCGTTTTGCAGCTGGGCGCTGATGATCTGCCCGCTGTGCAGCTTCACGTGGTAGATGGACAGATCGCCCAGATAGGAAATGTGCGCCACTTCCCCCACCGCGAAGTTGCAGCCGTCTTCCGGCACTTGTTCGCACAGCAGGATCTTTTCCGGCCGCAGCGCGACCTGGATCGGCACGCCGTCCACCACCGAGGCGTCCGGATCCACTTTGATCGCATGGCGCAGCCCCGGGCTTTGCAGGATCAGCGCATCGTCGTGGCGCTCTTGCAGCACGCAGTCGAAGACGTTGACCGAACCGATAAATTCGGCGCTGAAGCGGCTGTTCGGATGCTCGTAGATCTCTTCCGGCTCGCCGATCTGCACGAACTTGCCGCGGTTCATGATGGCGATGCGCCCCGCCATGGTCATCGCTTCTTCCTGATCGTGCGTCACCATCACGCAGGTCACGCCGACGCGCTCGAGAATGTCGGTCACTTCCAGCTGCATGCGGTCGCGCAACTTCTTGTCCAGCGCGCCCATGGGTTCATCCAGCAGCAGCAGCTTCGGCCGCTTGGCCAGGCTGCGCGCCAGCGCCACCCGCTGCCGTTGGCCGCCGGAAAGCTGGTGCGGTTTGCGCTTGGCGTACTCCTGCATGTGCACCAGCGCCAGCATTTCCGCCACCCGTTCGGCGATCTCCGCCCGCGGCATTTTGTCCTGCTTAAGGCCAAACGCGATATTCTGCTCCACGGTCATGTGCGGGAACAGCGCGTACGACTGAAACATCATATTGATCGGCCGCTGGTACGGCGGCACATGCGACATATCCTGCCCGTCGAGCACGATCTGCCCTTCCGTCGGCTGTTCAAAACCGGCCAGCATGCGCAGCAAGGTGGACTTGCCGCAGCCGGACGGGCCAAGCAGCGCAAAGATCTCACCCTTATAGATGGTGAGGCTGACGTCTTCGACCGCATTCTGCCCGTCGAAGGTTTTGGTGAGGTTACGGATTTCCAGCAGAGGGGTGAAAACCTTCTGCGACTTGGCTTGAGGACGAGGAATAGCGTCGTTCAATCGGGGTGCTCTCCGGCGTAAAGCGGCACAAAACCACGGCGAGCGCCGTGGCCCAAAACGGCAATGCAGGCGGGGAACACCCGCCTGCCGGTTTACCGACGATGGGGGGCTCCCCCATCATCACTTCCCGCTTTTAACTTTAGTCCATGCGCGGGTAATGACACGGTCCAGCTTCGGCGACTGCACGTTGAGCGTGAACAGCTTGGCGCGCAAATCGGCCGGCGGATAGACGTTCGGGTTATCGCGCACTTCGGCGTTCACCAGCGGCGTGGAATCTTTCACCGCATTGGCGTAGTAAATGTGGTTACTGATGTCCGCCATCACGTCCGGCTTCAGCAGGAAGTTCAGGAACTGGTAGGCGGCGTCCTTGCTTTTGGCGTCCGCCGGCATGGCGAACATGTCAAAGTAGGTCAGCGCCCCCTCTTTCGGGATCGCATAGGCCACATTCACGCCGTTCTTCGCCTCTTTGGCGCGGTTGGCCGCCTGCATCACGTCGCCGGACCAGCCGATCGCCACGCAGATGTCACCGTTCGCCAGATCGTTGATGTACTGAGAAGAGTGGAAATAGCGGATGTTCGGCCGCAGCTTCAGCAGCAGATCGTTGGCCGCGCCGGTGTAGTCCGCCGCGTTGGTGCTGTTGGGATCTTTGCCCAGATAATGCAGCACGGTGGCGTAGACCTCGCTCGGCGCATCGAGGAAGGAGACGCCGCAGCTCTTGAGCTTCTCCAGGTTTTCCGGCTTGAAGATCAGATCCCAGCTGTTGACCGGCGCGTCTTTGCCCAACGCCGCCTTCACCTTGTCGACGTTATAGCCGATGCCGGTGGTCACCATCATGTAAGGGATGCCGTATTTGTTGTCTTTGTCGTTATGCGCCACCAGCTTCAGCATCTCGGGATCGAGATTTTTGTAGTTGGGGATCTTGCTCTTGTCGAGCGGCTCGAAAATGCCGGCCTGCGACTGACGCTCGAGGAAGTTGGATGAAGGGACCACCAAATCGTAACCGGTGCTGCCCGCCATCAGTTTGCCTTCCAACACTTCGTTGGAGTCAAAGACGTCGTACACCACTTTGATACCGGTTTCTTTCTGGAATTTGGCCAGGGTATCCGGCGCGATATAGTCGGACCAGTTATACACGTGCAGCGTTTTCTCTTCGGCTGACGCCGTGACGGACGCGGCCATCAACAGACCGGCAACCACACCCGATAACCACTTTTTACGTTGGGTGACCATCCGTAACTTCCTCCAAAACAGGGTAAATCATAGAATTGAACTTGTATCTGCAGCGATACAAAACCTTTCCTGATTGAGCGCAATCGTTGCAACCGCGAAATGAATGGCTATGCATATGATTGCATGCGCCTTTTTGCACTGCCCTGCTCGCGTGGTTACAAGGGAAATCGCAAGCCCTTTGCAGAATCAGCAGCATAGCCGCTGCCATCGCAACCCGCCAGCCCCCAGGGTAAAAAACGCCATTTATCGATTTTTTATGCAATTTTTCTCTATGTGATACGGCATTAACGGCGTAAAAGCCGAGAAAGATCGGGCGGCAGAGGCCTAAGTGCAGAATATTTAATTGCGGAGGGGAGTCACGGCAGCATGCCGCCGGAGCGACGGCATGCTTAAGGTACAGCGAGGATCAGTGCAGCATCGGCTGACGCACGGCGCCAGCGGGGATCTCTTCTTCGTCGCCCATAAACAGCAGATCGTTCGCCCGCGCCTCGAGGATCACCATCGAGACCTGCTCTTCGCCCTGCTGCATGAAGTGGGTGAACTGCTCGTAGGTGATGCCGACCGCCACGCTCAGCGACTGGCAGACGATCAGCTTCGGCAGGTTGTCGTCCTGAATGTCGACAAAGGCCTTGATGGTCAGCGAGCTGGCGTTGATCTGGCTCAGGTCCGCCACCAGCGGGATCAGCGCGGTCGGCTTCACCTCGGCCAGCGCGGAGAACAGAATGACGTTGTCCACCAGATCTATCTTGGCGTCGAACACACCGTCGAAGTTCTGCATGTGCGGCAGGTGCAGCGCCTGGCAGGAATCGCACTCAAAGAAAGAAATGCCCGACTGATCCAGCCAGCGCCGCAACAGCGCCAAATCGGGGACAATGAGTGAATCCATAATAACCAGCCTCACAATATTCAAAACGCGAAAAGGCGCATAGCTTACGGAATATTCACCCGATACGCCACGATCAATGCGGCTTAATTCACTAATTAAGATATTGCTCGGCGGGAAAAGCGCAACGCGCGTACCGTCAGCCGCCCGATTTCAGGCGGAACCCCGGCCGGCCGCGCTGCTCGATGTATTCGATCATCATGCCGGCAATATCCAGCCCGGTAGTGGTTTCCACCCCTTCCAGCCCCGGTGAGGCGTTGACCTCCATCACCAGCGGGCCGCGCTCGGCGCGCAGGATATCCACCCCGGCGACGTCCAGCCCCAGCGTGTTCGCCGCTTTGACCGCAATCGCCCGCTCCCTGGCGGTGATGGTCACTTTGCGGGCGCTGCCGCCACGGTGCAGGTTGGAACGAAACTCGCCGGGCTTCGCCTGCCGCTCGATGGCGGCCACCACCCGGCCGCCCACCACCAGGCAACGCACGTCGCGGCCCTGCGCTTCGCGCACGTACTCCTGCACCAGAATATGGGCGTTCAGGCCGCGAAAGGCGTCGATCACGCTTTCCGCCGCCTGGCGAGTTTCCGCCAGCACCACCCCGATGCCCTGCGTGCCTTCCACCAGCTTGACCACCAGCGGCGCGCCGCCGACCAGTTCGATCAGATCGCCGGTATCGTCCGGTGAATGGGCGAAACCGGTGATCGGCAGATCGATACCCTGCCGGGCCAACAGTTGCAGCGAACGCAGCTTGTCGCGGGCGCGGGTAATGGCCACGGATTCGTTGAGCGGGTAGCTGCCGAGCAGCTCGAATTGGCGCAGCACCGCGGTGCCGTAAAAGGTGATGGCGGAACCGATGCGCGGGATCACCGCGTCATAACGCTCCAACTGACGGCCGCGATAGTGAATGGTCGGCGCCGCCGGGTTGATGTTCATATAACAGGAAAGCGGATCGATGATATCGATGCTGTGCCCGCGATCTTCCGCCGCTTCACGCAGCCGCTTGCACGAATAGAGCGATCCGTCGCGAGAAAGAATGGCAATTTTCACTCGTCACCCCAAAAGGCCAATGCCTGCCCCGCAGGCGGGTTAGCGGCCGCGGCGCTCAGGCGCGCGGATCGCTGTCCTGATGATTTTTCGATGCGTCCGCATCTTGCGGCTTGCGGCGATCGTTTTCCGGCGGCAGGCCGCCGCGCATCAGCGGCCCGAACCCCTGCACCACGCGCCATACCAGAAACGCCGCCGCCGGCACCATCAGCGCCACGCCGAGGAAAATCATGCCGACCGCCGCCTGCTGCGACGCCAGCCAGCCCGGCAGCTGCAGGTGCCCGTGAATGCTGAGGTAGGCCAATACCAGCATCACGATGCCCAGCCCTTCCAACACCAGCACTGGGCGCGGTAAGTCACCGAATGAACGCATATTTTTCTTCTCCAGAAGGTCTGCCCCCAGTGTAGTGAATTCCCGTCGACGACGACAGCCCCGGCAGACTAATTGGTTACATGAATCAGATTAACAGGTAATTCCTGCTTTTTTTTCACCGCCTCAACGGGCATAGTAGGCGCCATCTGACGCAGGTAATGACTTTTTCGGTGACGGGATGTCGTTGCGGTAGCGAACAATTTTTTGAAAATCCAATTAAGGAGCGTTGCATGTTTGCAGTAATCTTCGGGCGTCCTGGCTGTCCTTATTGTGTCCGCGCTAAAGAACTGGCGGAAAAACTGACTGAAGAACGCGACGATTTCAACTTCCGTTACGTTGACATCCACGCGGAAGGCATCACCAAGGCCGATCTGGAAAAAACCGTCGGTAAACCGGTTGAAACCGTTCCGCAGATCTTCCTGGACGAGAAGCACATCGGCGGTTGCACCGATTTCGAAGCTTACGCTAAAGAACACCTGAACCTGTTCCAGTAAGTTTTTGAACGACAAAAAAGGCGCTTAACGCGCCTTTTTTTATTGCCGCTGCCGCCGATGCAGCTGCTGGAGCGTGTGCAACAGACCGAGGGCGAACAGCATCAGCATCGCGCCGAACACGCACCAGAACACCGCGCTGGTGGCGTAAGCCAGCTCCTGCCAGAACGAATAGGACGGCGTCAGCCAGAAGTGACGGATCAGCAGGCAGAGCGGCAAGGCATAAAGCGCCCCCAGCAGCGGACACAGCAGCCGCTTGCGGCTCGACAGATAGCTGGCGATCGCGCCGGGGATCACAAACAGCAGCAGGCCGGTTTCCCCGTGGTGCTCATGATCCGTGCTGCCGAACAGGCCGGTTTGCTGGCCGAGAAACACCAGGTTGAACAACAGAAAACAGCTGAGAATGCCCAGCCAATATCGATAACTCGTCATGCGAATTCTCCCCCGCCCAATTACCGCATCAATAGAAATCAGCCCAGCCACCCGTGAGGTGACGCTGAACCGAATTTTTTCCTTGGCCAAAAGAGAGTTAAATGCGCACGGCGGCGCAGGAAATCAGCTTTCTGTGCTGGCTGTCATCGGTCATAGCGTCTAGAATGAACGCTGCCGAACGATGGTTCGCTTCGCTTTCTGCTGGTGGTGATTTATGACGTCGTTTTAAGGCTGAATTTATCTCTTATAGTTATCTATATCAAGCACTTACTGGTAAACAATAAGTTATCCTCCGTGAACATAAACGTCGCTAGTTTGTTAAACGGTAACTACATTCTGTTACTGTTCGTGGTACTCGCGCTGGGGCTGTGCCTCGGTAAACTCCGTCTGGGCTCCGTCCAACTCGGTAATTCCATTGGCGTTTTAGTGGTTTCCCTGTTGCTCGGCCAGCAACACTTCGCCATTAACACCGAGGCGCTGAATCTCGGCTTCATGCTGTTTATTTTCTGCGTCGGGGTGGAAGCCGGGCCTAACTTTTTCTCGATTTTCTTCCGCGACGGTAAAAATTACCTGATGCTGGCGCTGGTGATGGTCGGTTCGGCGATGGTGATCGCCATCGGTCTCGGCAAGCTGTTCCACTGGGACATCGGCCTGACCGCCGGCATGCTGGCCGGCTCGATGACCTCCACGCCGGTGCTGGTGGGGGCCGGCGATACGCTGCGCAACACCATCGTCAACGGCCCGGCGCTGCTGGCGGCGCAGGATCATCTGAGCCTCGGCTATGCCCTCACCTACCTGATCGGTCTGGTCAGCCTGATTTTTGGCGCGCGCTACCTGCCGAAGCTGCAGCACCAGGATCTGTCCACCTCCGCCCAGCAAATCGCTCGTGAACGCGGCCTGGACACCGACAGCCAGCGCAAGGTCTACCTGCCGGTGATCCGCGCCTACCGCGTCGGCCCCGAGCTGGTGGCCTGGGCCGACGGCAAGAACCTGCGCGAGCTGGGCATCTACCGCCAGACCGGCTGCTACATCGAACGCATCCGCCGCAACGGCATTCTGGCCAACCCGGACGGTGACGCGGTGCTGCAGGTGGGCGATGAGATTTCGCTGGTCGGCTACCCGGACGCCCACGCGCGGCTGGATCCGAGCTTCCGCAACGGTAAGGAAGTGTTTGACCGCGATCTGCTCGACATGCGCATCGTGACCGAAGAGATCGTGGTGAAGAACAGCAACGCGGTGAACAAACGCCTGAGCCAGCTGAAGCTGACCGACCACGGCTGCTTCCTCAACCGCGTGATCCGCAGCCAGATCGAAATGCCGATCGACGACAGCATCGTGCTCAACAAAGGCGACGTGCTGCAGGTGAGCGGCGACGCGCGCCGGGTGAAGAGCGTGGCGGAGAAAATTGGCTTTATCTCGATTCACAGCCAGGTGACCGATCTGCTGGCGTTCTGCGCCTTCTTCATCATCGGCCTTTTGATCGGCCAGATCACCATACAGTTCAGCAACTTCTCGTTCGGCATCGGCAACGCCGCCGGCCTGCTGATGTCCGGCATCATGCTCGGCTTCCTGCGCGCCAACCACCCGACCTTCGGCTACATTCCGCAGGGCGCGCTGAACATGGTGAAAGAGTTCGGCCTGATGGTGTTTATGGCGGGCGTAGGCCTGAGCGCCGGCGCCGGCATCGGCCACAGCCTGGGCGCGGTCGGCGGCCAGATGCTGATCGCCGGGCTGATCGTCAGCCTGGTGCCGGTGATTATCTGCTTCCTGTTCGGTGCCTACGTGCTGCGCATGAACCGCGCCCTGCTGTTCGGCGCGATTATGGGCGCCCGCACCTGCGCACCGGCGATGGAGATCATCAGCGATACCGCGCGCAGCAACATCCCGGCGCTGGGCTACGCCGGCACCTACGCCATCGCTAACGTGCTGTTAACGCTGGCGGGTTCACTCATCGTGGTGCTATGGCCGGGCATACTCGGCTGATCGATTAGCGAGAGAGATGGATCGGCGATAAAAATATTTTGATTTTTTTGTCGCCGGCCAGAACTTTCGTTGGGGGCCGCAGTCTGAATTAGTGCCACTGCTTTTCTTTGATGTCCCCATTTTGTGGAGCCCGATAATCCCGCCTTTTAGGTTCAAGATTATCGGGTTTTTTGTTGCCTTGAAAAAATATCCTTATAAAACAATGCCGCACAAAGCACATAACTACCCTGTGGCGACAAAGTGGCGACAGCCATTTTACGGGCATAAAAAAACCTGCTTTCGCAGGCTTCTTGTTAAATCCAAAGTGTTCCCTGATTGCTTCGGGTTGGGTGTGGCGGAGCGATATCAACTTTGCCCGGTGATACGATCTGCCGCTGAATAGATTCCAACGTCACAAAAGTACAACTGCAATTTATGTTTTGGCATTGATGATAACGCTCTTTAGTGTTCCCACTAAGAGATCCGATGGTGCTGCCGAACGGCTCCCGCCTGATGTTCCTCGGCACCAACGTGCGCACCGCGCAGAGCTACACCGGCAATCTGTATCTGGATGAGTATTTCTGGATACCGAAGTTTCAGGAGCTGCGCAAAGTCGCCAGCGGGATGTCGCTGCACAAGCGGTGGCGCACTACCTACTTTTCCACGCCGTCGAGTCTGGCGCACTCCGCTTATCCGTTCTGGCCAGGGGAACTGTTCAACAAGGGGCGCCGCAGCAAAGCCGATCACGTTCAGCTCGACCTCAGTCACAGCCACCTGTCAAAAGGCGTGCTGTGCGGCGATGGGCAATGGCGCCAGATTGTCATGGTTGAGGATGCGCTGACCGGCGGCTGTAACCTGTTCCTCGATCAGCTGTCGCTCGAATACAGCCCGGCAGAGTATCAGAACCTGCTGATGTGTGAATTTGTGGACGATACCGCGTCGGTATTCCCGTTCGCCGAGCTGAAAGGCTGCATGGTCGATCCTTACGCCGTGCGGCCGTTTGGCTATCGCCCGGTGTGGATCGGCTACGACCCCTCGGAAGCCAACGGCGGCGACAGCGCCGGGTGCGCGGTGATCGCGCCGCCAATGGTGGCCAGGGGCAAGTTCCGCGTGATCGAGCGCCACCAGTGGCAGGGCATGAACTTTGCCGCTCAGGCCCAGAAGATTAAAGACCTTACCGAAAAATATTGCGTGGAGTACATCGGCATCGATGCGACCACCGTCGGCCAAGGTGTTTTCCAGCTGGTGCGCGAGTTCTTCCCGGCCGCGCGGGAAATCAAATACACCCCGGAAATCAAAACCGCCATGGTGCTGAAGGCAAAAGACACCATCGGGCGCGGCTGTCTGGAATACGACACCAGCCACACCGACATCACCGCTGCCTTTATGGCGATCCGCAAAACCATGACCGCCAGCGGCGCGCGCTCCACCTAGACCGCCAGCCGCAGCGAAGAAGCCAGCCACGCCGATGTCGCGTGGGCAATCATGCACGCCCTCTTAAACGAACCGCTGACCGCAGGCAGCGGCCACAGCAGCCCGAACATTTTGGAGTTTTACTGATGAGCAAGCGCAAAGGCCGCAAGGCATTTACCACCCCGGCATCAGCCCCGGCAGCAGAGCAGAAGCAGGATTTTGAGGCTTTCACCTTTGGCGAGTCGTCGGCTGTGCTGGATAAGCGGGAAATTCTGGATTACATCGAGTGCACGACCAATGGCAAGTGGTACGAGCCGCCAATCAGCTTCGATGGGTTGGCACGTAGCGTGCGCGCCGCTGTGCATCACAGCTCGCCGATGTACGTTAAGCGCAACATTTTAGCGTCAACGTTTATCCCGCACCGGCTGTTAAGTCAGCAGGAGTTTAGCCGCTATGCGCTGGATTATCTGGTATTTGGTAACGCCTTTTTAGAGGTCAGGAAAAATCGACTCGGAGAACCACTGCACCTGCAGTGTTCACCGGCAAAATACACCCGCCGGGACGTTGTACCTGATACGTATTGGTTTGTGCAAGACTGGAAAGAGCCGCACCAGTTTGCATCGGGTAGTGTGTTCCATCTGATTGAACCAGATATTAACCAAGAGCTTTACGGCTTGCCGGAGTACCTCAGCGCGTTGAATTCAGCGTGGCTGAATGAAGCGGCGACACTGTTCCGCCGCAAGTATTACCAGAATGGCGCGCACGCGGGTTACATTCTTTATATATATGACCGACGCAGCGCAGAGCACCAGCGACGTCGACAGAATGCGTCAAGCAATGCGAGATACAAAGGGGTTGGGCAACTTCCGCAATTTGTTTATGTACACACCGAACGGCAAGCCCGATGGCATTAAAATCTTGCCGCTGAGTGAAGTCGCTACCAAAGATGATTTCTTCAATATCAAAAATGCTACTCGAGATGATTTACTGAGTGCTCACCGCGTGCCGCCTCAGATGATGGGGATTATTCCGAATAATACTGGCGGGTTTGGGGATATTGAGAAGGCGAGTCAAGTATTTGTACGAAATGAACTAATACCATTACAAGAAAGGATAAAAGAGTTAAATTATTTTCTAGGGGATAACATAATAAATTTTTCAAAATACGACCTAAAATAAAATTATAGGCCACAAGCAAGTGGCCTTGAAAAACCTCAATACTTAAACCTTTCCGTATAACGAGTAAACACCCATCCAGTAACTGCTTGACCATCTTCACACTTTACTTCAACTTCTATCCAGTTCTTATTTTTTGAAACAACAGAGACAACTTGCCCCAAAACCAGCTCGTCAATTACATTGTGTTTTATTGATGGCCCATCTCTTAAGTTAACGAAGTTCTTAGTAATAAATCGCACGTTTGATTTATCAATACTTGTCAGTGGCAATGATTTTATTTTTTTTATTTTCTCACTATCGTTTCCGCTTTCACTTGACAAATAACCTTGTACTATTTCAGTAATAATATTAACAGCAACACCGGTCGTCGTGTCTCTTAAGATAGGAGCCAAAAAGTATACCATCACAAGAATAATGTAAAATTTTAAATTTTTGGGGATACTATCTAGAAATAAAATTAGTTTACTTTCGCTATCAACCTCATCAAGTTTTTCCAACTCATCTTGATAAGTTGCTAATTCAACATCTGAAATGCTATAGGTTTCCTCGATCCTATCACTTATAATTTTGGGAATAGGTACATAATCAGCTCCCTTGGTACTCACAAAGGAGTTTTCTTTTAACCATGCCTCTATATAGCTAATCATGCTCTGCTGCGGCATTATTTTAGCGAGCGATTCATACATTTTCTCATAGTCAAAAACCTCATCATGGATACTGGAGTTTATTTGACTTGAAATTTGTTTGTAACCTTGATTTTTAGTAAACCTCTCAATCAAATCAAACATTCGTCGAGAATAACTCTCAACATTAGACATGGTTGAAAAATATCTCTCAAAAACATTATTCCTTTTGACATACCGAGATAACTCATTATTTATTAAGCTCACATCACCAGCCATCTTACTAATAGCAGAAATAGTCTTATCATGATTTGCTAATCGATTAATCTCATTGGCCGCCAAAGAAACCCTCGCGAGGGTGTTGATAATATTTTCATTTCCAATTATGTTCTGGAAATTCTTAGAAATAATGGTATAATCAGCAATGTTAATCACTTCTTTATTATTATCTTCTTTCATTTAATAATTCCCACACTAAATTCAAATGCGACTACTCCTCACGGGGCAACTAACTCCACATCCGCACCTTGCAATACTTTCTCAGCCACATATAATGGAATAAAATTCCTTATGTAAAACAAAAATAGCCTGAACTGTAAGAACACAACAACGCCGATCAAAAAAACACCAACACAGTATTCATGCCATATATTAACATTCATGCCAATAATTATTGATAATATTACTGCCATAATGTATTCAATGTTTACACTTAAACACTTCATCTTTATTTTTTGCTTATCTAAATCAGAAGAAAGATCTTTTGAGAGATAATAATTAACAAGTTCATCGTTAGATTTCAGATTTTGATATTTATTTTTTAGCTCTACAGTGAGTTTAACTATATCATGTCGTTGTATCATAAAACTGAACGTTTTTTTATTCAACCACTCAAATAGCCGCCCCAAAAAAGTAGTAAGTGCTATACAAATTATCAGTTGTAACACTGATATGTTAGCAATTAGCCCCGATTTAAAGTCAAAGATAAACCCGACCTTTACAACATCAAATGATTGTAATAATGGCGTTTTATAATTCCAGCAAGAATTAATAGATAACATTAATAAAAACAATATTAAAAAACGATGCATTGGGTATTTTGACACCAATTCATCAATATATTTTTGCTGTATTGTTTTTGCTAACTCTTCCATTATGCCAACCTAACAAAATAAACATCACCTGACATCGGGTCATATGAACCATATTCTATATATGGGCAACCAATAAATTGCATCGAAGTTTCACTTTCAAAAAATGACACTGCCTCTTGGAAATCACTTTTTTTTGTAAAAAATAAATTTGCAATTGAATTATTATTAGTGTTAACTATCTTAGCACTATTATTATAGCGATCCATTTTAGAAATCGTTACATTATACAACACTGGGTCACCTAATTTCTTCTGCGTAATAACCTTATGAAATGCAGTTGCTTTAGGTTTATCAAACTCAAATTTTGCAGTTTTATTCCCTTCAAAATAAAATTCCAGAGTACTATCCCCTGAATGTGAAGAGCGAATAATTGATAGTATTTGATCAATTTCTCTAACTATAGCTCTATCGCCATATCGTCGTACTGCTAAGTTATCCGGTGAATTCAAGAGGTTTTGGTAGCTTTTTGCTTTTACAACACCAGAATCAAGTTGAGCCTTTCGAGTTTCAACCGAGCGTTCAATACTCTCAGCCTTATTACTAGCATCTTTTTTAGCATCATCAACCGCATCATCAATTGCCTGCATAACTCTATCAATTACTTTTTTTGTAGTAGCATTCTGAGTAAGGAAGTCTATTATATACCCCCCCTCTCTTGGCTCTTGGACAAGCAACTCTACTTCTTCGTAATATGAATGATGCATTTTTGCATATTTTTTTAGAGAACCATCGTGCATTTCTAAAAAAGCACGATCAAGAGAACTTTGTAAGTGCGTAAATGATTTTGCTAAAGTACGAAGCGAAACCTGATGGTTTGGCGCTATATCGCCATCAAAATGTAGTTGTACCTTTGCCATTCTAGATAATCCGTTATAAATAATTTACATTACATCCATCATTATCATGAATCCTCCCTCATTACCACTACAAAAAACACATACATAATTAGAAAGCTATTTATTTCCCACGTTTATTAATGCAACTTAACTCTATCATCCATAATAATTAGTATTGTTATGAACAACGCGCAATGCTATCCCCGCCTCGCCTGCCCGCTTCATGTATCGCTTTTAATGCAGTTGCATAATCCAACACGATCCGCGCCAGTGCTGGCGCTGCGAGGGTAAAAGTCACACCGGATCATCATGCGATTTCATGCACCTAGTACATGCATATCATACTGTATACTGGATTATGGCTTTAAGTACTCGCCTTCATTAAAGGCTAAATATAAAATAATTACTTCAGAATCTGACCTTGGGGTAAAAGTCAATGTGGATAAAAATAAAGAAAATAATCTCTGTATGGTTGCTTAATCATTACATATCAGTTTTTGTAAGAAAAAAAACACCAGATAGATTATCCCTATCGTCGGAAAAATCAAAGCACTATGACCTTTACGAAGTAAGATTTTATCCTAAGGAGGATAAAAACTACTTACTTAATGATGTTGCGGGAAATAATGAGGTAAGTGTCTTTGAATGGGATGATTTTGGCCAGAAAAAAAACAAGCAAGTACATATTAAACACCTTAGCACTATGCAACATCAAATAATTCATTATTATAAAGGTCACATATTAGAATATGATGACATCATTAAATATGCCATTGATAAAACAATTATGCTTAGGTGCATAAGGATTTTTATCTCCAACATAGTAAATAAAACATCCCTATATTTATTCTACAGAAAGAAGTTAGTTATTGCCAACAGAATGAAGTTATTAGACATGTTAATCGAAGATAGAATATCATCTGGTGATAATTATCAGGGGAAAGATAAGATTGCAATATTATCCCTACATTTCAACCAACATTGGATTCTGCATCCGGATAAAGATAGGTTAATGAAAACTATACAGTTATATTTGGAGTCTTTCATTTCCGGAGGTGAGGTAATAGTCATCAATAACTTTAATTATAAAGTTACTGGAAAGGCATTGGAAACATATACTAAGTACATTCAAGAAGAACAACGACACCAACAAGCAATAAAACAACAAAAGAACATGATATATTTGACCATTGTTATATCCATACTAACACTATTCACCACCATTTCAGCTTTAGGACAAGCTGGAATTATAAGCTTTCCAACGTTGATAAATCTAAAAGGCTGAACTAAGGAGATAACAGGTGCGCATAAAGCGCACCTTCTAGTAAAAATTAAATAATGGAAAAGGTAGTTAGTTGCATTTCAAGCTAACATCCTCAACCAGAATATTTCCACGCATTATTTCTGCTAATTCAGAAATCCATATCAGTGCAATATCTTTATCTTTCGTTTGGCTCTCATAACAACCCCCCAGACGGGCGATGAGTTCAATTCTTTCTAAAACAACCACTTCATCCACTGCTTGCACTCTTTCCCTCCGATGCTTAATTACTGCATATATATACAGCATATGCCTATCAGATTTAATTGCGCAAGAAATTATTGGAAGCCCGCCGAATCGCTAACCGCTGGATAGTGCATTGAAATATCACCAAATTTGACTTTAGCGCCGCGCACCACTGCCTCAAGTTCCCAGCGCGTCGGCTCGACGCCATGTAGTGCCAGCTCTGAGTAAATTCTGGTTACACGATCGTGCTCGTTGGTAGTCAATCTGGCCGAGGCAGCAGGCTCTATGCGCTTATGTGGGTCAATTCCTCTTTGCTGCCTGTTTATCTGCGGAGCATTTGCCCGTAAACGCGTCATAACAGACAGTGCAACGGTCATGTCATCCCAGTCATCTGGGTTTCCGGTGCACGTTCCATCACCGCCACAGCCTCTACAGGCTCCCCATCCTGCGTATTTTCGGTGCCACCGCTGCCGACCAACCCACAGTTATTGACAGGACTCCGAGGCGCGCCGGAGGCGCTTTTCAAAGTCAAAGGCTCAACGGCAACGGCTTTAGCGACGATGCGCCATTGCGTGGTGCGGGTTTAATAAACGCGATCGGCGCCGATATGCGGGGCAAAAATCCCCGCGATTTTCTACACTTCTTCGTCATAGGCGTTGCGTTCGTCGGCAACCCGGCGAGCTACACGCACGGTCTGATCGTCGCGGGCAACGTTAGGGCCACCCTGCGCCAGAATATAAGCGGCAAAATCACCTGCATCGGCAGCAGCGCGCACCGCTCAACGGTTTCGTCAAACTCATCGGCCAGACTGACAGAGCGGATCTTGCGGCACTCACGCCATGCGCCGCGCGACGGCAGGCCGATAAAGTGGAATTGAGGGATACGCCATGTTGACACCCACGCGGTGACGGCGGCCGCCGTATCAGTCACATAATCGCGCTCGCCGTCCAGCGCGTAGCCGTCGATGTTTTTTGCAATGTATTTGGCGATATAGCCCGCCGCGCCGCCTTTGTTCAGGTGCTTGCAGTCAAAACGATTTTTGGCGGCGTCGCCATCTTCAGCCGTGGCATAACGGCGCATGATGTCGATCACCTGCTGGCGCTGTTTTTTTGGAGGTAAACAGCATCATATGCCAGTGCGGCGTCGCATCATGGTGCGGTTCGACAACGCGCACGCCGTAGGCCTGCAGGCCCGCATCTTTAAACGCCGTGCGGATCTTGCTAAACAGCTTCACAGGATAGCGCTGGCCGTCTTTTGGCGTGTAGGCTTCATCGTCCCACTTGTGGTTAAAATGCACCTTTGGGCTGTTCTTGCCGACGGCGCGCGTCGGGTGATATTTGGATGGGGTGGTGAGGGTGATAAACATCCCTTTATCGCCACGGATAGCAGCGGCCTGCTCAAAATCGGCGATCATCGTCATTAGCGAGGAAATCGGTTTTTTGTTGCCTGGAACAGACTCCGATGGCCGCCGTTACTTACCTCACCATCAGGCATAAAGCATCCTATCTCTGAGCGTCGCTTACGCCAGCCTCCCTATCAATGTGCAGGTTTCAACATAGAAACGCTGCTTGTGGGTCCTCCACTGTTCAAGAGATGGCGTCACAAACGGGACTTAACAACAGCACTCTCGTCGCCGTCGGCTGGGTGCTCTTTGGTGGCTCATTCCATCATCTTCCTGTATATCATAACGTCATGTTACCGCACTGAAAGAAGACCAGCATTGTCCCCCATGATAGTCGAGACTATCTAATTCACCTGTTTTATTTTTTCTTTAATTTTAATTAGTTTCTTTATATACGCATTGCTCTTATCCCCTTTAGCTATTTCCGCAGAAATCAGCGAGAGGAAGCTGTCATTAAAATCATCTTTGGCTAATGGATTAGCTCCATGAGCCAAAAGAACCTCAATGTGTTCTGGGCAACTGTTATACAGCGCATTAATTAATGGCGTTCTGTTCATAGCCCCTTTGATATTAACATCAGCTTTGTAGGCTATTAGAGTACTCAATGTCTCTGTATTAACCGCTTGAAAACTTTTGAAAATTATTGGCTGATTGTTTATTTCATCCCTTGCATTAGGCGATAGTCCGCCTTCAAGCATAGCCTGTATCCAGACGCCTTTATCCGCTTTCATGACATACTCAGCCGGGCTACTTCTCCCTTCCGGCCTTGGCTGCAATGGGTCTGCTCCCGCCTTGACCAAATCCGTAATGATCTTGAGCCGCTCTGGCGTGTTCTTGTCAAAGATAGCGTTATTTATCGCCCAGAATAACAACGTCATCTCCGCCTTGGCCGGTCGATTTAACGTTTCTTTGCTCACCGTCGATAAAACCTTATCCAGCTTTTGTCTGTCACCCTCGTAGATGATATTGGCGATGTCCAGCTGCGTCCCTTCAAAATAATCTTGTGGCTGTAGATCCCTACCTTGTTCGCATCCCTGCATCATGAGCATCGACAGCAACATGATAATGATAAGAGCGCTGTGCCTCATGCCATCTCCATTTTAAGCGTAACCACGGTTCAACTTTGCTTTTTCACCGTATCAGCATCCCTCTATGCCCTTGGATACTGAGAACGGCTTATTGACTGACAGGGAGAGGTGGCCATTTCCCACCACGCTTAATTAGCTCGTCTTTGATGCGCTCAAGAGACGCTTTCGCCTCGCTGCCATCCTGACTTCTATTAATCAGCCGTTGCAGTTGATTGCCCATCGTCCAACCTGAGTTGCCTCTTATATCGCTATTGGCGCCTTTTTCTAATAGAAAAATGACGTGGTCATAGGAGTGATAATCTAAAGCATCGATGAGCAGCGTATCACCCAGTGAATTTCTTATATTTATATCAGCGCCATAATCCAACATGACCTCTAATGTCTCTGTGTTTTTTGCAAAGATGCTATTGAATATAATGGGTTGATTATGAACCTTATCCTTAGCATTTGGAGAGAGTCCGCCCTCTAACATAGCCTGTATCCAGATGCCTTTATCCGCTTTCATAACAAATTCAGCGGGACTACCCGGCGTGTTAGATTGAGGCTGTAAAGGGTCTGCTCCGGCTTTTACCAAGTCAGTGATAATTTTCAGCCTTTCAGGTGTGGTTTTGTCATAGATGGCATTGTTTATTGCCCAAAACAATAAGGTCATTTCTTCCTTAGCTGGACGATTTAAGATCTCTTTGTTTACTGATGACAATAAGTTATCCAACTGCGGCCTGTCACCATCATAAATGGCTTTGGCAATGTCCAATTGCTGACCGTCAAAATAATCCTGTGGTTGTAAATCCATACCTTGTTTGCACCCCTGCATGATGAGCGTAGACACTAGCATCGTGATAATGAGTATGATTTTTTTCATATTCGTCCCTTGATTGTGGCAATGTCATCGTCTTTCTCATTTTCAATGCATTGTATCGCCTGGTCTATACCGTGCTTATCCAGCAGTGAACCTGTTCCACCGGGAAGCGTATGCTTTACTCCCACGGCGTCAGGCGCCAACATGGACAACCGTTCTTTCGCCATCACCGCAGGCGGATAAAATTTGAGGTCTTTGGCATCCTCCCACAAATCAACCTCCTGCAGCTTGGTCAACAGCTCTCCTTTTACGCGATACGCCTGAATATTATCGGCGCTGCCTATTATAGAGCCGCCGTATTTTTCGACGGTTCCCGCATTCAGGCCTGCTGCATTAAACGTCCAAGCCGGTTTGCCGCTGGCCATAGAGGCCGCGGACGCCATACCTCCTCCTAATGAATGACCTGCAACGTCGATATTGGATACTTTTGAAATTTTATCGCCAATACCAACCGCTTTTTTGTAGTATTCAGAATTAAGTCCTATTCCTTGAGCACCGTTGTTTTTCCAGTCACTGAGATTTTTAACGCCTGACAAGTCCCCCCTTAATAAGGCTTTTTGGGCTGCGTGGCTTATCCCCTCCGGGAATTCTGGTGCGCGCGATCCGCGGAACACCACCGTCGGGTTCATCGCCTTACCAAAGACACTCTCGTCTGGCTGATAAACTCGGGCTAAAAAATCGGGATTCATTGGTTTGTCATAAAGCATGTTACTGCTCAAACCTAGCCGACCCAGCGCCCCATCATTGTTACTGATATCCTTCCAGCCTTCAGGGATGTCTATCGTGTCCTTGAGCGGGTTAGTGGTCTTATAGACATTCTCAGCCAACTTCGCCTTTTCGACCGCGATGTTGTTCTCCGCCAGGCGCTGTGCCGCCAGGCGCGCATCCGGGTAAATGCTGCGGTTGCCTCGCCCTATCAGGTACTGGCGTTCTTGCCAGCGTTCTGCCTTGGTCAGTGGACGGATGGCCTGCACCGTGGCGGCAACGGTTGCCACTGCGGTCGCGATGGCTTGTTGCAGAGGGGGATTCCGGGTCGTACTCTGCCTCGCCGGCAGCACCGTCGGTTTTGCCCGGTGGCCATAGCGGCTGACCATTTCTTCATAGCGGGCGATCACGCGCCCGGTAGGATAAAAGGCGGGAAGAGAGCTGCCTGGGTAGCGCTGTAATCGGCCTTCCGCGTCGACGTAAAAGGCATATTTCGTCGGCGTCCAGGTGCCCATTCCCTGATCAATCGCCAGCAAGCCGCCCCGGTTGATCTCATCGAGTACGCTGCGCTTCATAGCCACGTCCTCACGATAACCGGTGACGCCAATCCCGGATTGAGTATTGCGGGTGATCGGATACCGGCTGCTTATCGATATGCCGGCCGCGCCGCCGAACAAATAATGCCGTTCCAGCTCATGCCGCGCTGCTGTCGGGTTAAGTATCCTGGAAAAGCTTTCCGGCACCGTGTGTTCAGAGGAGAAATGAATCAGTTTCATACGGTGCCTGCCCACTCGCAGGGTTCCGTGGTCGGCACAGGCGCACCATCATCAAGCAACTCGCCAGGTGTGCGGCTGTTACGGGGCTCGTCGAGCGTTAGCGAACGATAACGCATTGGATATCCTTATCTTCTGTGTCATTCCATTAATAGGGCATGCGCAAAATTATCACACTTCAGTAAAGATTTCTTTGCTCTATTTCTATACGCGCGCATCCTCTTCCATCCATGCAGCTGCGTGCTTCCTGTGCACTTGTGAAGAGGTATTGGCTTGCGTATTTCGTTGCCATGTCGCGCCTAAAAGCCACGTCCGAAAGCAATCAGTCGAGTGTCAAAGATGCGGGAATGATCAGGAGACAGGAAGGAGAAAGGCTCCGCCAACCGGGAATGGCCAGCGGAGCGGCATCAGGCGGCGGTTATTTCTGCTCAGCCTGGCTTACGGTGTCTTCGGCTTTCCAGATGCGGTATTTCACTTCCGCGTCTTTCGGCGCATACACCACGATCGGCAGGCGGCTGTTGTAGCGCTGCATCGCGGCGTCGCCCAGGTTAGCGGCGATGAATTTCTTGGTCTTGGTATTGTCCGGGCAGGCCATCATGGTCGAGGCCGGTTCAGACAGCTTCTCCAGCACCAGGTAGTCGTAACCCCAGCCGGACAGGGTTTTGGTCTCCAGCGTGCCGCCAATCATATGGCGGTTGCAGTCCACTTCCAGCGTCTTGCCGATCAGCAGTTCTACCTTGTAGTTCTCTTCGTGCTCTTGCTTCGGCAGGTAGATCACCTGGCGATTCATGCCCTTCTCGGCTTTCGGGTAAGGCGCGACTTTTTCCAGCGGCTGTTTGCTCATGTCTGCGTCATCGCCAGAGGTCGCCGCCATAGCGCCAGCGGAAACGGCCATCAGCAGGCCGGAAAATACAACGGATGCCTTGTTCATGTTTTATCCCTACACTTTGTCAAATAATCCGACTATAAACTAATACACTACCGCCAAGCCCGCCACAGGTTTAATCTTCTTTACAATATGTGATCAATAGTGACAATCGCCTTATATAAACCGTTAAGCGGAGCAATTAGCCAGCACCCCCTCGGGTTAAGACGAGAAAAACAAGCGATTACCTTCGCACAAGCGGGTGTATCAGATAGGGTTTTCTTGCCGGCGGACTAAGGTTTTCTTAAGACAGAATTATTACAGTGACGTCATTCAATCCTGTCACCGAGCCTGCGCGTGAATCCAGAATCGTCATTAAATCAATCCTCAACGACACCGCAAATTAAGACAACCGCCCTTTACTCCCTGTCGACATCCTTTTACCGTTGGCAGGTTTTTGGCCTGCTGATCAGCGGTCTGGCGTTTCTGTGGCTCTCCCGCAACGAACAGCTGGATTGGGCGATCAGCAACTATTGGTACGATGCCGCCAGCGGGCATTTCCCGTGGCAAAACAATTATTGGCTGGATCTGATCAATCACCGCCTGTTGAAGCAGATAGTGATCGTAGGGGCGGTGCTGACGCTGTTTTGGGGCATCTATCGCCGCAGCGCGCGCCTGATCGTGACCATGCTGCTGATTGGCATCGGCCCGCTGGTGGTGGGCATTCTCAAAGCCACCAGCGCGCACTCCTGCCCGTGGGATCTGATTGAGTACGGCGGCAAAGCGATGTCTTTCCCGCTATTCGGCGCGGTACCGGCACTGCCGGGCCCCGGCCGCTGTTTCCCCGGCGGGCACGCCTCGAGCGGTTTCGCGGTGATGGCGTTGTTTTTCCTGTTTTATCCGCAGCGTCCGCGCCTCGCCTGGTGGTGTTGGTGCGGCGGCATCGCGCTTGGCATGGTGATGGGCTTTGGTCAGATCATGCGCGGCGCACATTTTCTTACCCATAACCTGTGGGCGGGTTGGTGGGTTTGGTTAAGCCAGTTGGCTATTTATTGGACGGTTAGCGGCTATTGGCGCCGCAAGACGAGGTAACGGTTATGGAACAGTTGAACCATTTTCTTTTCGCCTGGATCAATGCGACTCCGGCGTCTCCCGAATGGATGATCGATTTCGCCACCTTTTTGGCGCGCGATCTGATCATCATCGTGCCGCTGCTGATCGTCGGTCTTTGGCTGTGGGGGCCGCAAAGCCAGCTGGTTTCGCAACGCCAGGTGGTAGCGAAAACCACTATCGCGCTGCTGTTCGCCATGCTTGCCGCTTCCGCTATCGGCGCGCTGCTGCCGCATGAGCGCCCGTTCGTCGCCGGCGTCGGTTATACCTTCCTGCCACACGCGCCGGACAGCTCGTTCCCGAGCGATCACGGCACCGCCATCTTTACCTTCGCGCTGGCGTTCCTGTTCTGGCACCGCGTTTGGTCCGGCGTGCTGCTGATGATCGTCGCCGTCGGCATCGCCTGGTCACGCGTTTACCTCGGCGTGCACTGGCCGCTGGATATGGTCGGCGGTTTCCTGCTCGGCCTGGTGGGCTGCCTGTTCGCCCAACTGGTGTGGAATCTGTTCGGCGATGTCATCGCCGACAGGCTGTCGCGCCTGTATCGTTTCCTGTTCGCCTTCGCCATTCGCCGCGGTTGGGTGAAAGAGTAACCGCACAACATGACAGGGGCGTTACCGCCCCTGCTTATTTCACACCACGCCGGTGGTCACGCAGAACGCCCGCGT
Organism: Serratia sp. ME47; assembly: GCF_903970925.1. Taxonomy (NCBI): domain Bacteria; kingdom Pseudomonadati; phylum Pseudomonadota; class Gammaproteobacteria; order Enterobacterales; family Yersiniaceae; genus Serratia; species Serratia sp. ME47. Next base: position 222,168 of record NZ_CAJCKE010000003.1, on the reverse strand, counting down.
TTTTCCCGCTCCCAGCATCACTCCCTCACCCTCTGGCGCATTCGGGCGGCAGTTTGCCGGCTGGATAAAGGAAAGCAACTGCCGGTTGCCCTGAACGGCGATGCGCCGGAGACCATAGTTGAATTGCCCGGTGGCGAAACGCGTTACATAGCGCCGGCCTTGCGGCGCCAGCATAAAGAATTCGGCTCGGTCCACGTAGCGAGACAGATCCTCGGAACACAGCAGTTCCTGCCCGAGCGCCTCCCCCAACAGCGCCGGCGTCGGCAAGTTTTGGCGGAATACCGCGTCGGGAATGCAATCGTAGTTGAGGCGGCACACATAGCGCAGCGGCTGCGGCCGATCGGCCAGATTGGTGACTTTCATCTCAATGGCGAACTGCGCGCTCTGCGCCGCCAAACGCAGCGCCGGGCCGATGCGCCATCCCTCGCCCAACCGCTCGCCTTCGCCCTGCAACGTCAGCTCGTCGCCCGCCAGCTGCAGCCACACGCGTTGCATCTGGAGCGATGCGCCGTCGTGACTCGGCCAGGCGGGGCAGAACGCGGCGACATCATCGCGCTTTCTTCCGGCGCCCCGCCCGCTGCGGCGGCCCGATTTCAATGAGTAACCGTCAAATTCAGCATCCCAAATCGCCAGGCCCTGATACGGCAAGACCGTCAGTGCCCCGCGCCGATTCGCCAGCGTCAGCATTGGCCCGCGCTCTGCGCAGCGATGGGCGCTCACCGCGAAATCCGCATTGCGGAACAGCGCCTGCCGATGCGCCCCGAACGCGGCAGGAACCAGATCAATGTTGATTTTCATCGTTTTCCCTCGACATTTCGCCCGCGCAGGCCGCGAGCGGCCGCTGAAAATGTTATTTAAATAACAAATACACCTCCCCTAAGTTATACATATAACAGTGAGATAACTATGATCTCGTCGACATTTTTCAAATCCCGCTAGGTTTACCCGCATTGCAATGTTATTATTTTCACATCCTCTATCAACGCTCTTTTCTCAACTTCATTAAGGAACCGCGATGACCTCCGAAAACATCGATTACGCCCGCTATGTCGACCACACCCTGCTGGCCATGGACGCCACCGAAATGCAGATCGCCAAACTGTGCGAAGAAGCCCAGCAGCACAACTTCTATGCGGTGTGCGTCAACTCCGGCTACGTGCCGTTGGCAGCCCAGCTGCTGCAGGAAAGCACCGTGAAAGTCTGCTCGGTGATCGGTTTCCCGCTGGGCGCCGGCCTGACCGTCGCCAAAGCCTTTGAAGCCAAAGCGGCGATCGCCGCCGGCGCGCAAGAGATCGATATGGTGATCAACGTCGGCTGGCTGAAAAGCGGCCTGCTGGACGAAGTGAAAGCCGACATCGCCGCCGTGCGCGAGGTTTGCGCGGCGATCCCGTTGAAGGTAATATTGGAAACCTGCCTGCTCAGCGATGCGCAGATCGTCCAGGTTTGTGAAATGTGTCGCGAACTCGATGTCGCCTTCGTTAAAACCTCCACCGGCTTCAGCACCGGCGGCGCTCGGGAAGAGCACGTCAAACTGATGCGCGAGACGGTGGGCAGCGAAATGGGCGTGAAAGCTTCCGGCGCCGTGCGCGATCGCGCCACCGCCGAGAAGATGATCAAAGCCGGCGCCACGCGTATCGGCACCAGCTCCGGCGTTGCCATCGTATCCGGCGCGCAGGCGGCGGCTGGCAGCTACTGATCGTCGGCGCGCCTTGACGGGCGCAGCCAATACACTCCGATGCGGGACAATACGGGCGGCCGATGCGGCCCGATATTGCCCCGCATCGTTGTGTTTAGCGCCGGAAACGGCGGCACGCTTTTTTACCTCTACTACCTGTGGGAAGACGGATCTATGGAAACGCGGCGCGAAGAACGTATCAACCGGTTAGTTCAGGCGTTAAAACGCGCTGACAAGATCCACCTGAAAGAAGCCGCCGCGCTGCTGGGGGTCTCGGAGATGACCATTCGCCGCGATCTGAGCGCCGAGCCGGCGGCGGTGGTGCTGCTCGGCGGCTATGTGGTGACCGATCCGCGCAGCAACGGCGTGACCAACTACTTCGTTTCCGATCAAAAAGCCAAACAGGTCACGGAGAAACGGCGCATCGGCCTGCTGGCGGCGCCGTTGATCAATGAAAACGACACGGTGTTTTTCGACTGCGGGACCACTACCCCGACGATCATCGACGCCATTGCCGACGAACTGACCTTCACCGCCGTGTGCCATTCGCTGAACACCTTCCTGGCGCTGCAAGACAAACCGAATTGCAAGGTGATCCTGTGCGGCGGCGAGTTCAAACCGAACAACTACATCTTTTCCAGCGTCGGCGGCCGTAATGAGCTCGATCACATCTGCCCGAACATCGCCTTTATCTCCGCCGCCGGCCTCAGCCTGAGGCACGGCGCCACCTGCTTCAACTTCGACGAGCTGGAGATGAAGCATCGCGCGATGGCGATGGCGCAGCAAAAGATCCTGGTGGCGGATCACAGCAAGTTCGGCAAAATCAAGCCGGCCTGTATCGGCCCGCTGACGCAGTTCGATCGGGTGATCACCGATCGCCAGCCGGACGCCGACTTCATGGCGTTCTTCAACGATAACGCCATCGCTACCCGCTATTGATCCCCCTTCAGCGCCGTCGGAAACGACGGCGCGCCGCTGAAATCTCTCTTTTCCCACAGCCCGAGATGAACAAATAATGCGCAATCGATACGCATTTTTCGCTTATCCTCACGCAACATCAGGTTAATAAAATGCAACAGGTCACCCGAGTGATTATTTTCTCTCTGGTCAAACCCGCCTTCGGCTGGATGAATTAACGACTATTTATGGCTTTTATATGATAAATCGCGCCAAAGACCGGGATGTTTAAATAAACGGCCGGTTAGGCTATTGCAGCAAATCTCGCCAATACCTGTTAGCTATCTGTTATTTATATGATGAATGGTTACGCATTTTTATCCGCTAACCACGTAAGTAATTTCCCTTCGTTACTAGCGGTGTTTTTCAATTAAAATCCTTTAAAAACAAATCAATACTTCCCATTTGACTTAAAAATACAATGTGATCTACGTCACTAAAACTGCTTAATCCGGGTTTTTAGCTAGATCCAAAACCACGCATAAAATATATTGCTCGGCTTGCTGCTGAGCACAGCGCTTTATCCGGCTAATTATTGTACAAGCCGCATAATCGCAGAAATTTTTATGAGAGCGTTCTCAGCACAAAATCTTACACAAATGTGCAACAAATGCGCGAAAAATCGATAAAAAAGCAGATAACTGCACATATTACGCATTTGAGAGCAGGATCACGGTTGTTTCTACTGTAAATCGTTATCTTGCCGCCAACAAAAATCGACAGGCAAAGACCTGTCGGCAGCGGTAACGACTTTTATCACCCCGTGGCGGTGAAAAGTCTTTGGTGAATTACCCGGCGCTGTGCCTGTGGTAATGAACACAATAAACAACCAGGGGGACGCCAAAACATCCCCGCAAGCAACACCTGATTCTTACCGCAAGCGTTGCCTGAATAGGACGTTTGACGGTTTAACCTTAAGTTTTGCCTTTTAATTTTAAATTCGTGTTCACTTCGGAGATATTTATGGACACTACACAGACCGGCACAATTGCCTCTGCGGCTTCGGGTTCCAGCACTACCTGGCGTAAAACGGATACCATGTGGATGTTGGGCCTGTACGGCACCGCCATCGGCGCAGGCGTCCTGTTCTTGCCAATCAACGCCGGCATCGGCGGTTTGATTCCTTTGATCATCATGGCCATCATCGCTTTCCCGATGACCTTCTTTGCCCACCGCGGCCTGTGCCGTTTCGTTCTGTCCGGTAAAAATCCCGGTGAAGACATCACCGCCGTGGTAGAAGAGCACTTCGGCATCACCGCCGGTAAACTGATTACTCTGCTGTACTTCTTCGCCATCTACCCGATTCTGTTGGTTTACAGCGTGGCGATCACCAACACCGTCGACAGCTTCATTACCCACCAGTTGGGCATGACGTCGCCGCCGCGCGCCATCCTGTCGCTGATCCTGATCGTCGGCCTGATGACCATCGTGCGCTTCGGTGAGCAGGCCATCGTGAAAACCATGAGCATCCTGGTCTTCCCGTTCGTGGCGGTGCTGATGCTGCTGGCGGTATACCTGATCCCTAACTGGACCGGCGCCATCTTCGAAAACGTGTCGCTGTCCGGCAGCGGTACCGGCATGGGTCACGGCCTGATCATGACCCTGTGGCTGGCAATCCCGGTGATGGTGTTCTCCTTCAACCACTCGCCGATCATCTCCGCCTTCGCCGTCGCCAAACGCGAAGAGTACGGCGCAGACGCCGAGAAGAAATGCTCCCGCATTCTGGCTTATGCACACATCATGATGGTGCTGACCGTGATGTTCTTCGTGTTCAGCTGCGTGCTGAGCCTGACGCCGGAAAACCTGGCGGAAGCCAAGGCGCAGAACATCTCGATTCTGTCTTACCTGGCCAACCACTTTAACAACCCGATGATCGAGTACATCGCGCCGGTTATCGCCTTCGTCGCCATCACCAAATCGTTCCTGGGCCACTACCTGGGTGCCCGTGAAGGCTTCAACGGTCTGGTCGCCAAGTCGATGAAGAGCCGCGGCAAAACCATCAGCACCGCCAAGTTGAACCGCATGACCGCTATCTTCATGCTGGTGACCACCTGGATCGTCGCCACCCTGAACCCAAGCATCCTGGGCATGATCGAAACCCTGGGTGGCCCAATCATCGCCATGCTGCTGTTCCTGATGCCGATGTACGCCATCCGTAAAGTGCCTGCCATGCGCAAGTACAGCGGCCACATCAGCAACGTGTTCGTGGTTGTGATGGGTCTGATCGCCATCTCTGCCATCGTGTTCAGCCTGCTCGGCTAATCACGCCCGGCCGGCGCCGCTTGCGCGCCGGCCCTCCCGCACTCCCCCATTTCCCGTATTCACCGCCTGAAACCTGAAGAAGGAGGCGAGACCATGGTCAGCGTTTTCGATATTTTCAAAATCGGCATCGGCCCATCCAGCTCCCACACCGTTGGCCCGATGAAGGCCGGCAAACAGTTCGTCGACGATCTGATCGCGCACCAACAGTTGCAGGACACCACCCGCGTGGTGGTCGACGTCTACGGTTCGCTGTCATTGACCGGTAAAGGTCACCACACCGACATCGCCATCATCATGGGCCTGGCCGGCAACCTGCCGCACGATGTGGACATCGACAGCATTCCGGGCTTTATTCGCGACGTTGAGCAACGCGGCCGCCTGCCGCTGGCCAACGGCCACCACGAGGTGGATTTCCCGCTGCACGGCGGCATGAACTTCCACAGCGACAACCTGCCGCTGCATGAAAACGGCATGCGCATCCGCGCCTTCGCCGGTGAACGCCTGCTGCACAGCAAAACCTATTACTCGATCGGCGGCGGTTTTATCGTCGACGAAGAGCACTTCGGCCAGTCCGCCGAGGGCGCCACGCCGGTGCCCTATCCGTTCAAATCAGCGCACGATCTGCAGCAGCATTGCAAGGAGACCGGGCTGTCCTTGTCCGGCCTGGTGATGCAAAACGAGCTGGCGCTGCGCAGCAAGGCGGATATCGACGCGCATTTCGCCGATGTCTGGCAGGTGATGAGCGCCGGTATCGAGCGCGGCATCAACACCGAAGGGCTGCTGCCCGGCCCGATGAAAGTGCCGCGCCGCGCCGCCGCGCTGCGCCGCATTCTGGTGACCGGAGACAAGAACAATATCGATCCGATGAACGTGGTCGATTGGATCAACATGTTCGCGTTGGCGGTCAACGAAGAGAACGCGGCCGGCGGCCGCGTGGTCACCGCGCCGACCAACGGCGCGTGTGGCATCATCCCTGCGGTGCTGGCCTACTACGACAAGTTCATCCGCCCGGTGAACGCCAACTCCTACACCCGCTATTTCCTGGCGTCCGGCGTGATTGGCGCGCTGTACAAGATGAACGCCTCGATCTCCGGTGCCGAAGTGGGTTGCCAGGGGGAAGTGGGCGTGGCCTGTTCAATGGCGGCGGCCGGGTTGACCGAGCTGCTCGGCGGCAGCCCGGCGCAGGTGTGCATCGCGGCGGAGATCGCCATGGAGCACCATTTGGGGCTGACCTGCGATCCGCTCGCCGGCCAGGTTCAGGTGCCCTGCATCGAACGCAACGCCATTTCCGCTGTTAAGGCGGTCAACGCCGCACGCATGGCAATGCGCCGGACCAGCGAACCGCGGGTTTGTCTGGATAAGGTGATCGAAACCATGTACGAGACCGGCAAAGACATGAACGCCAAATACCGCGAAACCTCACAGGGCGGGCTGGCGATCAAGGTCGTGGCCTGCAACTGATCGCCACGGCGAGGCACTTAAGGCGCCGGCCGGTGTGACTTGGCCGGCGCCGTTTCAATAGCGATCCTTTCCTGCCGCAATTCCGGGCTGAATGCCCGCGCGAAGCCCCACAGCCCCGGGACGAGCGCTGTGCCGCAGCCAGCCGTAAAGTTCGGCATTACGCCGGAATCCCATTTTGCGCATGACGCTCATCTTGTGATTGCTGACCGTCTTCACGCTAATATCCAGCATCCGGGCGATTTGCGTGACTCCCATCTCCCGCGTCATGCAGCGCATGATCTCTTGTTCGCGCAACGTCAAGCCCCGGTGTTGGCATGCGCAGTTCCTGCCACAGCTCAGTCGGCCCGGCCATTTGCTGCGCCGCTCCAGCTCGGCGCTCACCTGATACAACGCCGAAACCAACGGCATATCGTGGTAGATGACGCCGGCCTCCAGCGAGCAGCGGTTACCGACGGTGCGTTTATGCCGTCCCTCCGGCGTTCGCAACGAGAAATACAGCGTTTTACGCCCCACGGGCTGCGCCTCAGAGAGGTGACAAAAACAGCTTTGCACGCCGGGAGGAAAATAGCAGAACACCAGATCGGCTTCATGAGCCTGCCGCGCATCCACTAACAGCGTGCGCTTGCCGTAAGTGCTGAAGTGCAGCGCCAGAGCCTCTTGCCAACCTGCGCTGAAGTATCGATTCTCATCAAATAGCGCGATTTTTATCATCGTGTTCATCCCTGCTCTCCCGCCGTGTCGGCTTCCCGTTTAACCGCCTGGACGCCCTTTGCCGGCGCCTGGCTGTTGTCGATGCGCAATTCATAAACCATGGTGGCGTTGGGCGGCACCTTCGGCGGGTAGCCGGTTTCACCGTAGGCCAGCGCCGGCGGCACGACCATCGTCAACGAGCCGTGGTTGTGCAGATGACTTATCGCCTCCCGGAACAGCGGCGGGTATTCGGACAGCGGTTGCGACAGCACCTTGCCGCTCAGATCCATATCCTGGATCACCGTGCCGTCGGTCAGCTTCTCTTTCACCACAACATCGACCACCGCCGTTGGCGCCAGCGCCCCCTCCCCGGCATAATCCACCCGATACCAGAAGCCCATCGCCGACTGCTTTACGCCCTTTTGTTGACTGAACTGCGTCAGGTAATCGTCATCGCGCCGCCGCTGCTGGTTAACGCGTTTCTCACGCGCGGCCACGGCGGCGGCATCCGCCTGCGCCGTCAACGTATTCAGTTCCTGCGGCGACAGCTGCAAACGTCCCGACACGCTGTCGATAACGCCCGCCAACAGGCTGTCGCGATCCACCGACACGCCCCAGCTTTGACGCTCCGTCATCAACCCCTGAATATCCCGCCCCAGCGCACTGCCCGCCGCATAGGACAACCGCTTGCGTTCATCCTTCAACTGCTCCGGCGTCATCTCCCATTGCAGCCGCTTACGCAACGCCAGCAGGTCTTCGCGCGCCTGCTGAGTCGCCTTCTGCTCACCGGCCCGCTTCTGCTCGCTTTCTTCCAACGCGGCGCGCAGAGCGTGCAACGCCTCCTGGTGCTCACGTTGGCGTTGTGCAAGCGTTTGTGCCGATGCCTGCGCGGCAGACTCAAGTTCGGTGACGCGCCGTTCGGCCTGCGCCGCCGTCGCTCTGCTTTTGGCGGTTTCCTGCGTCGCCTGACGCAACAGCGCCTCGGCGCGCTGCGCGTCGGGCGAACCACGCCAGGCGGCGCCCAGCCCGGCGATCCACTGTTGAAGCGTTGACGAGTCCGGCAACGCCGCGACGGGGGGGACCGCTTTCTCCGCCCGCAGCGCGGCGAGCTCCTGGCGCAGCGCCGTCAGCGCCATTCGCTGGCGCGCCAGCTGTTGATCGCGCGCCAATAATTCCTGGCTCAGCGTAAACGTTTTGGCCGGTGAGGCGGATTGACTGCTGTCCGACAGGCGCTTCGCCGGCTCACGCTTTTTTTTCCCTGACTCACGGTCGTCCGGCGCCGTTTTTTCGGTCGCCGGACCGATATTCTGCCGTTGATACTGCTCGGCAAACTGCAGCAGCGCCGGCACGCCGTCGTCCGCTTGCGCGACGCCGGTGAACAGCAAAGCGACACAGCCCAGCAGACGCAGCCTCATTTAACCTGCTCCCCGCGATCCGCCAGCCCGGTCAACACCGCCTGATTCACCCCGGCGCACAGATAGTTGACCTTGTAGCGATACAGCGCATCCACCGTCTCCTGCGTGTCACCGTTTACCCGGGCGCGCAGGTTGGCGTACTGGGAAGCGCCGCTCATCAGGCTGTCGAACGCCTGTTTGTAGCGCTGATACTGTTTCTCGTTGATCGTGCGCAATGCGCCCAGTTGCTCCTGACACTGCCTCAGTTGCTCGGCCTCACGCTGCTTGCGCAACACCTCTTCTGACGGAGGTTGCACAGCCTGATTTTGGGTGTTCACGGCAGGCTTGCCCGGCTTTTGGCTTTGGCAAGCGGCGGCGCTCAACGCCAACAGGCACAGCATCCCCATGCGCAGGGCGTGATTGACGTGCTTTCTCATCATTGCGTTTCTTGTCCTTGTAGACGCTTACTCGTATTCCAACGTAAAGGTGGCCACCGCGCTGAAGGTGCCGCGGCCGATGGACTTCGTCTGGATGGCTTCCGGTTCTCCCTGCACATAGGCTTGCAGCGTGAGTGTGGTGTTGCCGGCGTTCAGACGGAATTTATCGCTGGCGCGATTGATCGGCAGCGCCTTGCCGCTGCTGTCCTCCAGCCCGATGCCGATCCCCGACGCCAGGCTGCCGCCATCCAACGCCAACAGGCCGGGCAGTTTGGCGTTCTCAGTACCGGTAAACGTAATGGCCACCGTATTACCCAGGCTGAGATCGCACTCGGTCAGGTGCAACGCGAAGGTTTGGCTGTGGGTGCGGGTGTTCAGGTACAGGTATTTGTCGACGATGGTGCCGAAATCCAGTTGGATGTCCTCATCCCCCGGTTGTATGACACACGGCTCGGCCACCAGCGTACCGTGAAAGCGCATGTTTTCCGCCGCAGCCGCCGGCTGCGCCATCATGCCGGCCAGCATCACCATGCCGGCTCCCAGCAGCGCGCTTCGGCGCCGGTTCGTCTCTGTCGCGCGCATGACGCCACTCCCTTTGGTTATGCTTGCGCCTGCCAGGCGCAAGCGGCGTATTAGTCGTAATAAAGACGGAAATCGATCGCCGCGCGGTAAGCGCCGGCGCTCAGCGTCGCCGGAGTGCGCACCGGCGTCACCGTATACGTCAGGGTGTTTTGTCCCGGCGTCAGCAATACCGGTTTGTTGCGCGCGCCGAGGCGGACCGGCAGACCGCGGGCATCCGCCAACTGCAACCCCAAACCGGTGACGCCGGCGACCCTGACCAGACCCGGCGCGTCGTCATCCATCGGCGCGGAAAACGCGACGGACACCGCAGGCTGGCTGCCGCTCCAGGCCAGCACCCCGGTCCAGGCGTCGCGGTTGCTCGCCGGCGCCCGCAGGCAGTCTTTCAGCGTCAGCTCGAAGGCGACCGGCGTGCCGCGATCGCCCGGGCGCTGGAAGTGCGCCGTTCCCGTCTCGCCCAGCCATACCTCCTGGCGGGCGGTGGTCATTTCCAGACTGCAGGCGCTTTCCGTTAACGCGCCGTAGACGTGGAGCGTGCCGTTCGCCCCCTCAACGTCCCAGTTATCCACCGCGCGGGCCGGCGGCATCAGCATCAGCATCGTGCCCGCCGTCAGCGGCACCATCAGCGCGGCCAACACCGTCAGCCCAATAGTGCGTCGCTGATGACGTTCATAGGCCTTTCCCAACAGCATGGGGTTCTTTCGTTGCATGATTCGTTCACTCCGCTGTGTTCATGACTTGGTCTTCCCTGCTTGCGCGCGGCGCGTCATTTGGCGACCGGCACGACCTGGCAGGCATTGCCGGCGCAGCGGAAGTTCAACTGCGGCCGACCACCGTAATCGTTGATGTACGCCAGCGACGGGCCGCTGCCGAGGCTCGCGGCTGAGACGTTCAGCGAGGCGCTGGCCTTCGGCGCCACCATCAACGGTTCAAAGCCGGCGGCCTCTTTCCCGCCCTTGCCGGCGCTCGCCTCAACGATCGTCACGTAATACGGGGTCGGATTGTTCACCACGTACTTGTCACCCTGCCGGGTCAGCGTCAGCTGCTCCTGCCACGGTGCGGCGTTCTTTTTCGGGGCGAGCGCCGCCGGGCGATAAAACATTTTGATGCGCGTCTGCAACGCTATCTGCAGCGTGTTCGGCTTATTGCTGCGCGGCGGGATCTCGCGCAGGTTGAAGTAATACAGCGTCTCCCTGTCCTGCGGCAGCTGACGCGCCGCCGGCAGCGACTGGATCTTCACCTGGCTCGGTTTGCCCGGCTCCACCCGCTGCACCGGCGGCAGCACGGTGAAAGGGCTTTGGATCTTGTTGCCGCGATCGTCTTCAATCCACCCCTGGGCCAGATAGGGCAATTGCTTATTCTGATTGCTGATGTTGAGGCTGACCGTTTTCTGGTCGCCGTCGAAAATCACGCGCGTGCGATCCAGCGCGATAGCCGCATGGGCGGGCAGGCCGATCGCGCCGATCGTCAACGCGGCGGCGAGCGAGCTCAAAAGGGAAACGGTCTTTCTGGTCATAGTCAGATTCATCATGTCTTCACGGTTCCAGTCAGCCGAAGGCGGGCGATTCCGCCCCGGCGGTTTAGCGGCGAAGCACGCTCCGCCGGGGGTATCAGTTGACGTTCTCCGCCGGCTTGTTACCGGTGAGAGGACGGCAAGGCAGCAGCAACGTGTTCATCAGCATTTCGGCCGGCAACGGCGCCGGCAGCTGGATTTCACACTGCGCCGCGCCGTTCCAGTGCACGCTCATGCGCTCGCCGGGGTTGAGGCCCGACAGGTAAACGCTGCCGCCGTCATTGATGATGCCGGTCTCCTGTTTGCGGGCATTCAGCACCGTGGCGCCAAACGGCGGCTCACTGCCGTCCGCCAGCTTGACGATCGCCATCGCCTTCTCGCCGGCAATCACCTCGAACTTGCGGTAGCCGATGGCGCCCTCGGTCAACGTGGCCTGCACCACGGAACGCGTCGCCTCGACGTTGTCGCCCAGGCTGTTGAGATCGATGCTGGCCTTGTTGCGGTAGTAGCTGTTCACATCCGCCACCACCGCCTTGCCGTAACGGTTGGTCAGCACCGTACTGCCGTAGCCACGCACCGGCACACCGGCGACGCCTTCGGTATCGAGCAGCAAGCGCGTGCCGCCCGGCGTATTGACGCGATGCAGCACCGCCCCTTCCGCCGCCATCGTCAGGCCGCCCTGCGCGCCGATGCCGACGGCGCTGTAGCGACCGGCCTGGTAGCTGGCGTTGGCGTTGATCTGCGCCATATCGCCCTGATGGCTGTAATACCCGCTGGCGGTCGCCCCACTGCGCGCGGCGCCCGCGCTGATCTGATAGTTGTTGTGTTCATCGACCCGGTTGTAGTAACCGACCCGATGAGCGTTCTCTTCACGATCGAGCGTCATGTTGTAACTGAGCGTCCCGGCGCTGCCCCAGGGCAGCGACAACGACAGGTACATCCCGTCGTCGTTGCGCTCGTTGTAACGGTTGCGATAGGCCGACAGCGATACGCTGACGTTCTTGAAATCGCCGATATCGAAGTAGCGCGATACCATCAGGTTGTAACGATCGTTCGGCGCCCGATCCCAATAGGTTTGGTGGCTGTAGTTGAGATAGGTGCTGAGCCCCAGATCGCGGAACTGTTTGTTGAAGGTGATGGTGTACATCTCCTTGCTCTTGCCGCTGCGTCCCCCTTCGTAACGCGCATCGAGGTAGTCCCCCATGCTCATGAAGTCCTCCTGGGAGAAGCGGTAACCGGCGAAGGTGACCTGGCTGTCGTATTCATCGAAGTTCTTCGAATAGCTCAACCGATACGAACCGCCGGTAAGCGTGCCCTCCTGCGGCAAACGCGCGCGCGACTGCGTGGCGTCGAACGACAGCGCCCCCAGCGCCATCAGATCGCGCCCGATCCCCAGCGACAGCGCGTTGTAATCGCCGCCGGCGATGCCACCGCCGTACAGCGACCAGCCGTTGCTGATGCCCCAGGAGAACTCGCCGGTGCCGAACATCGGCCCGCGCAGGTGATGCCCCCACTCCGACGGTTTGCCCGTCGCCAGCTTGTAACGCACCGTGCCCGGGCGCGTCAGGTAAGGAATGTTGGCGGTGTTCATCTTGAACTCCTGCACACTGCCGTCCTGCTCTTCGACGCGCACGTCCAGCTCGCCGGAAACGGCGTCGTTGATGTCCTGAATGCGGAACGGCCCCGCCGCCACTTGCGTTTCATACAGCACGCGCCCTTGCTGGCTGACCACCACCTTGGCGTTGGTTTTCGCCACGCCGGTCACTTCCGGCGCATAGCCGCGCAGGTTGGGCGGCAACATGCTGTCGTCGGATCGCAGACTGACGCCGGTAAAGCGCAGGCTGTCGAAAATGTCGGAGTTCAGGTAATCCTCCCCCATCGTCAGCCGCGAACGCAGCGCCGGGATCGCCCGATAGGCGTAATAGCGGCTCCAGTCGAACTGTTTGTCAGTCGGCTGAGAAGATCCGGTCTGGTGGTTGAGGTTGGCCTGCCAGTCGGCGCGCAGGCGCCAGGCGCCCAGGTTGGCGCCGCCGGTGCCGTTGCCGCTCAGGCTGTAGCTGCTGCCGCCTTTCTGGTGCTTTTGCGTTTGGGCGTTGACGTTATAGTCAAACAGCAGCCCGGGAATACCGTCATCCCAGCGCGAAGGCGGATCCCAGTTTTCCGAGCTGTACTCCAGATAGGCCTGTGGGATGTTGAGATACAGCGCGGAACTGGCGAGATCGCCGCGCGCTTCCATCCCTGCCAGACTGGAGGCGTCAAGGCAGCGGCCGCCGTGTGTCCAGTTCAGCGTGCTTAACAGCTTTTCTTTCAGCCCCAGTTGGTTGACCAATGCCGGTGAAAGACAGGCTTCGCTGCCTTTAGGATCGTTCTCAGGCGCCAAAAACGTCACCGGCTGTTCCGGCAGGTCGTTCTTATTGACGTGCACCACCATGGTATAAACGCCCGGCATGATGTAGCCGCTGCGCGTAAATTGGCTCAGATCGATATTTTTACGATCGTTGATGTCTAATACGTCAGTATTGAATTGAATAACGTCGGCGGCATAGACCAACGCGATCGGATTTCCCAGAGAAAGGGCAACACAAAGCCCCAAAGCTTGAAGACGAAATAACTTCCCTGCCGGTGAAAGCATAATAAAAGTCCTTTCAATAACGAATTAACCGTCAGTACGAGAAAAAATCAAAAATAATCCAGCTTAAAACGCACTGTGGAAAAATACGCTCCCGCCTTCAACGGCTGATGATTCGGCATCAACGTCATGGAATAATTCAGCACTCTATTTCCCGGTATTATTCCTTCCATCGGTAAGGGTTTCCCTGGAATAACCGGCGTGCCGTTGCTGTCTTTTATCTTCAATGCGACGCCGCGCGCCTCGCCCTGTACGCCAAACAGAGCGCCTTCCGCATAACCATCAAACGTGACCTGAAAGAATTTCCAATCAGGTTTATTTTCCGGCCGTTCCAAAATGCAGTTGACCAATTCAATACTGAAAGGTTTGGTCATCCCCTGGCCGTCACGAATGATCTGCCCGAGAGGAAGAGTGTCCATATCGATCGTCTGATCGCGGCTGCCGGCGGCAATGGCGCAGGCGGTGTCGATAATGGCGCCGTGCATGCTGACCTTGCCCCACCCCTGCGCGGCGGAAGTTGCATAGCCGGGCGCAAACGCCAACGACGCCAAAAGAACGGCACCCGCTCGATTCCTTGGTAAAAACATCGCGACATTCCTTTGACAGGGAGATTCACCAGGCATGCGGCGAGCCCCATGCCTGGTTGATTAAGCCTTCGGACTCACTTACTGATAAGCCAGGGTGAAATCGGCTACGGCGGTGAAGTCGCCCGGAACGATGGCGGCGGAAGCGCCTTCGCCCTGCAGGTAGGCGGCGAAATGCAGGGTGTTGTTGCCGGTGTTCAGGGTCTGCGCGGTAGTCGCTTCACCCAATTTGATCGGCTGGCCGTTGTAAGAGATGGCTACGCCGGCGCCGCTGGCGGTGCCCGCGATGCCCAGCAGATCCTTATCGGTAGACGATGCTACGCCGCTGAAGGTGGTTTTAACGGTTTTCAGGGTGGTGATGTCGCACTGCTCCAGCTTGATTTCAAACGGACGCGGGTTGGATTTGCCGCCGTTTTTCAACGCCACGTTGGACACCTGGCCCAGATCTACGGTCTGATCGATCGACTCAGGCGCAATAGAGCATGGCGCATCAATAATAGAGCCCGTGAAAGTGACCTTACCGTGTCCCTGATCGGCTGCCTGTGCAAAAGAACTTGCGCCAAATGCAATCACTGCAGCCATCATGATTTTGTTAAGTTTCATAGAACCTATATTCCTTATAAGAAAAAATGCATATTCCAATCAAGAAAAAGAGCAACAGCAAACCTGCTCGCGCTTATATGTGCGCAGCCCTGATTCTTTAGCATCTTGCTAGTTGGTTAACTGCCAAAACCCAAAGGCACCGACAATAAAAAGTCGATAACGGTAAGTCTGCAGCGGCCCACCCATTAATGAATTCGTCCTATAAAAATAAACGAAACCACAACGAGCAGGGGCCAATACTTTCTAATCCGCCCTTCTTGTCCGGCGATGAATATTCTGGCAAATGCCTCTCAGCAAAAAAAGGCTTTTTTTGATCAAGGCGAACATTCGCAATTTATTTCCTAATTAAAGTTAATTTACTGTTATTTTTAGGCTCATAGATCGTAAAAAATACTTTTATAGAGCAATATCCTGTTTTTGCGAGATTCACAAGTAATCAGATCGCAAAGTGGCACTTTGTGAATATAATAAACCAAAATTTTAGGTTTCTGCGTGACGCCACCCCTGCCTGAACATAGGTAAAAACGGGGCGGGCAACGCCTTTTTTTTCAATCCTGATAAATAGATAGGAATTTTCTTTGTTCGCGTTTTACCTCGTTGTTGGTAGACGGCGAATGTTTGTTTTTTCTTAGGAATACGGCAATCGGAATACAGAGGAAGTGCTATGGAAGCGTTATCTCCGAAACAAAAGGAAATACGGCAATTGCAGCACGATCTGCTGCAAACATTATTCGCGCAATCGCCCCGTCAATGTCCCGTCGCCGGGCCGCCGCCACAGCAGCAGTGGCTTTCGACACGGCAACTGGCCAATGCCGTCAACGTCGGTGTTTACCGGGCTCGACGGCTGTTATTGGATCTTGTCGCCCGACAAGAAGTGATTGTGACAGACGGCTCCATCAACAACTCGTTGAGGTGGTATCCCACCGCGTTGCTGGGCGGTGGCGATAACAACGGCATACCCAACAAAGATGCATCTCACTCTCCTTTAACGGAATAAATATGGCCAGCCGGCCTGATTGGCAATATTTCATTGCGGAGTAACGCCGCACACCATTTATATATATCGGGATATTATCGTGAGAAAAACAGCCCTGCTATTTTTACGTTGCTGCCTGGCACTCTCTTTCTTCCTGCTGTTTGGCAACGCCAACGCATTTACTTGCCGCACGTCCGATGGCGGACTTATTCCCCCGGGGGGATCGGCCACGCCGGTTGACGTCCGGGTTCGCATCGGGCCGCAGCTTTCTTATGGCAAAAACGAAATCGTCAACGTCAGCCAGGTCACCTGTAAAAACGACGTCGCGAGCTGGTACGACTATCTCAAAACCGATAGCCCGGCGCTGTCGATGAACGGCGCGATTTTTGGCTCGATCGGCAGCGGCACGACCATCAACGGCAGCGACTATAACTCCCCGGTGCCTGCCGGCATCAGCGTACTCAGCCTCACCGGCTTGCAGACCCAGTCTGTCGCCATCCGGGTCTATATCGTGTTGAACCGTTTCCCAACGCCGGACATCAAGGTGAATAAGGGTGACGTCATCGGCCAAATCAACTTTATTCAGACCAACGATCAACCGGGCTGCCCACAGTGCGGCGTTTATCGCTGGCGCCTGATCGCCGACAACGACGCCTACTTCGTCACCACCAGTTGCACCATCAACAACGGCCAGCAAATTAATGTCGATTTTGGTCAGATCCGCCAGGACTTCCTGACCCAGAGCGCCAACGACGCCCAGATCAAACAGGACAAAGCGCTCAGCTACCAGTGCGATGATCAGAGTGCGACGCAGGATATTCTGATCCGGATGGTCAGCGACGCCAGCGGATTCTCCAGCGATTTTATCAAGACCACCAACCCCAACGTCGGCGTGGCCATGGTGTACAACGGCGCGGTGGTAAAGCCCAACAATGCCTTCAGAACGCGCATCGTCAACGGTCTGGGCAACGACACCGTCACCTTTGTGCCGGTGAAGAACAATGTCCCTTACACCAGCATCGCCACCGGTCCGCTGTCGGGCTCGGCCACGCTGATCTTCAGCGCACCTTGAGACGGGAGCCAGAATGAACATGACGATAAAAACGGGCTGCGCCCTGCTGTTGGCGCTGGAGTTGATTAGCTCGGCCGCTCAGGCCGCCGATCAGGGCACCAAAGTCAACATCACCGCCACCGTGGTGGCGCCTCCGCCTTGCGTGATCAACGACGGGCGCACCATCGATATCGACTTCGGCAAGGTCGGCATCAAACGCATCGACGGCAGCCGCTATATGCAACGCATCGATTACAGCATCAAATGCGAGTTTCTGGATAACAGCCGCCAGTTGAAAATGAAGATCATGGGCAGCGCGGCGGCCTTTGACAACAGCGTGTTGACCAGCAGCGTCACTGGATTGGGCATCAAGCTGTTGGCCAACGGTAAGGCCTTCGCCATCAATACGCCGCTGAACATCGACTACGCCAATCCGCCGACGCTTGATGCGGTGCCGGTAAAAAACAGCGCCGTCACCCTGGCGGAAGGCGACTTCTCCAGCGGCGCCACCATGCTGGTGGACTATTTTTAAAGCGCCGCTTCGGCCGGATACTGAAAATAAAAAAAAGCCGCAACGTCTCCGTTGCGGCTTGGTCGAGGATGGTGCGCCCGGGGCGCTCCTCACATCAGGCTATTCAGCCGAAGATCCCGCCGAACCACTGGCTCAGCTTCATCATCACCATATCCCAGATGCGGCTGAAGAAGTTGCCCTCTTTCACCTCTTGCATCACCACCAGCGGGTGCTGTTCGATGGTTTTGCCATCCAGCTGGAAATCGATGGTGCCGACCACCTGGTTTTTCGCCAGCGGCGCTTCCAGCGTCGGTTGGGTCAGCTTGTAGCTGGCCTTCAGGTTTTTCATCTGCCCTTTCGGAATGGTGACCGAGGCGTCTTTCGCCACGCCGAGCGGCACTTCGCTGACGTCGCCGAACCACACTTTCTGGGTGACGAATGGTTTATCGGCCTTGATCGGCGTCGCGGTTTCATAGAAGCGGAAGCCCCAGGTCAACAGCTTTTCGCTTTCGCTAAAGCGCACGCGATCGCTCGGCGCGCCCAGCACCACCGAGATCAGGCGCATCGGGCCGTCGGTGGCGGACGCCACCAGGTTGTGACCGGCGCCGCTGGTGTAGCCGGTCTTGATGCCGTCAACGTTCAGGTTGCTGCTCCACAGCAGACGGTTGCGGTTAATCTGGCGGATCTTGTTGAAGGTGAACTCTTTCTCTTTATGCAGCGCGTATTCGTCCGGCACGTCGCGGATCAGCGCCTGACTCAACAGCGCCATGTCGCGCGCGGTGCTGTACTGCCCTTCCGCATCCAGGCCGTGCACCGTCAGGAAGTGGGTATTCTGCAGGCCCAGGGATTTGGCGTAGTTGTTCATCAGGCCGACGAACGAATCCTGGCTGCCCGCCACGTAGTCCGCCAGCGCGATGCTGGCGTCGTTGCCGGACTGGATCACGATGCCCTTATTCAGTTCCAGCACCGGCACCTGATCGCCCGGCTTGATGAACATCAGCGAAGAGCCGCGCAGCGCCGGGTTACCGGGCGCCCAGGCGTCTTTGCCGACGGTGACCATGTCTTCCGGCTTGATCTTGCCGGCCTTGATCGCCTGGCCGATCACGTAGCTGGACATGATCTTGGTCAGGCTGGCGGGATCGAGACGCGTATCGGCATTGCCTTCAGTCAGCACCTTGCCGCTGTTGTAGTCCATCAGAATGAAGGCCTTGGCGTCTACCTGCGGCGGCGCCGGCGGCTCGGCCGCGTGTACGGCCGGGGCGGCCAGCAACAGGATGCCTACGCTGAAGGTCAGTTTTTTCAGGGAAGTGGATAAGTTTTTTTTCATCATGACGTCGCCAGAGTGTCCATTCAAAACCATTGAAATAGCGTTAACTTTCAAACATGTTCACGTTTTAAGCCAACCAGCGAGAGTGGCCCGGTGCGCGCGTGCCGGCCGCAACCCCCTGCGGCGCCCGTAGCGGGTAACACAACACACCGAAAATGCCCTTGCTGTGAGTTTATGTGATTTATCTTATTTTTGCAGGGTTTAGCGTGAATTTTCAGCATTTTTACATAACTGTACGCAGGCACGCACTTATCGTTCAAAAAAGCATCGAGACGCGCACATTCGCCCCCATCCACGGCTAAACGGCCAAGCATCTGCACCGCTAAACATCTGCGCATCCATACGTCTAAAAAAGATTAATATATTCCATAATGGCATATAGAACCGTTATTTGTTCTTTTTAAAGCGCTTATCCTCAGCGCTATCATCCGCACAAAGACTTTTATACCGAATAATCCTGGAGATGAGTCATGGCAATCCCCCATTCCGTCATCGAGATGATTGGCAATACCCCGATGCTGGAACTGACCCAGTTCGATACCGGCCCATGCCGGCTGTTCGTCAAGCTGGAGAACCAGAATCCCGGCGGTTCGATCAAAGACCGCGTGGCGCTGTCGATGATCGAACAGGCCGAGCGCGACGGCAAACTGCAGCCGGGCGGCACCATCATCGAAGCCACCGCCGGCAATACCGGCCTGGGGTTGGCGCTGGTAGCGGCGCTGAAAGGCTATAAGCTGCTGCTGGTGGTGCCAGACAAGATGAGCCGCGAGAAGATCTTCCACCTGCGCGCGCTGGGCGTGGAAGTGCTGCTGACCCGCTCGGACGTCGGCAAAGGGCATCCGGCTTACTATCAGGATTACGCCAAACGTCTGGCCGGGGAGATCCCCGGCGCCTTTTATATCGATCAGTTCAACAACCCGGCCAATCCGGCGGCCCATACCACCACCACCGCGCCCGAACTGTGGCGGCAAATGGAGCATGACGTGGACGCCATCGTGGTCGGCGTCGGCTCCGGCGGCACGCTGGGCGGGCTGAGCCACTATTTCGCCGAGGTTTCGCCGCAGACGGAATTCGTGCTGGCCGACCCTGCGGGTTCAATACTGGCGGACTATCTCGACAACGGCCACATCGGCGAAGCGGGCAGCTGGCTGGTGGAAGGCATCGGCGAAGACTTCGTCCCGCCGCTCAGCGACTTTGACCAGGTCCGCAATGCTTACCGCATCGGCGACGCCGAAGCCTTCACCACCGCGCGCGAGCTGCTGCGTAAGGAAGGCGTGCTGGCGGGCTCCTCCACCGGCACCCTGCTGGCCGCCGCCCTGCGTTATTGCCGCGCGCAAACCGAACCCAAGCGGGTGGTGACCTTCGTCTGCGACAGCGGCAACAAATACCTGTCTAAAATGTATAACGACCACTGGATGCTGGAACAGGGTCTGCTGAGCAAACCGCAGCACGGCGATCTGCGCGATCTGATCGCCTACCGCCACGACGAAGGCGCCGCCGTTTCCGCCGCGCCGGACGATACGTTGGCGATCGTGCACGCCCGCATGCGGCTGTACGACATCTCTCAGCTGCCGGTGCTGGAAGGCGATCGGGTGGTCGGTCTGATCGATGAGTGGGATCTGCTGAACGCCGTCCAGGCCGACGCCACCCACTTCAGCCTGCCGGCCGGCAGCGCGATGACCAAACAGGTCCATACGCTGCAAAAGGAAGCCGGCTACGAGGAATTACAGGCCACCTTCAACCATGGCCACGTCGCGGTGGTGCTCGACGGCGAGCGCTTCCTCGGCCTGATTACCCGCACAGACGTGCTTAACGCCTGGCGCCAAAAATTACGTTAATAAGGACCCATTATGGCCAAGTTTGATACGTTGACCGTTCACGCCGGTTACACCCCGGACGCGACCGGCGCAGTGATGCCGGCGATTTACGCCACCTCCACCTACGCCCAACCGGCGCCGGGCGAACATACCGGCTATGAATATTCCCGCAGCGCCAACCCGACGCGCACCGCGCTGGAAAGCGCCATCGCCGAACTGGAAGGCGGCAGCCGCGGCTACGCCTTCGCCTCCGGTCTGGCGGCCTGCTCCACGGTGCTGGAGCTGCTCGATAAAGACAGCCACCTGATCGCGGTAGACGACCTGTACGGCGGCACCTATCGCCTGCTGGAAAAAGTGCGCAGCCGCACCGCCGGCCTGCGCGTGACTTACGTGTCGCCGGCGGATCTCGCCGGGCTGGAACAGGCGATCGAGCCGGATACCAAAATGATCTGGGTCGAAACGCCGACCAACCCGCTGCTCAAGCTGGCGGATCTGAGCGCCATCGCCGCGATCGCCAAAAAGCATCAGCTCATCAGCGTGGCGGACAACACCTTCGCCTCGCCGTATCTGCAACGTCCGCTGGATCTGGGCTTTGACGTGGTGGTGCACTCCGCCACCAAATACCTTAACGGCCACTCCGATGTGGTGGCGGGCGTCGCGGCGGTGGGGAATAACCCGGCGCTGGCGGAACAGCTCGGTTTCCTGCAAAACGCGGTCGGCGGCATTCTCGATCCGTTCAGCAGCTTCCTGACGCTGCGCGGCATTCGCACTCTGGCACTGCGCATGCAGCGCCACAGCGACAGCGCGCTGCGCATCGCCCAGTGGCTGGAGAGCCAGCCGCAGGTGGAAAACGTCTATTACCCCGGCCTGCCGAGCCATCCGCAGCATGAGCTGGCGGCACGCCAGATGACGCGCTTCGGCGGCATGATCTCGGTACGGCTGAAAGGCGACGACGCCTATGCGCGCCGGGTCATCCAGCGTTCGCGCCTGTTCACCCTGGCGGAAAGCCTGGGCGGCGTGGAAAGCCTGATCAGCCAGCCGTTCAGCATGACGCACGCCTCCATTCCGCTGGAACAGCGCCTGGAAACCGGCATCACGCCGCAGCTGGTGCGCCTGTCGGTAGGGATTGAGGATGTGGAAGATCTGATCGCCGATCTGCAGCAGGCGCTGGCGGAATAATCACCGCATCAGCGCACCATCAGCCCGGCCGACGCGCCGGGCTTTTTTACGCCCGGCGTTCAGACGCCGATGACGTCCTGATAAAAACGGTGCGCCACATCGGGGTGAGAGCGGATGCGCCCTTTCAGGTAATTGTCGCCCACGTCGCGAAACAGCGGGTTGAGCGGATCGCTGGCCGGGCCGCGCGCCTGCGCCGCCAGCTGCGGCGGCAGTTGATACAGCGGCACCACCGCGTCCAGCCGCGCGCCGAGGAAGAAAGCGATCGACAACCTGTCGCGCCCCGCCGGCGGCGTTTCCACCCGGTGCACCGTGGCGCGCAGGTAGCCGTTGGTCGCCAGCTCCAGCAGCTCGCCGATGTTCACCACGAAGGTGTCTTCACGCGGCTGCGCGTCTATCCATTGCCCTTCGCTCACCTCTACCTGCAGCCCTTTTTGCGCGTCCTGCAGCAAAAAGCTGAGAAACCCGGAGTCCTTGTGCGCGCCGACGCCCTGTGCGCTGCCGGTGGCGTCCCGCCCCGGATAGCGGATAAGTTTGATGTGCTCGTTGGGCTTCTCGCCGTACAAACGATCGAACGCCTGCTCCGGCAGTGACAGCGCCAAAGCGAAAGCGCGCAGCAGCCGCAGCGACATGGCGGTCATGGCCTGTTGCCACTGCAGCAGCAGCGGTTTCAGCGTCGGCAGCGCCGCCGGCCACTGGTTTGGCCCCTGCAGGCGCGCCCAGCGCGGCGTGTCATCAGACAGCGTCAGCGCCGGGCGCTCGGCGCCGATATCGAACTGCTCGCGCCAGTCAGGCTGCCCGCGCGTGAGTTCCGCCGCCGCCCGGTTGTAACCGCGAAAGTGCGGCGAATGCACCATCTGCACCGCCAGCTTGTCGGCTTCCGGCAGGGCGAAAAATTGCCGCGCGGCGTGCTGCAGCCGCGCATTCAGCGCGCCGTCCACGCCGTGCCCACGCAGATAGAAAAAACCGACGTCGCGGGCCGCCGCGCGCAGATCGTCGAGAAAGGCGCGCCGTTGGCGCGCATCACCGTCAAGCTGCGAAAGATCCAGCAGCGGCAGCGTCTTCTGCGTCGTCAGATGCGTCATCATGCGGTTCCTCTTCTTCCCCGATCACGATCGGGCTGCCATACAGGCGAATAATCAACATTGTCACTCCCCAGCGGGTAGCTGCATTTGCTTCATAGTTATCACCGCGCTCGCCGGAGCGGCCAATATTGTTGCGTTCTAAGTTATGCAAACGTTCAACAAACTGTCGCAAAACCGTCATCAATGTTTCTTATGCTCTGCGCAATTTCGCCGACGCCGCTGGCTGGCGACGTGCGCTATCCGCTATCCTGTAAACGACCTCATACCCTGCCTGCCGGAGAAATACTGATGGATTTAGCCTTATTCGACCTGGATGAAACCCTGATTGACGATGACAGCGCCAGCCTGTGGATCCGCTGGCTGGTCGGCCAGGGGTTCGCGCCGGCGGAGCTGGAACTGCAGGAGCAGCAGCTGATGCAGCTCTACTATCAGGGCAAGCTGTCGATGGAGGACTACATGCAGGCCACGCTGGCGCCGCTGGCCGGCCTGAGCGTGCAAACCGTGGCCGGCTGGGTGCAACGTTACATCCGCCGCGACATCCTGCCGCGCGTCTATCCCGCCGCCCGCGAACGCCTGCAGTGGCACCGCGAACGCGGCGACTGCATCCTGGTGATCTCCGCCACCGGCGAGCATCTGGTGGCGCCGATCGCCGAACAGCTCGGCGCCGACGATGCGCTGGCGATCGGCGTGGAAATCAGCGATGGCCGCTTCACCGGCAACACCTACGGCACCATGACCTATCAACAGGGCAAGGTGATCCGCCTGCAGCACTGGCTGGCGCAGCACCCGCACCTGAAGTTCGAGCACAGCCACGGCTACAGCGACTCTCTCAATGACAAGGCGATGCTGCAATTCGTCGACAGCGCCACGGTGATCAACCCCGACAGCGAACTGAGCGCGCTGGCGGCGGAGCGCGGCTGGGAAGTGTGCCGCTGGGAACGCTGAGCGGCAGACAAAAAGTGCCCTGCGGTGTGACAAAAAGCGCGTTGTGGCGTAGGTATAGAGGGTCCTTATTATCCGCTAACGGAGTTATCCCATGCTGACCATTTGGGGTCGTGAGAATTCGAACAACGTCAGGAAGGTGCTGTGGTGCGCCGCCGAATTGGGGCTCAACTACACCCACATCAACGCCGGCGGGGCGTTCGGCAAAGTCAACGAAGAGAGTTACCGCGCGTTGAACCCGAACGGCTTGGTGCCGCTGCTGCAGGACGATGACTTCGTGCTGTGGGAGTCCAACACCATCGTGCGCTACCTGGCGGCGAAATTCGGCGACGCGACGTTCTATCCGCAAGATCTGCAGGCGCGCGCCGCCGCCGAGAAATGGATGGACTGGACCACCTCGACCATCGTTCCGGCCTTCACCATCGTCTTTTGGGGCCTGATCCGCACTGCGCCGGAGTTGCGCGACATGGCGAAAATCGAAGCGGCGATCGCCACGCTGGAAAAACACTTCGACGTCATTGAACAGACGCTGGCGCACCAGCCTTACCTCTCCGGCGACGCGTTCGGCTTCGGCGATATCCCGCTCGGCAGCTTCGCCTACGCCTGGTTCGAAATGCCGATCGCCCGCCGCCCGCGGCCGAACATGGAGCGCTGGTATCAGCAACTGCGCGCACGCCCGGCCTACCAGCGCGGCGTGATGAGCGCACTCACCTGACGCGTGCGGGGCGTTACGACGCCCCGACCTTCAGCAGCTTGCCGTCCCGTTCGTCCGTCAGCAGATACAGGTAGCCATCCGGCCCGCTGCGCACCTCGCGGATGCGTTCGCCGCGATCGCCCAGCAGCCGCTCTTCCGCCACCACCTTGTCCCCCTTCAGCGTCAGGCGAATCAGTGCCTTTTGCGCCAGCGCGCCGATGAACAGCGAGTGCCGCCAGGCGGGGAAGCGCTGCCCATCATAGAACGCCATGCCGCTGAGGCCGGGCGAAACTCGCCAATAGTGGAGCGGTTGTTCGGTGCCGGGCACCCGCTCCCCCTTCGCCTCGGGGATCGGCTGGCCGGAATAGTTGATGCCGTAGGTGGCCAGCGGCCAGCCGTAGTTTTTACCCGGCAGCGGGATGTTGAGCTCATCGCCGCCGCGCGGGCCGTGCTCATGCTCCCAGATTGCGCCGCTCCACGGGTTCAACGCCAGCCCTTGCGGATTGCGATGGCCGTAAGACCAAACCTCCGGGCGTTTACCTGCCTGGCCGACCCAGGGGTTGTCCGGCGGCACGGCGCCCTCGGCGGTCAGCCGCACCAGCTTGCCCTGCAGTTTGTCGGTCTCTTGCGCCGTCGGCCGCTGATTGTTTTCGCCCAGCGTGATAAACAGGTAGCCTTGCCGATCAAACGCCAATTTGCCGCCGAAGTGATTGCCGACCGACAGCTTGGGCTGCTGACGGAAGATCACCTTAAAGTTTTCCAGCCGCGCGCCATCGTCGCTCAGGCGGCCATAGCCGACCGCCGTGCCGGCTTTGCCGCCCTCGCCCGGTTCGGCGAAGCTGAGATACACCCGGCGGCTGGCCGCGAAATCGGGCGCCGGCAGCACCTCCAGCAGGCCGCCCTGCCCTTCGGCGTAGACCTGCGGCACACCGGCGATCGGCGGCGACAGCCCTTTATCCTGCTGCCACAGCCGCAGCCGGCCGGGCCGTTCGGTGATAAGCAGGCCTTGTTCCGCCGGCAAGAAGGCCAGCGACCAAGGGTGTTCCAGGCCGTCCTGCAATTGGCTGACCGTCGGCGCGGCGTGCGCCAGGCCGCTGCATAGCAGCAAACCGGCCAGCAGAGTCAATCGGGGCATGGCGTCCTCCTGAAGATAAAATAACCCGTTTAGTGTAGCCCACTCAGCGGCCGCGGTCGTTTGCATTACATTTCAACGGGTTGCCTTTTAGCCGCCATGTGCTTAAGTTAATCCATTACCCAGGAGGAAAAATGGACATTACCGTTACCGACGCGATCGACGAACAAACCCTCGATGCGATCAGGCAAGGCCTGCGCGCTTACAACCTGCCGCATATCGACGCCAGCCACCGCAAGCCGCTCAGCGTCTATGCGCGCGACGAAGCCGGCGCGGTGATCGGCGGCCTGACCGCCGAAACCTGGGGCAACTGGCTGAGCGTCGAGTGGCTATGGGTGGCGGATACCCAGCGCGGCAGCGGCCTCGGCGGCCGGCTGATGCGCGCCGCCGAGCACGAGGCGCTGGCGCGCGGCTGCCGCTACGCCCGCCTCGACACCTTCAGCTTTCAGGCGCGGCCGTTCTACGAAAAGCTCGGCTATCAGCTGCAAATGACGCTGAAAGAGTATCCGGTAGAACATGAGTGTTATTTACTTACCAAAACGCTGACTGATTAATGGATGGACGGATGGACAGCAAAAGCATGGTGGTGAACTGTGTGGCGTACAAAGCCGGCCAACGGCTGGGCGAAGTGACCATCGACGATATCAGCGAGGTGGTCAAACAGCCCGACACCTTCATCTGGCTGGGATTAAGGCAGCCGGAGCCGGCGTTTATGCGCAAGGTGCAGGAGGAGTTCGGGCTGCACGATTTGGCGATCGAAGACGCGCTGTGCGCGCACCAGCGGCCGAAGCTGGAGACCTACGGCGACTCGCTGTTCATCGTGGTGAAAACCGCGCAGTGGGGCGAGCACGACGAAATCGAATATGGCGAGACCCACTTCTTCGTCGGCAAAAACTTTCTGGTGACGGTGCGCCACGGCGCTTCGCCCAGTTACGCGCCGATCCGCGCCAAGGCGGAAGAGAACCACAAGCAGATGTGCCGCGGACCGGGCTTCGCCCTCTATTCAGTGTTGGACTTCGTGGTGGATAACTACCGCAGCGTGGTGGCGCGCTTCGAGAGCACCATTGAGAACATTGAAGCCAACATGTTTCAGTCAGAGTTCGATCAGGCGGCGATCGAGAACGTCTATACCCTGCGCCGCCATCTGCTGGCGCTGCGCAACGCCGCGCTGCCGATGGATGAAATCTGCAACCAGCTGATCCGCCTGCACGAAGAGGTGATCCCGAAAGAGCTGCGCGCCTACGTGCGCGACGTGCAAGATCACGCCCATCAGGTGGTCAGCAATATCGACGACATGCGCGAAATGCTGACCAACGCCATGCACGTCAACCTGGCGCTGGTGACGGTCAAACAAAACGAAGTGGTGAAACGGCTGGCGGGTTGGGGGGCGATTTTGGCCATCCCGACGGTGGTCTTCAGCCTGTACGGGATGAACTTCGCCGACATGCCGGAACTGAAGTTCCCGTGGGCCTATCACGCCACGCTGGGAGTGACCGCCGTCGGCTGCATTTTTCTGTATCAGAAACTGAAGAAATCGGGCTGGCTGTAAGCGCCTGAGCGGCGCTTTTCCCGCCGACGAAAACGATCGCGGGGCGGCTGGGATCAGCAGCCGCCCCGCCGCTTCAATACAGCATCGGCCGCCGATCGCGATGCACGTGATTGTGGCGGCCGATGTGCTTGTCATCGGCCGCGCCGATATCCATCGATGCCAGCACCATGCCTTCGCCTGTCAGGCTCTGCGTCAACGGATAGCCATCGGCGTCGACGATCACCGAACCGCCGATCCACGCAACGCCGCGCTCCGTTTCGCAGCGATCGCACACCGCGATGAACAGCCGATTGACGGCGGCGTTGGCCTGCGCCTTCACCATCTCCGCCGGCCGTTCGCCCTGCGGGCGCGGCGCCAGCGGCCAGTTGACCGGCGCACACAGCAGCTGAGCGCCGGCCAACGCAGGCAAGCGCACCCACTCCGGAAACTCGAGGTCGTAACAGATCATCACCGCCAACCGGCCAAAGCGCGTCTCGACGACCGGCGGCGGCCGATCGCCGGCGGTAAAGATCGAACTCTCTTCATGCCACAGGTGTGCTTTGCGATAAATCGCCCTCACCCCCTGCGCATCGATCAACGCCGCGCTGTTGGCCACCTCCCCCTCGGGCAGGCGCTCGCAAAAACCGGCGACGATCGCCACATCCAGCTCACTCGCCAGGGCACACCACAGGCTAAAGCTGGGCCCATCTTCGGCCTCGGCCAACGCCCGCGCCTCCGCCTTGTCGCGCAGCACATAGCCGCTGTTCACCAACTCCGGCAACACGATGACGTTGGCGCCACGCTGCGCTGCCCGGCGGATCGCCTGGGCGGACAGCGCCCGATTATGTTCCGCTTCCCCTACCCGCAACGCCAACTGGCAACATGCGACGCTGATCGTACCCATGACTCACCTTCTCCTTACCCTCACCGTTAAACCGACAGGGCGGCGATACCCCCCTACTCCTCAGTAAATCAGTAAAGGCGCCGTGATAAAAGCCCGGCCGCCCCTCAGCGTTCAGTTTGAGTCTCCAGCTGCGGCGCCGGACGGCTCAGCAGGCTGCCCAGCACGAAGGCGACGCCGCCGCCCAGCAGACCGCCGTAGATCGGGCTGTTGGCGTCGATGCCGTGCCAGATCATCAGCCCCACCACGCACAGGCTGCCGGCCAGCATGCTGGCGATGGCGCCGGCGCTGGTGGCGCGCGGCCAGAAGATAGCCCCCACCAACGGGATCAGCATGCCGCCCACCAACAGGTTGTAAGCCAGCGTTAGCGCCGCCAGCACGTCGCGCACCACAAACGCCAGCCCCAGCATGACCGCGCCCATGAAAAGCGTGGTGAAGCGCCCGGCGGCCAGCCCGCCGGAAGGTTTGCGCCGGATGGCCGGCAACACGTCCTCCAGTGCGATGGTCGAAGACGCCAGCAGGCAGGCGCTGGCGGTGGACATCAGCGCCGCCAGGGCCGCCGCGGCCACCAGCCCGCTGACGCCGACCGGCAACACCGCTTGCGCGATGGCGGCGAAGGCGCCGTCGGTATTACTGAGCGACGGCAGCACGATCTTGCCGGCCATGCCGATCAGCGCGCCGGTCACGCCGTACAGCACGCAATAGACGCCCGCCCCCAGCCCGGCGAAGCGCGCCACATTGGCGCTACGGGCGGTGAACACCCGCTGCCAGATGTCCTGACCGATCAAAATGCCGAAGAAGTAGATCAGGAAAAATACCAGAATAGTATCCAGCCCGATCGACGACAGCTGGTAGTAACCGGCGGGCAGCAGGCTGGTGAACGCCTCCCAGCCGCCGGCCTTGACGATGCTCATCGGCATCAGCACCAGCATCATGCCGACGGTCATGATGATGAACTGAATGATGTCGGTCAGCGTCAGCGACCACATGCCTCCCAGCGTCGAATACAGCACCACCAGCCCGCCGCCGAGCAGGATAGACGCGCTGAACGACAGGCCGAACATCACCTGCATCACGCTGCCGATGGCGATGATCGAGGTCACCGCCACCATCAGGTCATACGCCAGCATGATCGCGCCGCTGGTGACCCGCGCCGCCGGGTGATACCGCCGCGACAGCACCTGGCTGACGGTATACAGCTTCAGTTTGAGCAGCGGTTTGGCCAGCACCAGACTCAGCACCACAATGCCCAGCCCGAGCGCGCCGCACAGCCAGACGCCGGAGATGCCGTAGGTGTAGCCGAGCTTGACGCTGCCGATGGTCGACGCGCCGCCGAGCACCACCGCCGACAGCGTGCCCAGATACAGCCCCGGCCCCAGGTTGCGCCCGGCCACCAGATACGCCTCTTTGGAGTTGGCGCGGCGAATGCCCATCCACCCCACCGCGCCTATCACCAGAAAGTAAATCACCACAACCAGCAGATCGAGATTCATGGGTACCTCCACTCCTTTGTTATTGTTATCAGGGGGCCCGACGCAACCGCTCCGCCGGCAGGGTCAGTACGCCGGCCTCAGCGGGCCGGCAGCACGCACAGCATTTCAAACAGCAGGTTGGCCGCCAGCAGCGCCGTATTGCCGGAGCGATCGTAAGGCGGCGACACCTCCACCACGTCGCCGCCAATCAGGTTCAGCCCACGGCAGCCGCGCACGATCTCCAGCCCTTGCCAAACCGACAGTCCGCCGACCTCCGGCGTGCCGGTGCCCGGCGCGAAGGCCGGATCCAGCCCGTCGATATCGAAACTGAGATAAACCGGCGCATCGCCCATCTGCTCGCGGATCTCCGCCATCAGCGGCGTCAGCGACCGATGCCAGCAGGCTTCGGCCGGCACCACGCGGAAGCCCTGGCGCCGTGACCAATCGAAGTCATCCGCCGCATAGCCGCTGCCGCGCAGACCAATCTGCACCACTTTTTCCGGCGCCAGCAGCCCCTCCTCAAACGCGCGGCGGAAGGTGGTGCCGTGCGCCAGCTGTTCGCCAAACATCTCCTCGTTGGTGTCGGAATGCGCATCGACGTGGATCAGCCCGACCGGGCCATGTCGATGGGCGATGGCGCGCAGCACCGGCAGCGTCAGGGTGTGGTCGCCGCCGAGCGTCAACGGCGTGCAGCCGTGCGCCAGGATCTCGCGGTAAGCCGCCTCGATGCGCCGTACGCTGTCCGCCAGGCTGTAGGGGTTAATGGCGACGTCCCCCAGATCGGCCACCTGCAGCCGTTCGAATGGGGCGGAGCCGGTGCCCATGTTGTAGGGGCGGATCATCACCGACTCCTGGCGGATCTGGCGCGGGCCATAGCGGGTGCCGCTGCGATTGGAGGTGCCGATATCCAGAGGAATGCCGACAAAGGCGGCGTCCAGACCACGCGCCTGATCGGCGGCGGGCAGGCGCATCATGGTGGGGAGACCGGCAAAGCGCGGCATGTCGTTGCCGCTTTGGGGTTGGTTCAGCATGGCGTTTCCTTGTCTTGGGCTTGCGATAAATTGAAACATTTAAGCAACATTCGCAGACTACCCCGTTGACCGCACCGGCTACCATTCCCGCTTTTGCATGTAAACATCGAAAAACACGATGTAACTAACCCATTGAAGTGTTGATTTTTATTTCAATCTCATGCCATAAGAAAGGCCATATCTTCAGCGCCGCGCCTATTTCTTCAATGTTAAAAATGGGTTAAGCGGCCGACGTTCTGCGGAGGGGGCGATGCTCACTAACCTAAGCGATATCGATCTGAAGCTGTTGCGGGTGTTCGTCGCGGTGGCGGAAGCCCAGGGCGTCAGCGCCGCACAGGAAACGCTGCTGATGAACCAATCTACCATCAGCACCCATCTGGCCTCGCTGGAAACGCGACTGGGTTTTCGCCTGTGCCAGCGCGGGCGCTCCGGCTTCCGGCTGACGCCAAAAGGGGAACGCATGCTGATCGCCTGCCGCTCCTTGTTCAACGCCGCCCGCGACTTCACCCGGGTCAGCCAGTCGCTGAACGGCCTGCTGACCGGCGATCTGCAAATCGGTCTGGTGGATAACCTGGTTTCACTGCCGGGCAACCCGTTCAGTCAGGCCATCAAGCACTTTCAGCGGCGCCGCCAGGACGTGCAATTGCAGTGCCGCATCTGTTCACCGAACGAGATTGAACAAGGGCTGCTGCACCGGCAGCTCGATCTGGGCATCGGCTACTTTGGCCAGCAGCTGGAGGCGTTGCGTTATCAACCGTGGCTGGAGGAGACGCAGGCGATCTATTGCAGTGAGGATCACCCGCTGTTCGCGGTGGAAGAACCCGAGCGCGAGCAGATTGAAAACGCGCGCTGGGTCAAGCGCGGCTACCTGCTGGCGCAGCAGCTGTGCCCGATAGCCCCGCCGCATCTGGCCGCGGTGGCCCACCACATGGAGAGCGTCGCCCATCTGGTGCTGAGCGGCACCTGTCTCGGTTATCTGCCCACCCACTATGCGGCGCGCTGGGTGGAGCAAGGGCTGCTGCGGCAGTTGGGCGGCGCAGCGCTCTCTTACCGCGCCACGCTCAGCCTGGTCAGCCGCCCCGTCCAACCCGACGAGGCGTTGAACGCGCTGCTGGAGGATTTGGCGCGCGCCGGCGAAAAAAAGCCCCGCATGCGCGGGGCCTGACGGACGTTAACTGACCGGCATGCGCGCCGGATCGGGATACTGGTATTCAAAACCCAGCTCGTTGCAGATGCGGTTGCCGTCCACCAGCCGCTCATCCTGTTCCGCTTCGTCGGCAAACTGCGGCGGCTCCAGGTGCAGCTGCTCGGCCAGGGCCGGATAGAAATCGCGCTTGGCCGGATGACGCGGCGCGCACAGGTTGTACACGTGGCCGCCCTTCGGCAGCTTGAGCAGCAGTTGGATGGCGGCGATGACGTCGTCCTGGTGCACCAGATTCACCCCCTGCGAGCCCCCCTTCACATCGAGCTTTCCCGCCAGGAAGCGGCCAGGGTGGCGATCGGCGCCCACCAGCCCCGCCAGGCGCAGAATGTCCACCGAGGTATTCGGCAGCTCGTGCAGCCAGCGCTCCAGCTCGGCCAATACCCGGCCGGACGGCGAGACCGGCCGCAGCGGCGACTCTTCGCGCAGCGTGCCGGCGGTTTCGCCATACACCGAAGTGGAACTGGTGAAGATCACCCGCGGCACGCCGAAAGCCATTGCGCTGTCCACCAGCATGCGCACCGCATTGAAATAGTTCTCGCTGCCTTCGACGGTGCGGCGCGCGGGCAGCGTGACCACCAACGCATCCACGCGCAGCAGCGACGCCAGATCGTCCGGGTCGCAGATCAATTCCGGCGTCAGCTCCAACTGATAACATTCGATGCCGCTCATCCGCGCGGCCTCGACGCCGTCCGGCGTGGTTTTGCTGCCGACCACGTCGTACCCGCGGCCCATCAGCGACAACGCCAGCGGCATGCCCAACCAACCCAGACCAATAATGGCTACCTTTTTCATCCTCTTCCTCTCCTGAAGATCGCAGCGCCCTGCCCCTAAGGCTACGCCACTGCGCGCGGCGATACAATCTGACCGGCTTAAGGTTAGGTAAAGCCGTGTGTGGCTAATAACTCAACCTGTTTCAATAAATTAAATTTATGACGATAAAAAAGAGTTGCACGGCGGACAGCGGATAGTTTAGCTTAATTGCCATACGGTTTTTTACCGACTTTTGCTGAGAGAAAACACCATGACACGCGTTCAGTTCAACCACCATCATCACCATCACCCTGACTAGTCTTTCA
Organism: Serratia sp. ME47; assembly: GCF_903970925.1. NCBI lineage: Bacteria > Pseudomonadati > Pseudomonadota > Gammaproteobacteria > Enterobacterales > Yersiniaceae > Serratia > Serratia sp. ME47. Next base: position 189,461 of record NZ_CAJCKE010000003.1, on the reverse strand, counting down.
GGCGATGTGTGCTGGAAGACGGTTTGTTAATCTTCCAGTGGCGCGCAGAACGCAAGAGAGAGCCCTCGGAAGATTTCTTCCGAGGGTTTTTTTTTGGCTCCGGACAGACAGAAAGAATAGTTTTTACAATAAATTCATAAAATTACAGATTAAACAGAGGTTACCATGCTGGACAAGACACGTTTACGGATCGCAATGCAGAAGTCGGGCCGCCTGAGCGATGAATCCCAGGAATTGCTGGCGCGCTGCGGCATCAAGATTAACCTGCAGCAGCAGCGTCTGATCGCCTTCGCCGAAAACATGCCGATCGATATCCTGCGCGTGCGCGACGACGACATTCCGGGTCTGGTGATGGACGGCGTGGTCGATCTCGGCATCATCGGCGAGAACGTGCTGGAAGAAGAGCTGCTCAGCCGCCGCGCCCAGGGTGAAGACCCGCGCTACTTCACCCTGCGCCGCCTCGATTTCGGCGGCTGCCGCCTGTCGCTGGCCACCCCGCTCGACGCCGAATACGCCGGCCCGCAAAGCCTGCAGGACGCCCGCATCGCCACCTCTTACCCGCACCTGCTGAAGCAATACCTCGACAAACAGGGCGTGCGCTTCAAATCTTGCCTGCTGAACGGCTCGGTGGAAGTGGCGCCGCGCGCCGGCCTGGCCGACGCCATCTGCGATCTGGTCTCTACCGGCGCCACGCTGGAGGCCAACGGCCTGCGCGAAGTGGAGGTGATCTACCGCTCCAAAGCTTGCCTGATCCAGCGCGACGGCGAAATGCCTGAAGCCAAACAGCAGCTGATTGACCGCCTGATGACCCGCATTCAGGGCGTGATCCAGGCGCGCGAATCCAAATACATCATGCTGCACGCGCCGAGCGAGAAACTGGACGAGATCGTCGCGCTGCTGCCGGGCGCCGAACGCCCGACCATTCTGCCGCTGGCCGGCGCGCAGAACCGCGTGGCGATGCACATGGTCAGCAGCGAAACCCTGTTCTGGGAAACCATGGAAAAACTGAAAGCGCTCGGCGCCAGCTCGATTCTGGTGCTGCCGATTGAAAAGATGATGGAGTAACGCCATGTCGACCTTCAACACGCCGATCGATTGGGCGACGTGCAGCGCCGAACGCCAGGCCGAGCTGCTGATGCGTCCGGCGATCGCCGCTTCCGACAGCATCACCCGCACGGTCAACGAGATCCTCGACAACGTGAAGGCCAACGGCGATCGGGCGTTGCGCGACTACAGCGCCCGTTTCGACAAGGCGGAAGTCTCGACGCTGCGCGTCAGCGCCGAGCAGATCGCCGCCGCCGCCGCGCGGTTGGGCGACGACATCAAACAGGCGATGGCGGTGGCCGTCGCCAACGTGGAAACCTTCCACAACGCGCAGCGACTGCCGCCGGTGGACGTCGAAACGCAACCGGGCGTGCGCTGCCAGCAGGTGACCCGCCCAATCGACTCGGTGGGACTGTATATTCCCGGCGGATCGGCGCCGCTGTTCTCCACCGTGCTGATGCTGGCGACGCCGGCGCGCATCGCCGGCTGCCGCCGGGTAGTGCTGTGCTCGCCGCCGCCGATCGCCGATGAGATCCTGTATGCGGCGCAGCTGTGCGGCGTGCAGGAAGTGTTTCAGGTCGGGGGCGCGCAGGCGATCGCCGCCCTGGCGTTCGGCACCGAAAGCGTGCCGCGCGTGGCGAAGATCTTCGGGCCGGGCAACGCCTTCGTGACCGAAGCCAAGCGGCAGGTCAGCCAGCGCCTTGACGGCGCGGCCATCGATATGCCGGCCGGTCCTTCGGAAGTGCTGGTGATCGCCGACGCCGGCGCCACCCCGGCATTTGTCGCTTCCGATCTGCTGTCGCAGGCCGAGCACGGCCCGGATTCGCAGGTGATCCTGCTGACGCCGGACGCGGCGATGGCGCAGGCGGTGGCCGAAGCGGTGGAAAGCCAGCTGGCCGAACTGCCGCGCGCCGACACCGCCCGCCAAGCGCTGGCGAGCAGCCGCCTGATCGTGGCGCGCGATCTGCCGGAGTGCGTGGCCATCAGCAACCGTTACGGCCCGGAGCACCTGATCATTCAGACCCGCAATGCGCGCGATCTGGTGGACGGCATCACCAGCGCCGGTTCGGTGTTCCTCGGCGACTGGTCGCCGGAGTCCGCCGGCGATTACGCCTCCGGCACCAACCACGTGCTGCCGACCTACGGCTACACCGCCACCTGCTCAAGCCTTGGTCTGGCCGATTTCCAAAAACGCATGACGGTGCAAGAGCTGACGCCGCAGGGCTTCAGCAACCTGGCTGCCACCATCGAGACGCTGGCTGCCGCCGAGCAGCTGATCGCCCACAAGAACGCCGTGACCCTGCGCGTCGCCGCCCTGAAGGAGCAAGCATGAGCATCGAAAAACTGGCGCGCGCCAACGTTCGCGAGCTGACCCCTTATCAATCGGCGCGCCGCCTCGGCGGCAAGGGCGACGTATGGCTGAACGCCAACGAATACCCGATCGCCCCGGAATTCCAGCTGACTGCGCAAACCTTCAACCGCTATCCGGAGTGCCAGCCGGCGCAGGTGATCGAACGCTACGCCGCCTATGCCGGGGTCAAGAAAGAGCAGGTGCTGGTCAGCCGCGGCGCCGATGAAGGCATCGAGCTGCTGATCCGCGCCTTCTGCGAGCCGGGCAAAGACGCCATTCTGTTCTGCCCGCCGACCTACGGCATGTACGCCGTCAGCGCCGAAACCTTTGGCGTGGAGCGCCGCACCGTTGCCGCCAAAGAGGACTGGCAGTTGGATCTGCCGGCCATCGCGGACAGCCTGGACAACGTGAAACTGATCTACGTCTGCAGCCCGAACAACCCGACCGGTAACCTGATTGACCCGGACTCTCTGCGCAGCCTGCTGGAGATGGCCAAAGGCAGAGCGATCGTCGCGGTGGACGAAGCCTATATCGAGTTTTGCCCGCAGGCCTCGGTGGCCGGGTGGCTGAGCGACTACCCGCACCTGGCTATTCTGCGTACGCTGTCGAAGGCCTTTGCGCTGGCCGGCCTGCGCTGCGGCTTTACGCTCGCCAACGAAGATCTGATCGCCCTGCTGCTGAAGGTGATCGCGCCTTACCCGCTCTCGACGCCGGTGGCGGATATCGCCGCGCAGGCGCTGAGCGCCGAAGGCATCCGCACCATGCGCCAGCGCGTCACCGACATCGCCGCCACCCGCAGCTGGCTGCAGCAACAGCTGGAAAAATGCGCCTGCGTCGAGCAGGTTTTCGCCAGCGACAGCAATTACCTGCTGGCCCGCTTCACCGCCTCAAGTAATGTGTTTAAAAGCTTGTGGGATCAGGGCATCATCTTACGAGACCAAAACAAACAGCCCGGGTTGTCCGGCTGCCTGCGCATCACCATAGGCACCCGCGACGAATGTCAACGCGTGGTGGACGCCTTGTCCGCCCTGCCCGGCGCCAACCAGACTCGCCAGGAGCCAATGTGAGCCAAAAAATCCTCTTTATCGATCGTGACGGCACGCTGATCGCCGAGCCACCGGAAGATTTCCAGGTTGACCGCCTGGACAAGCTGGCGCTTGAGCCGGACGTGATCCCTTCCCTGCTGGCGCTGCAACAGGCGGGGTATCAGCTGGTGATGATCACCAATCAGGATGGGCTCGGCACCGCCAGTTTCCCGCAGGAAACCTTCGATCCGCCGCACAACCTGATGATGCAGATCCTTAGCTCGCAGGGCATTCAGTTCGCCGATGTGTTGATCTGCCCGCACCTGCCGGCGGACAACTGCGACTGCCGCAAGCCGAAGACCGCGCTGGTGAAGGGTTATCTCGAACCCGGCGTGCTCGATACCGCCCACAGCTACGTGATCGGCGATCGGCCGACCGACGTGCAGCTGGCGGAAAACATGGGCATTCAGGGGCTGCGCTACCAGCGCGGCGTGCTGGGCTGGAAAGAGATCGTGCGCCAGCTGACCCTGCGCGACCGTCATGCGCGGGTTAACCGCGTGACCAAAGAGACGCAGATCGATGTCAACGTCTGGCTGGATCGCGAAGGCGGCAGCAAAATCAAAACCGGCGTCGGCTTCTTCGACCACATGCTGGATCAGATCGCCACCCACGGCGGCTTCCGCATGGAGATCGACGTCAAAGGCGACCTGTATATCGACGATCACCACACCGTAGAGGACACCGGCCTGGCGCTGGGCGAAGCGTTGAACAAGGCGCTGGGCGACAAGCGCGGCATCGCCCGCTTCGGCTTCGTGCTGCCGATGGACGAGTGTCTGGCGCGCTGCGCGCTGGATATCTCCGGCCGCCCGCACCTGGAGTACAAGGCCGAGTTCAACTATCAGCGCGTCGGCGATCTCAGCACCGAAATGGTCGAGCACTTCTTCCGCTCGCTCTCCTACACCATGGGTTGCACGCTGCACCTGAAGACCAAAGGCAAAAACGACCACCACCGGGTCGAAAGCCTGTTCAAAGTGTTTGGCCGCACGCTGCGCCAGGCGATCCGCGTCGAGGGCAATACCCTGCCGAGCTCGAAAGGAGTGCTGTGATGAACGTGGTGATTTTGGATACCGGCTGCGCCAACCTGGCCTCCGTCACCTATGCGGTGCGGCGCCTGGGCTATCAGCCGGAAGTGAGCCGCGATCCGGAGATCGTGCTGCGCGCCGACAAGCTGTTCCTGCCGGGCGTCGGCACCGCGCAGGCGGCGATGGATCAGCTGCGCGAACGCGATCTGATCGAACTTATCAGGGCCTGCACTCAGCCGGTGCTGGGCATCTGCCTCGGTATGCAGCTGCTGGCGGCCAGCAGCGAAGAGAACGGCGGCATAACGACGCTCGGCCTCATCGATACGCCGGTAAAGCAGATGACCGACTTCGGCCTGCCGCTGCCGCACATGGGTTGGAACCAGGTATCCGCGCAGGCGGGCCACCATCTGTTCCGCGGCATCGATGACGGCGCCTACTTCTATTTCGTTCACAGCTATGCGATGCCGATATGCCCCAGCACCATCGCTCAGGCGAATTACGGCGAGCCCTTCACCGCCGCCGTGCAAAAAGACAACTTCTTCGGCGTACAGTTTCATCCAGAACGTTCTGGAGCGGCCGGCGCGCAACTGTTGAAAAACTTTCTGGAGATGTAGGCAGCATGATTATTCCGGCTTTGGATTTGATCGACGGCAACGTGGTGCGTTTGCATCAGGGCGATTACGGCCAACAGCGCGACTACGGCAACGATCCGCTGCTGCGCCTGCAGGACTATCAACAACAGGGCGCCCAGGTGCTGCACCTGGTCGATCTGACCGGCGCCAAAGATCCGGCCGCGCGCCAGATCCCGCTGCTGCGCAAGCTGTTGGCGGGGGTTAACGTGCCGGTGCAGGTCGGCGGCGGCATCCGCAACGAGCAAGACGTCAGCGCCCTGCTGGAGGCCGGCGCCACGCGCGTGGTGATCGGCTCCACCGCGGTGAAACAACCGCAGTTGGTGCAAAGCTGGTTCGAACGCTATGGCGCCGACGCGCTGGTACTGGCGTTGGATGTGCGCATCGACGCGCAGGGCGTGAAGCGCGTGGCCATCAGCGGCTGGCAGGAGGATTCCGACGCCACGCTTGAACAGGTGGTAGAGCAGTTCCTGCCCTACGGGCTGAAACACGTGCTGTGCACCGACATTTCGCGCGACGGCACGCTGGCCGGTTCCAACGTGGCGCTGTATCAGGCGATCAGCCGCCGTTATCCGCAGGTGGCCTTCCAGGCCTCAGGCGGCATCGGCAATCTGGACGACATCGCCCAGTTGCGCGGCAGCGGCGTTGCCGGCGTGATCGTCGGGCGCGCCCTGCTGGAAGGTAAATTTAGCGTTGAGGAGGCGATTGCATGCTGGCAAAACGGATAATCCCGTGTCTGGATGTTAAAGACGGGCAAGTGGTGAAAGGCGTGCAGTTCCGCAACCACGAAATCATCGGCGACATCGTGCCGCTGGCGCAGCGCTATGCGCAAGAAGGCGCGGACGAGCTGGTGTTTTACGATATCACCGCCTCGAGCGACGGCCGGGTGGTGGACAAAAGCTGGGTGTCGCGCGTGGCGGAGGTGATTGATATTCCGTTCTGCGTCGCCGGCGGCATTAAAAGCGCCGAGGACGCCAGCCAGATCCTGTCTTTCGGCGCCGACAAAATCTCCATCAACTCACCGGCGCTGGCCGATCCCGATCTGATTAGCCGCCTGGCGGATCGCTTTGGCGTGCAGTGCATCGTGGTGGGCATCGATACCTGGTTCGACAGTGAAACCGGCAAATACCACGTCAATCAATATACCGGCGACGAGAGCCGCACCCGCGTCACCCAGTGGGAAACCCTCGACTGGGTGCAGGAAGTGCAGCGCCGCGGCGCCGGTGAGATCGTGCTGAACATGATGAACCAGGACGGCGTGCGCAACGGTTACGATCTGCAGCAGCTGCGCCGAGTGCGCGAGGTCTGCAAAGTGCCGCTGATCGCCTCCGGCGGTGCGGGCACGATGGAGCACTTCCTGGAAGCGTTCCGCGATGCGGACGTCGACGGCGCGCTGGCGGCATCGGTGTTCCACAAACAAATCATCAATATCGGCGAACTGAAAAGGTTCCTGGTCGAACAAGGCGTGGAGATTCGCGTGTGCTGACAGAACAACAGAGAAACCAGCTGGACTGGGAGAAAACCGACGGCCTGATGCCGGCCATCGTGCAACACGCCGTTTCCGGCGAAGTGCTGATGCTGGGTTACATGACGCCGGAAGCGCTGGCGACCACCGAGCAGAGCGGCAATGTCACCTTCTTTTCGCGCACCAAGCAGCGCCTGTGGACCAAAGGCGAAAGTTCCGGCCACTTCCTCAAGGTGGTCAGCATCACGCCGGACTGCGATAACGACACGCTGCTGGTATTGGCCAACCCGATCGGCCCGACCTGCCACCTGGGCAACAGCAGCTGCTTCCATCCGGCCGCCAGCGACTGGACGTTCCTCTATCAGCTGGAACAGCTGTTGGCGGAGCGCAAGCATGCCAGCCCGGACAGCTCATACACCGCCAGCCTGTACGCCAGCGGCACCAAACGCATCGCGCAGAAGGTCGGGGAAGAAGGCGTGGAAACCGCGCTGGCCGCCACGGTCAACGATCGCGAAGAGCTGACCAACGAGGCCTCGGATCTGATCTATCACCTGCTGGTGCTGCTGCAGGACCAGGATTTGGATCTGAGCGCGGTGATCGGCCGGCTGCGCGAGCGGCATCAGAAATAACCACCACTGGCAGGGCTCGACTTTTGTTGGGTTCTGCCCTTATACGCACCATCAAATTTTCACCGATGCCTCACATTTTAAAAATCTCTTGCTTCATCAAATTATTTTTGGTTTAGAATTAGATTAGGCCTACAACAATTTAGGATTGGCAGCTATGGGAAGTGATAAACTTTCATGCTTCGAAAGCATGGGTGATAATTGCGAGTTTGGTTTCTATTTGCGTAAAAAAGGCATCGAAAGCGGCAGTTTATTCCGTTGGTCGCTCATCAAGGATCACCAGGATCTTCTCAATCTCATTTCCAGTGATTTTAACGAATTCTATCAGTACCATAATCTGCAGCCTACCTGGAGAAATATGCTGGTTGATAGATCAAATGGTGTTATATTCCACACTGAGCTCTTTAGTCAGCAGGTTGGTGAACACTGGGAGTTTGAAGATGATGAGGATACAAGAAAGGAAAAATACCTGACAGAGAAGGAAAAAATCGATTATCTTGTTAACAAATTCAATAATGCACTGAAAGAAGGCAACAGAGTTTTCGTTATCAAAAAGAACAACAATCAAATTGATATGACTGTCATTGAAAAATTAGCAAACAAACTCAATCAATCTGGCAAAGCCAAGATATTAGTGGTCTTCCAAAACGATGATAAAAACAAGCTTGGCTTGGTTGAACATTATAATGAAAACATATTAATTTCTTACATCGATCGCTTTGCAGATTATAGCCAAGCCGACAATATTTCAGTTGAAGGCTGGGATAAAATCATCAACAATGTAACAAATAAACTCTAATTATTGTAGAAGCGCCGCATATTGCGGCGCTTTATTTATTAGCGGCCACGAAGAGTATTAAATACTTTCCTTGTGACACGATAGAAGAAACCTCGTTTATTTACCGCTGCATACAATGCATTGAATCGGTCATGTGCCCAACCATCACGCTGCTGAGAAATAAGGTAATCAAGTTTTTCGTTGATTATACCAACCTCAGCGGATCCGTTAACATTAGGGTTATTACGATAGAATGCCAGATCGCGTTCCAGCCGATGAATCCTATCGATATAAGATGGGATCAATCCCATAGTGTACTGAATTCGATTATCAGGAGACATAAATGGACGATAGCTGCGGAAGTTATTCTTTCCTTTATTTCCACTAATTAACATACCTGTATTAGCAACTCGGTACCAGAATAAAGCTTCAGGCACCAACTGCATCTTGTATCCAGCCAAAGCGACACGACAGAAGAACTCCCAATCTTCGTGCCCAATACCATAGTCTTCAGTAAAACCGCCAACGCTGTCAAAAACACTTTTTCTGATCATTGCATTAGCATCACCGAAACAGTTAGCAAAGCTGGCGACGTTCAGATCTGCACCTAAGGGTAACCAACAATCCTTCATTTTACGGAACGGCGATGGGAACTCATCCCCATAAATCAAATCACTCGGTGTTGTCAAAAGATCACTGCCGGAGTAAACCGCCGCACGCACGAATGTTTCAATCTCATGCGGTTTAGCAACATTGTCGTCATCCATGAAGATCAAAAATTCACCAGATGCGTGCTTTGCAGCTAAGTTACGAGCAGCGCCTAAATAATTATTAGAACTCTTTATAATCTTCCAGCCTTTCTCAGAGAACTCTTTATTTAGAAGATCTAGATAACGGCGGGACTCATCCTTGACACTTCCATCGTCAACGAGAATGACCTCAAAGTTGGAATAGGTTTGCGTTTTTAGCGAGGCGATAGCCTGTTGCAGCAAATGGCTTCGATCATGGTGAACCAAGCAAACGCTCACCAACGGTTCTAAATTTGCGTCAGCCTGCAAGCGAGTAGGTTCAAAAGATTCGCTAAGCGCCTCAATCCAACGTGTTTTAATTTCATCAACGTTTTGAACCAACTGCGATTTAACATGAAGATTGTCGAGCCGCAACGTAATTTTTTGATACAATGAACTAGGTGTTGGTTCAAATATAATCTCAGGATGGTTCTCTACGGGAATCAGTTCTTTTATGCCACCAACCGAAGAGGCTATAAAGTTAACATCACCGATCAAACTTTCGTAGACAGTATAAGGCGAGTTCTCAACTAAAGAAGGAATAACAACGAGTGTATTCTCTCCTTTGATATAAGCATCAGCTTGTGTACGATCATAGTCGGTAATAATATTAACTTCGACATCGAGCGAATCCGTTTTCGTTCTTATATGTTCAATGGAGTTAAAACCTTCCGCAACTACTGCTTTCCCCATAAACGTAACTGCCGAAATTTTGACTAGCTCGTCTTTTTTCAGGTTATGCAAGGCCCGTAGAAAAATATCTAATCCTTTTCTGGTTTCTAAGCGACCGAAGAAAACAAGTTCAATACCGTTAGCTATTTTTTTAGAGCGCTTTGGAAGTATTGCATCATCAACTGGATTGATTGAGAAGGGTTCGCAGTTAAGAATAACATGACTTGCCGCAGGCAAAATCCAATTTTTATCACGCATCCAATCTAGCAAGTATTGTGAAGGGCTAATAACCTCATCAGCCATCTCGACGACCTTCTGCTCCATGAAATAAAGCTCCATGTGGTTTTGGTCGTACGGAAGTTGATAATTTCCTTCATCAGCCCAGAGAGTAGAGCTATGCGTGTTTACAATGAACTTGGTATCCGCAAAGAATAGTCCTTGCCCTTTTGCAAGAAGCGAGTAATAAAGATCCGCCTGCCATTCACAAGCAATGACAATATCATAAGGCGCCCTTTCACTTTCCTTCATCCATTCATAAACTGCGTAGCTTTTTCTTCGGAAATAAGGAGCATCGATATTTATATCTGTTAGTGCAGGAAGCACCTTCAGATTAACACCATGATCTTTATATACCTCAATCCAATGTTCGATTTTTCGCTCACCAGATTCGGAGTAATCGCCACAGGTATAAAGAACCTCGACAGCGAAGCCTGACTTTGCCATGTTTACAGCCAAAGAGGTAAAAGCCGTTCCAATTCCTCCGTTTCGGATCGGGCCTTCGATATCAGGAGTAACTATAAGAACTTTTTTCATACAAACATATCCTTCGAATCGTTCTAATAACTTGCGTTGATTATTGTTATCACAATCTTTACACTACGACCGTCTTGTCGAACAACAGCTCTTTCTGTACTGTGACAAGATACTTGAGTAGATGCCTGTTTTCTGCTTATCCATCATTTGAATTCATGAGGTCAAAAATGTCCCATAAGAATGAAAATCAGTTTACCTCAATGTTGCGAGAACTTTGTAAAAGCTATCATTTTGTCTATAAAGCCAATCCAGGAAATGCAGGCGATGGCGTTATCGCCGCAGCAACATATGATTATTTGGAGGCCAATGGATTTGATTACTCTCCATTCAGATCCTCGGAAGAGTATAGTCCAGAAACTCACGTCCTGCTTTTTGGTGGTGGCGGAAATTTAATTGAGAACTATTACGCTGAAGGTCGTGACTTCATACAGAAAAATATCTCAAACTTTGCCAAAGTCATTATATTCCCTTCAACCATTTTCGGCTACACTCAATTTTTCAAGGAAAATATAAAAAAACTCTTTGTCTGTTGTCGAGAGAAAACCTCGTATGAACGTTTATTAAAATTAGGTTATATTCCAGACGAGTCAATCATCCTAACACAGGACATGGCATTTTATCTCGATAAAGATAAATATATCAATGATGTAACACCAACTAAGGAAGTAGCATCTTGTTATCGCACTGATTCAGAGTCCTTGACTAAACTACATCATGAAAATAACCATGACATATCTCTAACGTGGAATGGTGACTATTGGGACAATGTTAATCTCGCACGAAACTCAACCCGTTCACTTATCAGTTTTTTACAAGATTATAAAGCGGTTAATACAGACAGGTTACATGTCGCGATTTTAGGATCGCTATTAGGCATGGAGGTTAATTTTTATCCTAACTCATATTACAAAAATGAGGCTGTCTATGATCACTCCTTAATGAATTACTTTCCAAATACCTATTTTATCAAGTAAATCTCCAATATAAAAAAACCGCCAGGTATTAGCCTGGCGGTTCTTATCATCAAGAAATAAATTATTCCATCCATTCGGTATGGAACACGCCTTCCTTGTCGATGCGTTTGTAGGTGTGCGCGCCGAAATAGTCGCGCTGCGCCTGGATCAGGTTAGCCGGCAGCACCGCTGAACGGTAGCTGTCGTAGTAAGCGATCGCGGCGGAGAAGGTTGGCGTAGGGATACCGTTCTGCACGGCATAGGCCACCACGTCACGCAGCGCCTGCTGGTACTCGTCGGCGATTTGCTTGAAGTATGGCGCCAGCAGCAGGTTGGCGATATCGGCATCCGCTGCGTAAGCGTCGGTGATCTTCTGCAGGAACTGGGCACGGATGATACAGCCGGCGCGGAAGATCTTGGCGATTTCGCCGTAGTGCAGATCCCAGTTATTTTCTTTGGACGCGGCTTTCAGCTGAGAGAAGCCCTGCGCGTAGGATACGATCTTGCCCAGATACAGCGCGCGACGCACTTTCTCGATGAACTCGGCTTTGTCGCCGGTGAACGGTGCCACTTTCGGCCCGGTCAGCACTTTAGACGCGGCAACGCGCTGATCTTTCAGCGAGGACAGGTAGCGTGCGAACACCGATTCGGTGATCAGCGACAGCGGTTCGCCCAGATCCAGCGAGCTCTGGCTGGTCCACTTGCCGGTGCCTTTGTTGGCGGCTTCGTCCAGGATCACATCGACCAGGTATTTACCCTCTTCGTCTTTCTTGGTGAAGATGTCTTTGGTGATGTCGATCAGGTAGCTGTTCAGCTCACCCTTGTTCCACTCGGCGAAGGTTTCGGCCAGTTGCTCGTTGCTCAGGTTCAGCGCCTGCTTCAGCAGAGAATAGGCTTCGGCAATCAGCTGCATGTCGCCGTATTCGATGCCGTTGTGCACCATCTTCACATAGTGGCCAGCACCGTCAGCGCCGATATAAGTCACGCAAGGCTCGCCTTCCGCAACCGCAGCGATTTTCTCCAGGATCGGCGCTACCAGCTCGTAAGCTTCTTTCTGGCCGCCAGGCATGATGGAAGGCCCTTTCAGCGCGCCCTCTTCACCGCCGGAAACGCCGGTGCCGATGAAATTGAAGCCCTGGTCGGACAGTTCGCGGTTACGACGGATGGTGTCCTGATAGTAGGTGTTACCGCCATCGATCAGGATATCGCCCTTGTCCAGATGCGGAGTCAGCGAGGCAATGGTTTTATCCGTCGCTTCGCCCGCTTTCACCATCAGCAGGATGCGGCGTGGTTTTTCCAGCGATTCAACAAACTCTTCAACGGTGTAATACGGCGCCAGGTTTTTGCCCGGATTCTCAGCGATTACTTCGTCAGTCTTGTCGCCAGAACGGTTGAAAATGGAAACGGTGTAACCACGGCTCTCGATGTTCAGCGCGAGGTTGCGGCCCATTACCGCCATGCCGACAACGCCGATTTGTTGCTTGGACATTTAGGAACTCCTGTCTGAGGATGACCCTGCTGGCAACGTCGGCCAGCAGGTTTTGTGATGTGGCACACATGTTAACTCAGGATTGAGCCGGGTGGGTAGTGATTGGTGCGATAGGCTTTGCAACAGATTATAAAACGTTAAAAATTGTACAACTGCCTCAATAACAGCTGTTTGGACTGTTGGACCTGCTCCAGTTCCTTTTGCCTGTCTCCATGCGCAAACAGTAAAAAAGCCCGTAACTCCACCAGACTGATATCCGGTCGAATCATTGGCCAATTTGACATTCGTTGCAGGCTGGTGAACTTGTTGTCGTAGTAATCAGACCACGAAAGTGCGATCCCAGGAAGACCAAGACTGGCTGCGATAACCTGAAAATGGAAACGCGAACTGATACAAAAATCATGCGGCGCGAAAGTCAATCCATCTTGCCAAACCTGCTCAAACGGCACCAACTCGGCCAGGGGAAAAAGCTCGAGAACTTGCCGGAAGAAAATTCCATCCGAGCCCGGCCGAAATTCATAAAATTTAATCTTCGCATTCGGATGTTTTTCCAGGAATATCATTGTCGCTTGTCCTAGTAAGCCCAATAATTTCCCAGTAAGAACATCATCTTCCGACAGCTCGGTATGAATGCACAGATGTAAAGTAAACGGCTCACGCTCTACAAGGTGCCCTACAGAATAGGACGAAAAAGCAAAATAATCGTCACCTGTAAAACCGAGTTGTGGTAGCTCAAATGGCGCTAAAACCTCGTAACTCGCCCTATCTCTGACATCAAACCGGTCAAACTGGCGAATGTAAGGAACAAGTTGCCCGGCCTTTTCAGGAGAGAGCGGTTGCAACCCCAGTCCGGTTGCATAACACGCGAGCTGGTATTTTTTGGCAAAATATGCCGCCACTTCAATTAGCCGTGAGTTGGCGCCCCAGAGCTCATTGATATAGCCCCCACCCAGTAGATGAATGCTGGTGGTGGAGGCAAACGCCTTGGACATCAAACGTTCACGCAACGGTAGCGTGTAAGGATCGGCAAGCTTTTCTTCCAGGGAGCCATCATCGCCCAACGCTTGCACCAGCCGCCATAAATAATCCACGCATCGCACACCGGGAAACAATCCTGAGGCAACGACGGCGTCAACGGCATCCAGATAAATGGTGCAGCCGGGGAAGCGCCGCTGTAATTCCGTTACCCAAAATCGCGTCAGCATATCATCGCCAAAATTGGGCATACCTGCAGCGGAAACCAAATAGAACACTTTCACTGCCGAAACAGGAACATCCTCATTACATTTTTTCGTCCACAGTTTCGTAAAAAAAGTCACTACGGCGCTCCTGAAGTTAATAACTTCTGGTTGCAATCGCACGTTGATAAAGCTTCAAAGTATCGTCAATCACCAACGACGACGCAAACTTGTTCTCGATACGCTCACGGCTGCGCACGCCCATCTCAACGCGCTTGCTTGGACTGGTAAGCAACTGCTCCAACTTCTCTGCCAGAACCTCGATATTGCGCATCTCCACCAGGCTGCCGGTGTACTCATCAATAATCAGACTTTGGCAACCACCCACGTCATAAGCGATGCAAGCACGCCCAACCGAAGACGCTTCCAGCAAAATACGCGGAATGCCTTCTGAATACGTAGAAGGCAGAGCGACAACGTTAGAGGCCTCAATCAGGCTGTAAACGTCGCTGCAACGACCCAACCAATTGATGAGCCCCTGCTGGTGCCATTCTTCTATTTGCGACAGCGGAATCGCATCCGGATCGTCAACAATGGAAATTCCCGCCACATTCAACACAAAATCCACGCCTTTCTGCGCCAAGCGCTTTTTCACCTCGACCAGATCGCCCAATCCTTTGCTCCAGAGCAATCGGCTGGCGAACAAGACGACCGGTTTTTCGCGGTTGATTTCTAGCGAGTAGTGATAAATATCGGGGTTAATGCCGGCACCATCGATAACAACCGTTTGGCTTTTTTTCGCTTCAGTCAGCGCAAGAAGTCGATCGCGGTCGTGTTCGTGCTCAAAGGCCAGCAAGCATTTTTTGTTCTTAAAGATATGATTGTACGAATGTAACGTCAGATAACGAATGACGTTCATTGACAATTTGTCTTCCATAAAGACACGCCCAAGCCCGACAAAGCCCAGAATAATCGGTTTGTTGTAAAAACGCGCAAAGAACCCCCCCATCAAACAAGGTTTGATAGTGATGCAATGCAGTACGTCTGGGTCAATTTTTTTGAGCAACGACCATACCTTGGCCAATGAACCAAAGAAGTTGAACGGGTTGATGGACAGCTCAGATACTGATGAATCGTGGCAGATAAAACCTTTATCTGCCAACTTTTGCTGAATGTCGTCTCCCACAAAGTGGCTAACAACGTGGATTTCATAGCCAGCAGCCTGAGCCGCCAGCGCTCTTTCAACCCAATGCAGTTCAAAGTACCAATCTGAGTTGATAAAATAACAAATCTTTTTCATTTAACTCTTACCGGCTAATGTTGTTTACCATTTTTACGTGATATACCGTCAACAATACCGCGCACTACGTATTTAATATATTCACCTTTTTTGCCTTGAGAGGTAAAAGAAAGTAAATATTTTGCAATACGTAACACGATAGCTCCGAGTGAGTAAGGTCTTTCATGTTTTTTGAAAAGCATCCTTGAGAGGAGCAGGTTTCTGACCAGATAGTAGACTTTCCAGGACGGGTTTATCCCCCCCTGGCTAGCAGGCACATCGTGCAGAAATACCAACTCTGGTGAGTACCGGAACCGATACCCTTGTTGACTCAACCTGTAAGAGAAGTAAAGATCATCATAATAAATAAAAAGTTCTGGCCAAATGTACTCAATGTTAGCGGCTAAAACGTCTTTGCGTATTATTGCACCAACAAATGAGAAAGTCACGACATCCGCAGGCTTAAACTCTGCGGGGATGTAACGTTCGGGTCTGGCAATATAACCCAACGTGTTTACCAACGACGTAGGCATCTTGCTGAAAGGTACGTTCATTTTGCATAACGTCCCTTGTCTATCCAGGACTCGGCAACAGTAGGCCTCATAGTCGAACCGTTGCGCCAATTCAGCGAAACGTGTCAACAATGTGCGATCGGGATAAGCGTCATCATCGAACATAAACACCCAGTCGGTGTCTATCTTACTCACAATATATTCACTTCCGAGCCTGAACCCGCCTGCGCCGCCGTCGTTTTGCGCAGCGCGTATGGCGTGCAAACGGTTATCTTCGATACTGTTTAGCCACGACTGCGTTTCGTCGGTCGACGCGTTATCGACAATGACAATGTCATCAAACGGCAACGCAGAGGTTGCCGCCCAACACTGTTTCAATTTTTCCAGGCGATTGAATGTAACAATTAACGCCGAACATCTCATCTGATGCTGACCGTGAATACTGGCATAGCGTTTTCTTGCTCCAGACTGGCCAGGTAGGTTTCAGCCGTTTTCAGTGCTTCGGCAATGGTCACGTCCATATCCAGGTAGCGATACGTACCCAGGCGGCCAATGAAGGTAATGTCATGTTCTTTTTCGGCCAAATCGACGTATTTTTCCAATAATGCCATTTCACCGACCTGACGAATCGGGTAATAAGGGATATCATTTTCTTCGCAAGCGCGGCTGTACTCTTTATAGCAAACCGACCCTTCGTGCTGTTCCCAAGGGGAGAAGTACTTATGCTCGGTGATGCGAGTATAAGGTACCGACTGTTCACAATAGTTCATCACCGCACAGCCTTGATAATCCCCTTCCACGGTGAATTTCTCAAAGTCCAGCGTACGGTAGCCGAGGCGCCCAAACTGGAAGTCATAGAACGCATCCAGCGGACCGCTGTAAAACACATGATCGTAGCCCTCACGATCCTGCATTTGGAACTGGGTATCCAACGTCACCGAGATATTCGGGTGATCCAGAATACCTTCCACCATTTTGGTATAACCGTCTTTCGGCATCCCCTGGAACTTATGATTGAAATAGTTATCATCATAATTAAAACGAATAGGCAGACGCTTCAGAACCGAAGCCGGCAACTGTGCCGGGGACATGCCCCATTGCTTGATGGTGTAACCTTTGAAAAAGGCTTCATACAGTTCTTTGCCGACAAAGCGCAGCGCCTGTTCTTCGAACGATTGCGGATCGGTGATACTGGAATCGCCTTTCTCGGCGATCAAGGCTTTCGCTTCCGTTGGTGAACAAGTTTTTTTGAAGAATTGGTTGATGGTGTGCAAATTGATCGGCAGCGAGAAAACCTGGCCGTTTACCGTCGCTTTTACGCGGTTAACATAAGGCATCATTGTGGCGTACTGATTCACAAAGTTCCAGACTTGCTCGTTGTCGGTATGGAAAATATGCGGACCATAAGTATGCACCATCACGTCCGTCTTTTCATCCCGAGCGTCGTAGCAGTTGCCAGCGATATGAGTACGACGATCGATAATATGAATTTGATGGCCTTGCTCAGCCAATTTTCTCCCGATCACTGCACCGGAAAAGCCTGCACCTACGATTAAGATTTTCTTACTATTCTTCATCAAGTTATCCGATAATTACACGTCTGACCTTGTAATAATACTTCGTCATTAGATTACGACGCGAAGAGCCCTTTGGCGCTAACTTATTAACGACAGGCATTAGCGCGCGCTTGATCTTAGTCTGCAACAATTCTTGCTTCTGTTCTACCTTCTGACCCAACCGAGGGAAACCGGCAGGAGCTATAAGACGTTCATAAGCTTCCAATGCCCAAGGAGTCTGTATGATGTTCTTATGATAATTATCGAAGAAATCCACATGACGCGTATTCCAGGGTTTGTTTTCACCTGCAAAATGGATCATTTTAGGCTTGCTGCGTGCATCGAGAAAACGCATGTAAGTCGCAAAAGGCAAATTCGGGAAGAAATCATTAGTATTGCCATTGCCATGATAAACATTCCACTCCAGCGGCAAATAATGCACACGACCATGGAAAACTTTATTCATAATATCTTGATCAAGGAACCAATAGGTTTTGCTTTTCATTGCAGCCATCAACCTGGAGAACGTATTCTCCTGATTCATCTGCTCAATATTAAAGACTAAGATACCCGCCTGGAAATAGCCGTCCGGATCCGCCATTCCCAATGAGGTCGACAGATATTCTTTCGCCGGCATAACGCCATCGCTGGACTGCGACATTGCGCCAAACAACACAAAACCTTCCATGACGATATCTTTGACCGCCGCGATCAGGTTATCGCCTAACGGCACATCTAGCAATTCGGATAGATCGTTTTCCACTACGGTATCCGAGTCGATAAAGATCACCTTGTCAAACTGGGCAAACAGCTTAGGAATAAATAGACGAGCATAGGTCGCCGCACTGAAGTGGGCGCGGGTAAAGACACTTTTCATCTCTGAGAACGCATTGACGTCAAAGAAACGCAGATGAAAATTCTTATGTTCCGAGAGCATAGAGAAGAAACGTTTCTTACTCGCAAGTGAAACGCCGTTCTCTAACACCACCAAGTCATAATTAAGCTCGGGATTGGCATGCTTGATAATAGAGTTAATCAATGCCGCACCACTGATCGCATAGTTATCATCAAAGCAGATAACTATCGGCACATTGTTAGCAGTAAAACTTGGCTTTAGCGTGGCAGTGAACGTTTCCTGTTGAACGAAAGTGCGCTGCAATTCTTTTATTTTCAAGTTGCGTCTAGAGACCTGATACTCAATATAAATATTTAGCAGACGCTCGGAAATGTGCCCAACAACTCGTTTTTCTTGGATACTATAATTTTTAAACCTAAGCTCAGACTCAAGTCTATCTAAAATAGAGAACAACCATACGGAATACTCATCAAACATGTCCTTTTTCATAACAAACATATTTGTATAATAACCGTCCGATGCATTATTAAACTTGTCGGCCGCAGCCTGGTACTCTGGGTAAAGCTCACCAAGAATCTTTAACGCAGCATCGTAATCTTCTATATGCAAATAATCGGAAACTTTATAATGTTGGTAATTGTTTTTACTACCCGCAGCACTGACATTCCATTTTTTCGGGAGAATAACATCCACACCGGTAAGACACCGCGAGATTTGCTCGTCATTCAAGCCAAACTGTTGGTGGTAAGCTTCATCAATCTTCTCATGATTAACAACCCCCCAGTTATCCTCTTGGTAGTTTTGGATATCAGAAAAATTAAAATGACGGCGATAGTGCATAAAACCGATAAAGTCGGCAGGCTTAGCGTTTTTCCAAACCCAATAATGAGCAGTGAGCTCACAATAAAATGGGTTTTTAAAGGAAATATTGTCACCTGTATTATCACCTGGACATCCGATATCGTTGAGGCTATTGTTCTTCCCAACGTGAATAGGATACACGAGCGTCGAATCAAGAAAGGCGCTCGGCTTATGGTGACAAGTGTATATATTAATCTTTTCCATTCAAACCACCTAATAATAAAAAAGTAAACTCAGGCCATAGCTGCTCTATATTGAGATATAATAGAGTGTGCGTCACCGATACTTTTCATTTTGTGGTTCTCGATCCAAATAACCTTGTCACAGATTTTTTCCACATCCTCTAAATTATGACTAACAAAAAGAATTGTCACGCCTTTTCTTTTAAACTCATTGATCGTATTAATGCATTTACGTTGGAAGGCAATATCACCCACTGCCAACACCTCGTCAATGATGAGAATGTCCGGATCAACCTGCGTAATAACAGAGAAACCCAGCTTCGCTAACATACCGCTGGAGTAAACTCGGATGGGCTCGTCAATAAATTCACCCAGCTCGGAAAACTCGATGATTTTATCCAAACGCTGCTTTAACTCCTTACGACGAAGGCCTAACAGCGTCGCATTCAGTCGAATATTCTCACGGCCAGTCAGCTCGGGGTGAAATCCTCCGCCTAACTCCAGCATCGAAGCCACCCGGCCAACTACATGAACCGAACCGGATGATGGTTTCATCACACCGGCGACCAAACCAAGCGACGTACTCTTCCCCGCACCGTTGCGGCCAATAAGTGCAACCGACTCGCCTTTTTGCACCTGGAAGCTGATATCCTCTATCGCCAGATAACTACGACCGCTCAGTAAGCTTAGTGCCCGACGCGGGTTAAAAATCAGCTCTTTAATGCCAGATCCAATATGATGGTATAATGGATAGCGCTTAGTGACGTTTTTAAATTCTATTGCTACGCTCATTATAATATCTCTGCAAATCTGTACTTCAACTTATTGAAAATGCTGACACCAATGATAATGAACAGCAACGCATATCCGTAGAGCATGCCTATTTGATGATAATCAATTACGCCATTCATAAAAAGATCACGCCAACTCAGTATCATGTTAGCCAGTGGGTTAAAATCAATCAGGAAGCGATATTGCTCAGGAATCATATCGCCGGAGTACAAAATCGGCGTGCAGTAGAACATCAGCATGATGCCCAGCGTGATGAAACGTTCCAGATCGCGGAAGAAAAGGTTCAGCGTCGATAACATCATCGCGATCCCGAAGGTCATCATCATCTGCGCAATGCCGATAAGCGGAACCCCCCAAAGCCAGTCAATCGATGGACGCATGTCATAGACATAGAGAAAAACAATAATAACCGGAATGGTGCAAAGGAAATGCAGGCATTCCATCAGGACATTACTAAAAGGAATGACCGAACGCGGAAATACGGTTTTTTTTATAATTTGCGCATTAGCAATAAAGGAATGCAAAGAGTTCGACGTAGAACTTGCAAACCACTGCCAAGGAAACAGGCCTGTGATAATGAAAATAGTATAGTTTGGTATTTGAACCCGCATGACCAATTTAAAAATGAAATAGTAGATCATAGCAAAGAGTAATGGATTAGCAATTGACCATAAATAGCCAAAGAAGCTGCTTTTATATCTTACTTTTAATTCTTTCTCTGTGATGACCGAAGCCAAATCCCACAGATAACCTAAGCTATACTTCATATAAAAACTCGATTTAAGATTGAAATTCCCTGACAGATGAAACATGGCCGTACGTCTTCAGGTCCAGCATAGCCAGATGGCATGACGGGTAGAATGTGTTGCTGTACTAATCGCAACCACGCTACCGCCCCTGGCATTGTGGCAACCAGAGCACACTTAAAACAACCTGTTGATTTTACTTCATAACTGGGAAAACTTCCTGCGCCCAGTTCGCTACACATCGCGATGAGCGCGTGTAACCTGCCCTCAAGCTACATCCAGCCAATTCATTTTACTTTAGGAATCGGCTGGATTCGTCAGGTATAGCAGACGCTTAAGCCTGCAACATCCCCTTTAACCACTCAGAAAATGCTTCACCCTGCGTCGGATGACGAAGACCATACTCAACAAAGGCCTTCATATAACCTAATTTATCACCGCAGTCATGCGAACGCCCAACCATGGCGAAAGCCTCAACCGGTTTTTGCTCCATCAGCATGGCGATAGCATCGGTAAGCTGGATCTCACCGCCAGCGCCATAAGGCGTTTTTTCCAGCAGCGGCCAGATATCAGCAGCCAAAACATAGCGGCCAACGACAGCCAAATTTGAAGGCGCCTCTTCTTGGGAAGGTTTTTCGACGATCGCATGCATCGGCACGCTTTGGCCTGGTGCCACGGCCACGCCGCGACAATCAACCACACCGTATTTGGACACGTCTTTTTCTGGCACAGGTTCTACCATGATCTGGCTGCGACCGTGTGCTTCAAATTCAGCGATCATGCTGGCGAGGTTATCTTTCGTCAGATCAGAGGCGATGTCGTCCATCAGCACATCCGGCAGCAACACGGCAAACGGCGCATCACCGATCAGGGGTCTGGCACAGAGTACCGCATGGCCCAACCCTTTGGATTGCCCCTGCCGCACATGCATCAGGGTCACGCCTTTCGGACAAATAGACTGAACTTCTTCCAGCAGTTGGCGCTTAACGCGTGACTCCAGCATGCTTTCCAATTCAAACGAGGTGTCAAAATGGTTTTCAATAGCATTTTTTGACGAGTGTGTAACCAGAATAATCTCTTTAATACCGGCGGCGACGCACTCATTTACGATGTATTGGATAAGAGGTTTGTCGACAACCGGTAGCATTTCCTTAGGAATCGCCTTAGTGGCCGGTAACATGCGGGTACCAAGACCGGCAACGGGAATGACAGCTTTCAGCATATCTGTGGGGGCTCCCAACGACTTCAGTTTCATTAATGCAACATGTCAAAATTATCGCGATAACATTTCGACGTTATCGCCGTCCTCGGTTATGCAACCAAGAGACCGCTATTTTCTTCGGGCTGAATTATACACCCATGTGGGAAGTTAATACATTAACGCTACATAGACAAAACGTCATTTGTCTATGCAGTAACCGCCAGCCACCAAGAAAAAACCTAATACACTGAATAATAATAAAAAATAAACCATTCATGCTTTCAAACTTGTCCTAAAAGCCTCCTGACACCTGGCGCTGTTTTTGCTACCGCAGGGTAAGAGTGGCCAAAAAAGGCAAAATTTAATAAGCACGCTAATAAAAACACCAGATAATTGAGAATGATTGCTAATTGCGAGAGAGGTACTCCCCGGCATCTTCATGACCAACAACGAAAAAGCCCACATCAAGATGTGGGCTTTTTCGTCGCTTAAGTTTATATCAGTTTTCTTACTTATACCCTTGCGGATTTTTCTTCTGCCAGTTCCAAGTGTCGCGCATCATATCATCAATATTCCGACGGACTTTCCACCCTAGCTCTTGATATGCCAGATCCGCGTTCGCCCAGAAGGCAGGTAGATCGCCGTCGCGGCGAGGCAAGATTTGGTAAGGGATCGTTACGCCGGAAGCCTTTTCAAATGCCTGAACCATTGCCAACACCGAGTGCCCTACACCAGCCCCCAGGTTATAAGCCTTAAATCCGCTGATCTTCGCCAGACGATCCATCGCTTTGAGATGACCGTCGGCCAAGTCCATAACGTGAATGTAGTCGCGCTCGCCCGTGCCGTCTTTTGTTGGATAGTCACCACCGAAAATACCCAACTTCTCCAGTTTGCCGATAGCCACCTGCGAAATATAAGGCAGCAGGTTATTGGGAATACCGTTAGGATCTTCGCCGATCAAACCCGACTCATGAGCACCGACCGGGTTGAAGTAACGCAAGGCAATAATCGAAAACTGCGGTTCTGCCTTAGCGAAATCCTGCAGGATCTGCTCCACCATCAGCTTAGACGTGCCATAAGGGCTGGTCGTGCCGCCGATCGGTGTCGTTTCAACATAAGGCACCGGCGAATTGGCACCATAGACAGTGGCGGAGGAACTGAAGATGAAATCATGTACGCCGGCACGGCGCATAGCATCCAACAGAACCAGCGTGCCGGTGACGTTATTCTGATAATACTCAAGCGGTTTGCGCGTTGACTCCCCAACAGCCTTGAGGCCGGCGAAGTGGATCACGGCAGTGATATCATGCGCGCCAAAGATACGATGCAGGCATTCAGCATCCTGAACATCGCCTTGATAGAACACCGCGGCTTTCCCCGTCAGTTTCTCCACGCGCTGCAATGACTCCGCAGATGAGTTGGACAAATTATCCAGCACCACAACGTCCTCGCCACGCTCCAGAAGCGATAGCACGGTGTGCGATCCGATGTAACCAGCACCACCGGTAACTAAAATTGCCATATCAACCCCTTACGCTTCGATAGCATCGAAGCATAGTTACTCGTTCTATAAGAAGACCGTTTGTTTCATGAGACGTTCACGCAAACCATCCATTGATGGCAAAACGCATAATACAGCTCAATGGTTCACGCATGAAGCGAAAACGATATGTGCGTCCCTTGAGCGATGAAGGGTTAATGCAGCAGCATCTTTTCCTGGGGGTGAGCGTGGCATCGCACGTGGGTGGCTTCTCGTTATCTTTCAGCAGAATTCGATGCCCTCTCAGGAGCATGACCGCATACCAAGCCCAAGCCCAAGCCCAAGCCCAAGCCCAAGCCCAAGCCCAAGCCCAAGCAGACATTCTTTATGAATCAAATAAAAAACAAGTAAACACAACCTGAGAAATACACGCATGAAATTGAAAAAGAGCAGCTTAACGCTGCTCTTTCAGAGTCATGCTTATAGTGGAATAACCTCTAGCGATTGCGGGCAAAATACTGCGCCACGCGCAGCACATCCTTCTCGTCCAAGGTGCCGGAATCGCTCAACAGGGTAATCCAAGACTTGATATAGGTGTATTTGGCGGAGGCCAAGTCACGCTGGGCGCTGTAGAGCTGCTGTTCGGCGTTGAGCACATCAACGTTGACGCGCTGCCCCGCCAACACGCTCTGCCGGGTCGCCGTCACCTGCGTAGTCGCCGACTTCACCGCCAATTCGTAGGCCGCCAGTTTGGCACGACTGCTGATGCACAGATTGAACTGCTTGCGCAGATCGTTCAGCGTCGTGCCGACTTGCGTGTCCATTTCGGCCATCGCCTGGCCGTAGCGCGCCGCGGCCTGCCGGGTGGAGGCCGCCACACCGCCGCCGGAGTAAATCGGCAGGCTCACCTGCACGCCGATGCTGTCGGTACGATATTTCTGGTTAACCGTGTTATCGCTACTGGAGTCGTTTTCCGAATGCGAAGCGTAAAGTTGCACGTTCGGCATAAAGCCGGCGCGGTTTCTCTCCACTTCGTATTTCGCCGCATCGACGCCATGGCGCGAGGCGGCCAGCACTGGGTTGTTTTCCAGGGCGATCTTTTGCCACTCTTCAAACTTCGACGGGATCAGCGGCGCCACCTTGAATTGCCCTGGCCGTAAGCTCTGCAGCTCATCCAATTGATTCAACGGCACGCCGATGATCACCTCCAGCTCACGCTGCGCAGCGTCCAGCGCGTCGCGCGCTTCTATCACCTGCGCCTCTGCCAGGCTGTAGCGCGCCTGCGTTTCGGAGACGTCGGTCAGGGTCCCCTCACCCGCGCTCATCAGACGATCGTTCAACGCCAACTGTTCTTTATAGGCTGCTTTCTGCGCCTCGGCCAAGGCGATTTGATCTTTGGCATAGGCCACTTCGACATACGCGCTGATCACCCTCACCGCCAGATCGAGCAGTTTGCCGCGATAGCGCTCATCCGACATCATCGTCTGCGCCACGCCGCCTTTATAACGCGCATAGGCCTCATAATCGAACAGCGGCTGCGTCAGCGTCACCGAGCTGGAGTAGCTGCGGTACTGCTGGCGCCGCGTCGCTTCCGTAATGTTGCCAAAGAAGTCGCTTTGTGGATATTTCTGGGTTTGCCAGTTACGCGGCGAATTCTGGTAATTCAGCGATACCTTCGGCAGCAGCCCCGCCCTGCCGATATTTTCGTTTTCATCTCCCGCTTCTTTCTCTTTTATAGCCGCCCGGAAGGTCGGGTCCTTTTCTAATGCCAGCGAATATGCGTCTAAAATCCCTATCGAATAAACCGGCGCAGACATCGCAAACAAAAGGGTGCCGATAACCAGACCGGCAGCCTGTCGTTTTGAATGAATCAAAATTATTCCTCGGTTAATGAAGTATGAGCGCGATCCAAAATAGGTTTAAACAGATAGCTCAGCAGCGAGCGCGACCCCGTTTTCACGAACACCTCCACCGGCATCCCCGGCTTGATGTCCTCGCCACTGAGCATTTTCATGCCTTCCGGCGAGACCGTGACCTGCATCTGGTAGTAGGGTTCGCCATTGGTTTTGTCGACCAGACGGTCGGCGGAAACCAACGTGACCGTTCCCGGAATTTTCGGGGTTTTGTTTTGGTTGAAGGCGGTAAACATCAGATCCACCGGCAACCCGTTGTACACCTTATCGATCAGGTCGACTTTGAGGCGAGAATCCACCACCAAAGTCGCCTGGCTGGGCACAACGTCCATCAGGTGGTCACCCGCTCCCACGACGCCCCCCTGAGTGAAGATATTCAATCCGACCACGGTGCCGTCCACCGGTGAGGTGATGGCGGTGTTGCCCAGATCGAAATCGGCCATTTGCAGCTTGTTGCGGAACTCGCTGGCGTCCATTTGGGTTTGCGCCAGCTGCGTTCTGACCTCACGCTGATAATCAGCAAAGCGCTGATCGATGCGTTGCTGAGATTCCTGCAGTTGCTTTTGCAATTGGCCAATCCGCCCGACGGTTTCGTCGATACTGCTGTTCACCTCGGCGAACTGGCGTTGAATTTCCAGGTAGCGGTTGCGCGGCAGGTATCCATCCGCGGCCAACTGCTTCATGCTGTTCATCTGTTCACGCAAACTGGAAAGCTGGATCTGTTTATTGGCACGCGAATCCTGCAGGCCTTTCAACTGGAAGCGGATCCCGTCCATCGACTGCTTATAGCCGTCGATTTCACTTTGCAGCCCCTGGCGGCGGGAAGCGAACAGCTGCGTTTGCAGCGCAATAATCTCCGCGACGCGCGGCTGATCCTTGATCTTGGCGAAGATCGGGGAAAACGTGACATTGCCCAGCCCGTCCCGTTCAGCAAGCAGGCGCCCTTCGGTAGCCAAGGTGGTGTAGTACTGATCGCGCAGCGAATCGACCTGCGCTTGCGCCTGCACCTGGCTCAGTTGCACCAGCACCTCGCCGGCTTTCACCTTATCGCCGTCTTTCACCGCGATATTTTTGATGATGCCACTGGCCGGAGCCTGCACCGTTTTACGATTGCCGGAAACGGTTACCGAGCCCGGCGACGCCACCCCTTTATCCAGAGGCGCAAACGCCGCCCAGGCCAAGAAGCCGAACACGCCCACTCCCAGCGCCAACCACCCCAGGCGGGTATAACGACGCTCATCCAACGGGATCTGTTCTGAGTACGAGTCATGCGGCTCGCCAATATGCGTAGACATACCAACTCCTTTGACTGCCGGCGACGCAACGGCGCCGCCAGGCGAGTTCACGGCTTAATTAGTTTGAGTTTTAGGGATATCGCCTTCATCCGGCTCGGAGTTCACCGCACGCACCGCCTGCGGAGGCACCTGCGCTTTTTGCGCATTCGCCAGGGCCTGCAATACCTGCTGCGTTGGGCCAAATGCATTGACGTTCCCGTTAACCAGCAGCAACAGCTTGTTGGTCATCGCCAGCAGATTGGTACGGTGAGTAATCAGGATCACCGTTTTATTGCGCTGTTTAAGGAACGTAATGGCCTGGTTCAACGCCCGCTCACCGGCATCGTCCAGATTGGAGTTGGGTTCATCCAGCACGATAAGAGACGGATCGCCATACAGCGCACGCGCCAAACCGATACGCTGTTTCTGGCCGCCGGAAAGCCCGGCGCCACCGCTGCCGATCACCGAATCATAGCCATTGGGGAAGCGCAGAATCAGCTCATGCACGCCGGCCAACTTGGCGGCCTCAATCACTTTCTCCGAGTCCAGCTCGTTGAAGCGGGCGATGTTCTCCGCGATGCTGCCGGCGAACAGTTCAATATCCTGCGGCAGATAACCGATATAGGGCCCCAACTCGTCCTTGTTCCACTGGTAGATGTCGGCATTGTCCAGTCGCACGATGCCTTCACTGACCGGCCAGATGCCGACCAATAGACGCGCCAGTGTCGATTTGCCGGAGGCGCTTGGCCCAATAATCCCCAGCACGTCTCCCGGCTGAACGGCGAAACTGACGTTATGCAATACCGCGCTCCCCTTCGAGCCCGGCGGCGTAGCGGTCACCCCTTCAACGGAAACCACCCCTTCCGGACGCGGCAACGACATGCCGGTACCGCGAGGCGGATGCTGTTCCAGCAGGCGCACCAGACGCTGATAAGCCAGCTTGGCGGAGCTCCAGCTTTTCCATACGTTAATCACTTGCTCGATCGGCGCCAGCGTGCGCCCCATCAAGATGGAACCGGCGATCATCATGCCCGGCGTGATGTGCCCATCGATCGCCAGCCAACCCCCCAGCCCCAAAACCAGCGACTGAAGCGACAAACGCACAAACTTGGTGATCGATGTCACCCGCGATGCCCGTTCGCTGGCGATACGCTGACTATTCAGGAAGCGCTGGTGTAAACCGAACCAGCGTCCCTTCAGGTTAGGCAGCATCCCCAGTGCTTCGATCACTTCGGCATTGCGCAAATTCGTGCTGGCCAGATTGCCTGACATGATTGAAAGCCGGCTGGCATCCGCCAGCGGCTTCTTCGACACCACTTCGTTGATCACCGCCAGGGCGATCAACAGCAAGGAGCCCACCAGGGCGAACAACCCCAACCAAGGGTTAAACAGGAAAATCACCAACAGATAGATCGGGAACCAGGGCGCATCGAAGAAGGCAAACAGCGCACTACCGGTCAGGAATTGGCGCACGTTGGTCAAATCGCTCAGCATCTGGCCGGCATCGGACGAGCCGTTCTTTAAATTCGCCTCGTAAGCCGCCGTATAAATGCGCGTATTGAGGCGCATGTCCAGCTGGCTGCCGATGCGGATCACCACCATGCTGCGCACGTATTCCAGCAAGGACATCATGCCGAACATCCCCAGCATGATCAGCGTCAGCATTAACAGCGTGATTTCATTGCGCGAAGGCAGCACCCGGTCGTAAACCTGGAGCATGTAAATGGAAGGAACCAGCATTAACAGGTTAATAAACGCAGTAAATATACCAACGGTCCAGAAGACTTTGCTGCGTGTACGTATAACATCCGCAATTTCGTTGCGCGGGATAAATTGATTCACGTTCTGCCCTTACATCATGTGCACTGTCAGTCCAATCCGCATTGACCCCCTACCTAAAGAAATTCCTAAAAAAAGAATTATCCCGAGAAGGCTCACCCCAAAGAAATGCCCGAGACTGCAGATACTTTCGTTAACTATAGGTAGAGAAAGTGAAAACCGGCAAGGTGGGTCATAAAAAAAAAGCCGGTCAACGCGCCTGACAAAAGCCCAACAAAACAATGCGATATGAGAAAATAAAAGCAGGGAGGGAAGAGAACGAAATGGAATAACTTAGAGAGGATGACGCCGCTCACAAAATTAAACATGCGGGGGATTACGCCCCCGCATTATTTAACCCCAAATAGTTCCACATGGAATTATTTGTTATTGCAACTTTACCCTTAGGCGTAGTGCAGAGTATCCACCAATTGCTGGTGGTTCTGGCCAGTCAGGTAAATGACCGTATCGTTGGCATCCAGCGTGTGGTTATTGTTATTGTCAATAATCACATAGGAGTCAGCATTGTTACCTGTCCCGCTGAACACCACAGAGGCCACACCCACTTTCCCGGTCAGCGAGTTTGGATTGCTCAGCCCCAGGATGCCGCCCAACAGGCCGACGACGCCGGTAGTCAGACCGCCAACCAACGATCCCAACAGCGCATCCAGCGTATCTGCAGCGCGGGTACCGTAGTCTGATACCGCAGTGCCGGTATTGGACAAGGTCAGGCCGGAAGCGGCATCGACGATCTTGTCTTTCGCGGTGCTGAAGTCGGTGATGGTGACCCCCGCCTGCGAGTTACTGGATTTCAGATCGTAAGTATTCGCTCCGTTACCGCCAGTCAGCGTAGTATTACCCAGCACGTTGAAGCTGTCGGTCGTCGACGTCCCTTCCACCGTCAATTGGTAACCGTTCAGACCCAGCGTGTTCAGCAGCGGAGTCAGCAGCGCCGTGGTAGCCGCACTCAACGGCAAGGCTTTCAGCAGTTGCACGATAATACCGTCACCGGTACCCGCATGGCTTGAATCCAGGTTCAAACCACCGGTATTAGCAGAGGCATTGATGTCGCGCACGTTGCTGTAACCCGCGCCCACGGTCAGGTTCAACGCATGGTCGCCGGTCACGTTGATATTCTGAACCTGCGCGTTGGTGCCTGCCAGAGACAGAATATTGCTGAACGCACCGGTCCCGCCGGAAGCCACGTTCACCGCCGTCAATGCCGTCCCCAACAGAACGCTGCTGCTGCTGTTCAGGCTGATGGCGCCAGCATTCACGTTGGCAGAGCTCACCGCATCAAAGTTGATGTTGAAGTGATCGGTAGCATTCTGCACGAAGGTGAAGTTCAGCGTACTGGCGGAGGTCGCGTCCCCTTTCACTTCCAGCTGCGCGGCGTTGCCGCCGGCGGCGTTGATGACGTTGACGTTAGCCAGGCCGGAGATCACAAACCCTTGCGCACCCAGGTTGGTCGCCGCCGCGTTCTGGGTGACAGTGCCCCCCGTGGTGCCTTCCACCGTGGACGTGCCGTTGGTCAGGCCAAAGTCGAAGGTGTTGGTCGGTGTTGTGACGGTAGTGGTAGTCGGTGAACCAACCAGCGGTGTCGTAATCAGCGTACCGACAGACTTGCCGATATAGCCGGTCAGATCAATCTGCTCGAAGTTCGAGAAGTTGTTGGCGTTACTGGTTACGGTGCTGGTACGAACGCCCAGGGCGTTCTGGTTGGTCACCACGGTTTTGGTGATGAAGTTGGCGGAGATGGAGTCCGTCCCTGCGCCGCCGTCAGCCTTGACGGTATTGGCGACGGTGTTCGCCGCGCCGGCGACGGCGTTACCCGCCCAGTGCAGGCTGTCGTTGCCGGCGCCAAGGTTAAACTGCGCGGTACCTGTCGCGATGTTTGCCGTCGAAGTGACGACCACGTTATCTGCGCCGGAGCTGGCATTCAGGATCACGTTGCCGTTGTTGACGGTGACAGCAACCCCAGAACTGGCGCCGTTGTCAGACAGATTCACCGTTGCCGCGCTGGTGCCGTTGATGGTCAGGTTGGCTAAGTGATCGGCGAACTTCAGGTTGACCAGGCTGGCGGCGTTGGCGTTCAACACCACGTTGGTCAACACCGCGGTCTCCGCATTGCTCAACGCATGGCTGGCGCCGGTATTGACGGTGCCGGTGCCGTTGCCGCCCCCCGCCGTAACAGACAGATTGGCATTAGTTTTATACAACAAGCTGGTGCCGATATCGAATTCGAAAGCATGCTGTTGAGTTACGGTTGCCGCATCCGTTGCGGTCGAAGAGCGCAGATCATTAATAATCGCTTGGGTAATGATCCCTTTGTCTGAGCCCAATGCGCTGTAAATAGCCAATTGGGCCGTCGTGGCGGCAACGCCGTGCACCGCGGTGAAAACATGCTGGATAAAATCAGTGCCGGTTAACTGCCCGCCCTTACGTTGGAACTCGGAAGAACTAACCAGGTTACCGATCAATGAGTTATATGACATGCCGGCGGCTAACGCTTTGCTCCAGGTGTCTAAACCGGATGCATCAACGCCGCGTTCCGGAACGCCCAGGTAGACAGCCGCGATTTGTTCCTGGAACGCCAATCCTGGGAGATGGCCTGGTTGGTACACGGTCGTAGCGCTATTGAAATGTTGCTGCGCCGTCAGATCGCCGGCCGCGACGGTGCCACGCAATGCCTGGATAATATCAACCACCAGATCGGCACGAGTCGCGCCCCCCTGCAGCAATGACAGGAAGCTGGCAGATTCGGCAGAGGATGGCGCACGCTCGTAACCAAATTGGAATAGACGGGCGATAAATGCGTCATCACTCAGCGAAGTCAGGTAAGAACGCCCCGCAATGTTGGCGGCCGCGGCCTGAGTGATCGTCATCCCGGCATTGATTTTAGCGCCAAAATAGTTGACGGCATCGGCAGTCACGGTCGAACCGATAACATGCAAAATAGCTTGAATATCCGATGCACCCTGCCCTAAGGCAGCGGAGGCCGTCGAAGGATATAGCAACGTGTTAACCGTGTTTTGGAATGCGGTCTGTTGAGCCAATATCGTGGCGTCGCTACCGCTGTAGTTCAGCAACCCGCTGACGACATTGGAAACCGCCGAACTCAGGGTGTTGCCATTCAGGAAATCAGTCAGTTGTTGAGATGTGGCGGCAGAGCCGTACTCACGGGTATAGATAATCTGCAGAATTTCCGAGTCGGTTTTCCCAGAATAGAGCGCATTCCCGCCGGAAGAGCTGATGAAGAACTGTGCCAGTTGCGCTGCGGTTTGTGTGCCACCCTCGAGCTGCTGCCCATAGGTGTTGATCTCGGTCAGAGACGGAGTACGTCCCAAAACCGAATAGTAGATCGCCGCCGCCTGCTGCTGAGATGCTAGAGAAGCCATAAAAAACTCCTAATCTAAGTGAGATAAGGTAAAAAGAACGTTCCACACAACTTTCGATGTTCAGCAACATAAGCTTAGCTGCTGAATTTAAAGAAGTTTGGTCTTGCCTGTAAACTCAACATCAAATTAATAGCAATAAAATCAATTCCAGCTAAATAACTCTCCTAAACGCGCCCATAGTTATTTACTGAGTAAAGTATCTGATGACCGGATCTGTCAAGGAACGCAATGAGATTATTGTTATGTCAATTAAAGGCAGCACATCTAACGGTAAGGCGATGGTTAATAAGATGATTTGTTTAAACTTCGAATAAAATGGCAATGATATTGTCATTTTCATATAAAGATCGCTTCAGTGGTGGCTCAAACCTAAGTTAGACAGAGAAAAACCATACTAAATAGAGAGGATTTTTTCAGACGTGCAATGCCGGTTAGTCGCCGCGAAGGGATGGGGGATAGGGCATAAGTGATATAAAGATAAAAACTATCTCATTGAAGAATAAGTACATTACATGAACATTGAAAAGTTGGAGCACGGTGATGAAGGCGGGAAACAGGCATAAAAAAGGCATCTTCATCGATGGTGATGAAGATGCCCATAGATAATACCTGTAGAAATGAATCAGGTAATCGCAGCAAACATGCTCAGAGAGGCATCGCTTTGACCAAGCTGGACTTAACTCGTCTGCCAAAGTGGATCGATGGCAACTCGATATATTTGTATACCAAATATGAAACCGGCAAAGTTAAAGTCGCCCCGACGCTCCCCCAAAGATAGCGAGTGCCATTGTCGAGATTAGCTGTCAGATGTTCGAATACAATCAATAGGCTAGGATGAATCAGATAAATAGAGTAGCTAATAACACCCATAAGCACCATGAATTTGTTATGAATTTTGAGCCGCGTTGTCAACAGGATGAACAGCAGCATGCTGAAATAATACGTCAAAGTATATCTCATCGTATGCCCAGGCTCCGAACCATAGGAATAGAAACTGACTAGCGGAATGACACAAGCAAAAATCGCGATATAGTAAATCGCCTGTTTTTTAGCGAATAGATCGCCTTCCAACAAATATGAACGCCATAAACCGCCAAACATCATGAGTGACAATGCAAGCGGCAGAGCGACAGGAAACGCAGCATCCAGTTTATGCCTGGCAACTCCCATCGCCAGAGCAACACCTAACATGACAAGCGCAGAAATAAAATTGAATCTTACCTTGTTGAGTAACCCCAGAATGAAGGCAAATACACACATGATGTAAAAGACCAGTTCAATAAACAGCGTCCAATATACGCCGACAATATCTTTCACGTGCAAAGCCGTTTGAAACATGGTGATGTTGGCCAAAATTTGCCGCAAGGGGAACTGCTCACCAAAGCAAAAAGAAACAAAAAGATACAAAAACAACGAGAACCAATACCCAGGGTAAAGCCTGAAAAAGCGCGAGATAAAGAAGGCTTGAACACCGCCGTTTTCACGACGAAAACTAAAGGGAATGATAAACCCGCTGATAATAAAAAATAATACGACACCTATTTTACCGATATCAAAAACATGGGAAAAAATATACTTATCGTAACCGTAAATCGGCACCAGGAAATGGGCAATAACTACACTTATCGCCGCAATTCCTCGTATCGAGTCTACATAATCCAAACGAACAGGAGTTTTATTGTCAGCGGTGGTTTTCGCCTGTTTATCTATTTGCATAGAAACCACCTGATGTTGAGAAAAATATTTATCAGTCATAATCCAGGAAAAATAAAAGCCCAAAATAGTAAAAAAGAATATTAACGCGTCGGCGATGAGATAGGCTTATCGGATAACATCAACACGGGAGTATCTCCTTGCAACACAGTTTTCTGGCTGTTTAACTCAATCAACGGTTGGGCGGCAGACTCTTTCGTCTTCTGTACTGGCGCGCTGCTGATTAATGATCTCAAACCATTTGCCTGAGCTGAAGGTTGCACCACTTGCGGTTTTTGCCAATAGAGCATCGCATACTGATTACCGCTGCCCTTCAACGCAATACTTATCACGCCGTCAGACGATGCTTTGTAGTCACTTACGGTGAAATCGCGCGCTACCTTGGCAATTTTTTCGTAAGCCAATGCGGCAGCTTTTGGCTGTTCCTGTCGATTTAGCAAGCCAAACCGATGTTCATTGATTGCCGGGTTGTCACCATCATCAATGAGATCATACCACCAAATACCTTTGATATACGGTCGCGATTTAGCCAACATCGTATACTTAACAACGTATTGCGCCGCAGCAGCATCACTTAATCCACCGGGGCCATTGTAAGTCGGCACCCCCATCTCTGTAATGTAAACAGGGACGCTTTTCTTGGCGAAGGCTTTCACCCTTTGCTCAAATTTATCGATAGCGTTGAGGTTATCCTCTGGCGTTCTTAACGCTAAGTCCGGCAAACGGTAGGAATAAGGATGCAACGAGATACCGTCAATATCATTAAGTATGCCTAGCTTCATCAATTGGTCGAACCAACTGAGCCCCGCCGGCCCCAGAGGATTAAGCGAACCGGCGAGAACGATGGCATCAGGGTCTGCGCGTTTTACGGCGGCGGATGTCTTCCTAACCAGCTCTGCAAACACTTCAGGCGGAGGAATGGCCGTTTTTTTACTCATACCGGTTCCCACCGTCCACTCATTCCAAACTTCGTAATATTTTACCTTTCCTTTAAAGCGCTTTGCGGTCCAGTATGCATAATTGGCAAATCCATCGATAGCCGCAGGCGTTGTGGGGTAATCAGGTGCGTTATAGGCGGTATTCCCGTAGGCGAGAATGAGTAAAGAATTCAACCCATACTGAGAGAGACCGTGTTGATAAGCATCATCTTCCTTAGTCAACGGATCTGCGACGTTCATCGTACCAGGTGTTCGCTCTACCAATCCCCACAAATAGCCGGCTCGGAAAGAAGTAAAGCCATACTCCTTGATTAACGACAGATAGTTGTCTGTCGGTTTAGGGTAGTGACGTAAATGTACGTTCACACCCACCTCAAACGCATTCGCGTATCCGTATGAACCGAACAATAACGCGCCCGCAACCGCGCATGCTTTTACTATTTTCGCATAGCCGTTTACGGGGCTACGTGTGGTACCAGGCTGGATTTTCAACGCGACCTCCTGTACGCCCCCGGGCAACCTGTTGAACAGGAAGCCCGATGAGGCAATTTACCATCAGAGTAATTAATAGGCTGTTTTACTGACGAACCCTTTAAATATCGTCAAGAAAACAATCTTTACATCCAACCAAACGCTCCAGTTCCGAATGTAGTCAAGGTCAAATTCAACACGCTTTTCCATTTTATCCAGCGTGTCGGTTTCACCCCGCCAGCCATTTATCTGGGCCCAACCTGTGATGCCAGGCTTCATTTTATGCCGCAGCATATAACCCTTGATCAACTTACGATACTGCTCATTATGCGCAACGGCGTGAGGGCGTGGCCCTACAATCGACATGTCGCCTTTCAGCACATTGATAAATTGAGGCAGCTCATCGAGTGAAGTACGGCGAAGAAATGCCCCCACCGGTGTCACCCGCGAATCGCCCTTTGTCGCCTGAACGACTTTATCGCCATTCTCCATTACCTTCATGGAGCGGAACTTCCACACTTCAATCGCCTTGCCATCCATGCCGTATCGGCGCTGTTTGAAAATCACCGGGCCAGGAGAAGTAAACTTCACTGCGGCTGAAATCAACACCAGTACCGGTGAAATAAAGAGCAGGATAAAAATGGAGAGAACAATATCTTCCACCCGCTTTATCACCTGGTTAATACCACTCATTGGTGTATCAAACAACGAGACAACGGATACGCCGTTAATTTCTTCCGAGCGCGACTGCAACATATTAAAGGTGAATATGTCTGGAATCAGCATCACGGAACACGTGGTATCGGAAAGTTCAGTCACCGTATCCTTGATCAGTTTTTCTTGCTCCATAGGCATCGCGATATAAATCCGATCAATTCGACCACACTTAGCGTCCTCAATTAGTTGCGCTAAATCGCCACGGCGTTCGATCACACTATCCAATGGCTCTGCACTGTCATCATAGATACCCAGTACCCGGAATCCCATCCAATGCGCATCACTCAACGTTTCCGCGAGCCGAAGACCAACCGGCATCGATCCCATGATGGCGATATTACGGGTGTTAAATCCTAAATTCCGCATATATCCCAGCATCAAACGGATAGTGCTGCGTGTAATGACTAAACCGCAGCAAACAAATAAGTACCATTGAATATATACTATATATTCATTATTAAAATCATTGACAAATGCAACAGCACCCGAAGTCATCACCAAGCTTATCGTCCAGTTTTGGATAATAAGCCGAATCTCTAACCCTGCTCGCACACCGCGCCAGGAACGATAAAAATCCGTAATGCCGCCGATCATTTGAAATATCACAATCGACGTTAATACCATAACCCAGTGTTGTATGGCGAAGCGCGTTCCTGAAATCAGACAGGATAAGTAGAGCCCGCAAAAAACGATAAAAATATCGGAAAATCGTTGCAACATTGATGTCAGGGACGCATTGGTATGCAAACTCCCACGACGGAAACCATTCATAGATAACGGCCTATTCGCTAGCATAGTATAGATGCCTTTTGTTAGTTTTCTCTGGTACCTATATTCCTAAAGCCGGGGCAATACAGCCCCGAACTTCCAATATAGCGTAAGTGCAGAGTTTAACTGCGGAGCAAGGCAAGAATTTCCTCTGTTTTCTGCTGCATCAATGACGGATTCGCCCGCGACTCAACGTTTAAGCGAACCACCGGCTCCGTGTTCGAGCTGCGTAAGTTGAATCGCCAGTCAGAAAACTCCAAACTGATACCATCGGTGTGATCGAACAGCAGCGCATCAGACCGATAGCATTCCAGGACTTTATCAATCGATGCCTGAGGATCTTGCAGATGGCTGTTAATCTCCCCGGAAGCCGGGTAGGCAGCCATGCGATCGGCCACCAATTGTCCGAGGGACATATTCTTCAGACAAAGCAATTCGGCAACCAAGAGCCATGGGATCATGCCGCTATCG
Organism: Serratia sp. ME47; assembly: GCF_903970925.1. NCBI lineage: Bacteria > Pseudomonadati > Pseudomonadota > Gammaproteobacteria > Enterobacterales > Yersiniaceae > Serratia > Serratia sp. ME47. The sequence continues at coordinate 152,622 of NZ_CAJCKE010000003.1, read as the reverse complement.
CAATAAGAAAACTCGCGGAAATAGTGGTGAGCACTCATCTCACCGCCATAGACAGCATCTTCCTTACGCATGCGTTCCTTGATAAAGGCATGGCCGGTTTTCGACATGACAGGCACGCCACCGCTGGCGTTGACCACATCAATCGTGTTCCAGCTTAAGCGCGGATCGTGAATGATTTTGGCACCGGTTTCTTTCTCCAGAAACGCCGCAGCCAGAAGGCCAACAATATAGTAACCTTCAATAAAGCCGCCCTTCTCGTCAAACAGGAAGCAACGATCGAAGTCGCCATCAAACGCAATGCCCATATCGGCACCATGCGCGCGAACCGCTTGCGCCGTATCTTCACGACACTCAGGCAACAGAGGATTAGGAATACCGTTAGGGAAATTACCATCCGGCTGATGGTGAACCTTGATAAATTCGACCGGAACTTGCAGTTGCTTGAAACGTGCTTCAATGGCATCGATCACATGCCCTGCTGCACCATTGCCGGAATTGACCACCAGTTTAAGCGGCTTCAGATTTTTGACATCGATATAGCCTAGCAGGTGCTCAATATAGGCATCCTCTACGGAAATCTTACGGTAGCTGCCACGCGCAGAGGGATCCACTTCGGCAAACGCGTTCCCTTCGGCCAATCGCTGAATATCGCGTAAGCCGGTATCACCGCTGATCGGTTTGGCCTGGCTTCTCACCAGCTTCATGCCATTGTAATCCATAGGATTGTGGCTGGCGGTCACTTCAATGCCACCATCAATACCCAAATGGAAAGTCGCGAAATAAATCTCCTCGGTACCGCTGAGCCCGATATCCAGTACGTCAACGCCGGCATCACGCAAACCTTCAGCCAGCGCCAATTTTAGCTCTTCACTGGTCAAACGAACATCGCCACCAACCACAACTTCGCGTGGTTGCAAAAACTCACCGTAAGCCCGACCGATACGATAGGCAATATCCGTATTTAACTCCTCACCTAACCGGCCACGAATGTCGTATGCTTTGAAACAAGTTAAAGTTTGAGTCATCTAAAAATCCTTACCAAAAAAATTTACGAAAACATGTCACGCTTAAGACACATCACCGTTATTTGTATTTTCCATTATCATCAATGCGAATAATATCGTCTTCACCCAAATAAGAGCCGGATTGAATTTCAATCAAATCCAATGCAATTTTTCCTGGGTTCTCTAATGAGTGTTCAGTACCTAATGGAATATAAATAGATTCGTTTTCAGTTACAAACTTCGTCTCACCGCCTTTTATAACTTTGGCGGTACCCGAAACGACCACCCAATGCTCTGAACGATGATGGTGCATCTGCAATGAGAGTTTCTCGCCAGGTTTAACCGTTATCTTACGTACCTGAAAACGCTCGCCTTGCGCAATGGCGTCATGCTTGCCCCATGGGCGGTAGACCTCACGATGCTGCTTGCATTCCGAACGCTGTCCACGTTTCAGATGATTGACGATCTCTTTAACATCTTGCACTTTATCTTTATTCGAGATCAACACAGCATCTTTGGTTTCAACGATAACCAAGTTATCTACACCTACCGTTGCGACCAATTTATGTTCGGCACGAATATAGTTATTTGAACAATCATGCTGCAACACATCACCAAAGGTGCTGTTGCCGTTTGCATCTTTCGCACTGATGTCCCAAAGCGCCGACCAGGAACCGACATCGCTCCACCCCGCATCCAACGGCACCACGATGGCATCCGCTGTCTGCTCCATCACCGCATAGTCTATGGACTCATCCGGGCAGACAATAAAGGCTTCGCGATCGACACGGACAAAATCCAGATCCGGCGCCGTATGCAGCAAGGCCTGACGACACGCAGCCAAAATATCCGGCCGAAATTTATTCAACTCCTCGAGATAACGGCTGGCTTTAAACAGGAACATCCCGCTGTTCCATAAGTATTCTCCGCTGGCAAGATACTCTTTAGCCGTCGACAGATTCGGTTTTTCAACAAAGCGAGACACCCGAGAGGCAAGCGCCCCATCAATACTTTCACCTTTATGGATATAACCATACCCTGTTTCCGGACCGGTCGGCACAATCCCGAAGGTCGCCAGTTTTCCTGCTTCAGCATAAGGCACCGCTTGCAATACAGCCGTACGGAATGCTTCCTCATTCTGGATAACATGATCTGCTGCCAAAACCAGCAATAAGGGATCTTCGCCGCCTGCGGTCGCCTGCAACGCGGCCAGTGCAATGGCCGGTGCCGTATTGCGCCCAACCGGCTCCAAAATAATGTTGTGGGATAAACGAGTAATCTGTCGCAGCTGTTCTGCAACAATAAAACGGTGCTCTTCATTGCAGATCACCAGCGGGTTTGATATCTCCAACCCATCAAGTCTGTTGACCGTGGTTTGCAACATGGAAAATTCACTGCACAACGCTAAAAACTGTTTCGGAAATAATTCTCTTGAGAGAGGCCATAAACGGCTTCCGGTACCGCCAGCCATAATTACAGGATAAATATTACTCATAATAAATCTCACCGATCAGTATTTTATGGTTTTCGCGGTATTGAACTCATGCCATTTGGCATTAATGTATTCGGTCAGCTCACTGCGAAAACGTTCCGCAGAGAATTTGCAGGCTTGAGTACGACAGTCAACAGGGCTGATTTGGTCCTGTATTTTCTCAAATTGCTCTACGGCAGCGACCAACGAAGGGACCGTTTGTTCCGAGAAGAAAAGCCCGGTAGGATTGCTGACGCCAAACGGACGCACGGTTTCCAACGCGCCACCTTTACCGAAGGTGATAACGGGTGTTCCGCATGCCTGCGCCTCTACCGGCGTAATGCCGAAGTCTTCTTCAGCAGCGAAAACAAACGCTTTGGCTCTGGACATGTGATCCTGCAATACCTCATTGCTCTGGTATCCCAAGATCTCAACGTTTTTGCCCGCTTTGGCTTTGATCTTCGCCATCTCCGAGCCGTCGCCGATCACGATCAGCTTCTTGTCAGGCATCGCACTGAAAGCTTCAACGATCAAGTCCATACGCTTATAAGGGACCATTCGCGACGCCGTAAAATAGAAATCATCCTTGTTTTCATTAAGTAAGAATCGATCCACATCAACAGGTGGATAAATAACGTCGGCTTCACGGCCATACACTTTCTTAATACGACGCGCAATAAACTGTGAATTAGCGATAAAATGGTCAACGCCATTAGCGGTACGATAGTCCCACATGCGAATTTTGTGCAGCAACCATTTAGCCAACCGCCCTTTCATGCCCTTCATCAAGTTAGCTTCGCGCAGGTATTGATGCTGCAGATCCCAGGCATAACGGATGGGCGAATGCACATAGCTGATATGCAGCTGATCGGGTCCAGTCAGAACGCCTTTGGCCACAGCATGACTGCTGGATAGCACGACATCATGAGAGGAGACATCAAGCTGCTCAATAGCCAACGGCATCAGAGGCAAATACTTTTGATAGCTGGTCTTGGCTTTCGGTAGATTTTGTATGAATGTGGTTGTGGCATGCTTGTTGTGAATCTGTTGTCGAGCGGCATCCGACAAAAAATCGACCACGGAATAGAGAGTAGAATCGGGATATATGTCAATAAACTCTTTTATTACGCGCTCAGCCCCTGCGTAGGTCACCAACCAATCGGCTACGACCCCGACATTTAACGACTTCTGTTCAGACATACCTCTCCCCAACTCACCTTAAATTTGAAATCCCAATACAAGAATACTCTTCACTAATGATTCGGCTTTTCTGAATCGCTGAATGATATCTTCTCAACGTCTCTTCAGATATGCCAGGCATCCGTAATTTCATAATAACGTTCTACAATTACCGAATGCCTAATACCCTAGCGCTATCTCAACTGAGTGATAATATTTTCCAACTTCTTGGCCGATTCAAGCCAGGAATAATGACCGATGTTGTTGTACCCTTTCTCTTTGAGCTGTTCGCGCAACGATTCATCGTTGATAATTCTATTCAGTGCATCAACCATTTCCTGATGCTTATACGGGTTAAAATACAGGGCGCTATCCGCCAATACTTCGGGTAAGGAGGCCTGGTTCGACGAAACGACGGGACATCCGCAAGCCTGGGCTTCCAATGGAGGAATACCAAAGCCTTCATAGAACGAAGGAAAAACAAACGCTAAAGCGCGTTGGTAAATCGCCACCAACTCTTCATCGGTGACTCGCCCTAAGAATTCAACATTCTTCATGGCGTTCTCATCATTGCCAGAGAAATCCATGCCTGAAAAATTCTTATTCTTTCCACCGATAATCTTAAGTTTAACATCCGTATTTTGACATGCGGCAGAAAAAGCGGCCAGTAAACCATGAAAGTTCTTATGATAGTTAGGCGAAGAAACCGCCAACAGAAAACGCTCATCAGTATTGCTGGCACTCTCGACACTTCTGCGAGAAAAAAGATCGGATACAGCATTGGCGATCACAAAGGTATTTTTCGGATTGTAACCATAAGCCGTCGTAATTTCTTTTTTAGAAAATTCACTAACGGTCAATAGTGCACGGCTGTTTTTTAGCATGATGGGAATCAGCAGGTTATACATCAACCGAAACTTTCTAGAATAGCTCTGCGGGAATTTCTTATAAGTCACGTCATGATGAGTCACGACCTTATTCTTATACCACAGCGGCGCAGTATTCCCTAAATTGATCAACAATGGATTGCCATTGGCTTTCAGATATTTTGGCAGGTCTCGTTGTTCCCATTGATGCCCGGTTCGATGTCCAACCACCTTTACATTGAGCGACTCAGCAGCCTTCGTATTCTTTATGTCACCAGGTGAAACAAAAACGATATCGTCGCGTAGTTCCCGTAGCGCCAGGCTAATCTGTTCGGCAAAGCGCTGCACCCCTGTTAACTCTTGTGTGAGAAATCGTGCATTAACAACAATCATATATACCTCTATGACGACGCCACTATACAATTCAAGCTTATCGTGTCTGCGCTTGGAGCCTTTGGGCATCAGCCATCTTAGAAAACTCATCTTGTCTAAATGACAAAAGCAAAGCAGAAATAATAATCGAGAAAACATACCCTGGATAATTAGTAATCGGGTTGTTATAAACTAAGTTGATAGATAGCGAAATCATCCAATACAGGAACACGCCCGTGTAGAACTGTCCATAACGGACTTTATTATACAGTTTCAGCAAAATAATTGACGCAGCAAGTAAGAAGATGAAAATTCCCACTCCGCCATAGTTGGAAAGCAAGAAAATATAGATACTGTCCAACGGCAGCGCAGCATCATCACCGACCGCGGCATTACCGTTAACGCCGTAACCTGCTCCGGTAAAAATTGAATAGGTGTCACTATTTCTCACTTCTTCAATCAGTAAGATCCTTTCCAGAATACTTTGCTCTGCATAATTATTATCGCTTGAATAGATAGATTTATAGATCCCCATGTCCGTCATGGTTGCGTAGAAGAATGATGACAATGCCACGCATACAAGCACCACACTGGCTAAACTGGCTTTCAACGATAGGAATCGACGAACAAACAGATAGCCAAAATAAATACCGGCCATAATTATAGCTGTTTTCGATGTGGAACAGACAATACCGGCCGAGACAATCAATATATATCTCAAGCGATTTTTCTTACTAACAAATGGACTTAATATGAGACCGAAGAATAAAAACTCAGATAGTGTAAAAGGACTACTAAAAAGACCTATCGCCCTAAAGAATCCGCTTGCGGTACGTAAAATCAGCCCATTATCTTTTCCCACTTGCGTAAATTGCAATCCAGGACTTACCCCGGTCAGCGCATAAAGCAAACCTGAAAACACGCTTTCCAGTATGGCGAAAATAGCATTGACAACGGTGACTATGACGTAAACTTTAATCAGCCTCATCAGCAATTTCATGCGATGTTCAGGCTCTAGACACACCAAGAGTGCGGCAACCAGCAACGACGAATAGGTAAACAATTCGAAGCGGAATTGCGTAACGACGTTACCAATTTTAAAATTGCTGTTAAGAATAGAAATAAGAACATATGACAGGGAAAGCATAACCATGCCAATAAACAGCAGTAGGTAGCTTCTAAAACCCGGGCCGGTTCTACTCTTATTGGCCGCCAGATAAAGCAGCAAAAACGCCGGTAATGCCAATGAATAGACATCTTTATAAAGCAGTATCAGGCGCGTCGTATTGTGAGCGACGATATTGATAACCCCACTGATTGAAATTACTACCAGATAGGTGATAACAAAATAGTCTGCGAATTTTTTCGATGAGAATCCCATATCAGCTCTTATAAACCTCTTGATAACCCGCAGCCAACCGCCCGGCGTCAAAGGGATTCACATCAACAAACTCGACGCGCTCATTTTTTAAGATTCGCAGTTTTTCCAACGTAAATTCACTTAGCTGATATACATTGGGGTAATGTTCAGCGATTTCAGCAACGCCACCGGCGAAAGAAGTGAAGACGTGCTTGCCGGCAGCAGCCGTTTCCGCTACTGCTCGGCCAAACGGTTCATTCCAGAGTGTAGGCAAATAAACCATATCAATCTGAGCCAGGAAGGATTCTACCGGCACAAACCCCAACAGATGGACGCCAGCCTCCTCCGCCCTGAGTTGCAAGGCGCGGCCTTCATCGGAGGAGGAAAAACGCCCGGCAGCGTAAAACTCCACCTCACCCGGTATCGTCATTTCCAACGCTTTGGCGCAGAACGCCTTGAACCCTTTATCTGCGGTCAAACGGCCAATAAAGCCAATCCGGATAACCGACGACGATTGGTCGGCAACATGACTTTTTTTTATCGGATTGTAGATGTGACTATGTCGGGCATTAATGGCAAAGCCATTATCTTGATGCAATGCAGAGATGTACTTGCTGATGCCGACAAACCTATCGACATTCTTGCTTTTTCGTTTTTTCACCATAGATGTCAACTGGACCGCTGCAGAAGCTACATCCATATTTTCCCCATGTTGAAACAGCGTACAGTTATGGTGAAAGAGATAATAGTCACGAGCCGTATGGACGAGTTTTATATTCCTTTTTTTGACACAGCCCCAAATCGCAACAGAAAAGCCACTGATGTTATTGGTATGTACCACATCGGGATTAAAATCATCCAACTCTCTGGAGAAAGCCTTTCCCATCATTGGATTGAAATTGTCAACCAAATGCCAGACGACTTTTGACAACTTCCCTTTTTGCTCATTACTGAAAGGCCAGTACAGATTTTTCAGCGGTAAATAAACCACCTCAACGCCATTTATTTTCGTCTGTTTTCTGAACTTTTCATCGTGTAAACAAACTACGCGAACTCTATCGCCTTTTGAAACCAGCTCTTCCGCCAAAAGTTGCACAGACACTTCCGCGCCGCCAACCTTGAATGGTGCATATAATTTATTAACAATTAATATATTCATAATAGCCGGTTTTTATCAGGTATTTCGGCGCCGTAAGACTAGGCGCTTTAGATAAAGCGAGGTTATAAAGACACTTATAACCTCTTGAAGGGAGATTTGCTTTATTACGCGTCTTTACCGCCAGATTTGTATTCGTACTGGTAGTAACCGTAATTGCCATAATAGCTGCTTGCGCGACGTTCAACGGCGTTCAGAATAATGCCTTTGATCTCGATACCGTTTTGATCGAATCTACGCACGCTGATCTCGAGTTCTTTAACCGTGTTCATACCGAAGCGCGCGATCATCAGCGCCGTACCGACATGGTGGCCAATAATTGCCGCATCGGTGACAGCCAGGATAGGCGGGGTATCGATCAGAACCAGATCATAATGCTTGTCCGCCCATTCGACCAAATCGGCAAAACGGCTGTGCATCAGCAACTCAGAAGGATTCGGTGGAATCTGGCCGCGAGGAATGAAGTCCATACCGTTGATTTGCGTAGGACGAACCGCGCTGGCCGCATCGATTTTGCCTGACAAAATATCAGACAGACCATTTTGCCAATCGGCATCCAGCAGTGTGTGTGAATACCCTTTTCGCATGTCGGCGTCGATAACCAACACACGCTGCCCCGCCTGAGCGATAACCGCCGCCAGGTTGATACTGACAAACGTCTTACCGATGTTTGGACTGGCGCCGGAAATCATCAGCACATTATTCTTCGCTTCCATCATCGCAAAATGCAGGCTGGTGCGCAGACTGCGAACGGCTTCGATGGCAAGGTCAGCCGGGTTGCCGACGGCAAGCAACGAGTTGGCGCGCGTATTGGACTTGCGATGAGTGCGCAGCAACATTTCGCGGTCTTTTTTCTGCTGCCATTCAGACAATGGAATGCTGGCATAGACGTTGATACCGCGTTGCTCCAACTCGTCAGGACTCTCGATTCCGTGGTGCAGCATGGTTTTAAGCACCACGATGCCGATGGAGAACATCCCGCCCAACACCACACACAGCAGAACAATCAAGGTTTTACGTGGCTGAACCGGTTTTGGCTGAGTCACCGCCGGATCGACAATACGCACATTACCCACGGTACTGGCTTTGGTGATCCCAAGCTCTTGTTGCTTATTCAGCAGCTGCATGTAGATTTCTTTACCCGCATCAACATCTCGGGTTAGCCGCAAGATTTCCTGCTGCGTCTTAGGCATTACGCTAATACGTTTATTCAGCTTCGCGCGTTCCCCTTCCAGGGTCCCACGCTTCTCCATCAAAGCACGATATGCCGGGTGCTCTTTAGTATACAGCTTCGATATCTCAGCTTCTTTGAAGGTCAACTCATTCAGTTGTGCCTCGACAGAAACCACGCTGTCCAACATAGACTTGGCTTCAAGCGACAGATCGACGGAATCATTGTCCTGACGGAACTTATTCAGCTTATCTTCGGCGATGTCCAGAGAGGTTCTCACCTGCGGCAACTGCTCTTTCAGAAATTCGAGGCTCTTGGCCGCTTCTTCCGACTTACGTTCAACGTTCTGCAGCAAATAATTTTTCGAAATGCTGTCGAGCGTTTTACCCACCAGCTCAGGATCTTCCCCTTGCAGGGTCAACGCCAACACGCCGGTGTCCTTGGCTTTATCTTCAACCGTCAACGCCGCGAGCAACGCGTTAATAGCCATCAGATCGCTGCGCTTGGTCACTTTGAAGACCGTACCAGGCGCCGCGTCAATTTCGCTGACCAGCATGGTCACGCCTTTTTGATTGACCAGCTCACCCGTTTTGCCTTTGAGGAATTCATCACCATCAACGCTGAGAGCGAAACTGTTTTTATCAATCACTTCCAGCTCAAGGTCTTTCTCATTCCATGAATAAGGAATAGACAAACGCGACAAGGCTATCTTGCCGGGTTCGTTCCCCATCAAACGATTCCAACCCTGCCCAAAGATCGGGAAGTATTTTTGTTCAACGACCGTATTCAGGTTCAAATCTGCGACGGTTTTGCCAAGCACCATGCGGGATTTGATCAGCTCAATCTCCGCCGCAGAACCAGGCTGTGCCGTAGGCAACATTTCGGAAAGGTTGTTGAGGATCGAGTTACCCGAACTTTGTTCAACTTGAATCAATGCATCCGACTGGTATACAGGCGTTGCGAACAGAGAATAGACGATGCCGATCACAGCAAAGAATGTCGTAATCCCTATAATCAGCCACCGATGATCCAGCAGCGTTCCCAGCAACCGACCTAAATCAATCTCATCATTACTTGCGCCCGCAGCCGGACCCAGTTTGCTATTATCAATCATTGTCATCTCTGGTTAACGATTTAATGCTTTTGCCCATTTCTGCGCAGCTTCAGCCAGAAGGTTATATACAAACTCAAACGCTTCTTGACTCTTCTTATACGGATCAGGAACTTCAGCCTGCCCCATCCAGTGAGCGAACAGCATGGTTTTCCCCCTGACTTCGGGGGCTAAACGGCAAACGGCCTCAATGTGACTTTTTTCCATCACCAGTATCAGCGAATATTCACGACACATTTCCTTGGTCAACTGCTGTGCAACATGGTTATCCAAAGAAAGACCATGCTCTTCCGCCACCGCCACCGCAGCCTCATCCGCCGGCTTACCGACGAGTGCGCCGATACCGGCCGACGCGATTTTTTTTTGTGGCAGATGTTTTTTCAACAGCCGCTCCCCCGTCGGAGAACGGCAGATATTTCCAACACAGACAACCAAAACAGAATCAAACATAGCGTATCCTCTACGGCCAGTTACGAATACGCAGCGTACCTTCCGTCAGGTTGTTGAAGCCGTCGATGGTTGGCACCAACTGCGTGACCAGACGATTCCAACGAGCGACCGGCGCCGCAGTGACATAGACAATGTCATAAGGCTGAAGGTGGAATTCCGTCCCCATCACCATGGCTGTCGCATCCGACATATTCAACTGATAGATGTTTGCCAGTTTATTGCCCTGAGTGCCATGCAGAGGTCGAATAACGAAAATGCCTGTCGCGTCAGCACTCGATTGTACAAGCCCTTGACTGCTACCCAACGCCTCCGTCAACGTCATACCGCTGCGATCCATTTTGAGCGTGGATGGAGTTTTTACTTCCCCCATCACGAACACCTTGAGATCGTCATTACGAGGAATGTACAGAATGTCCCCAGGATAGAGCAGGCGGTTCTGGGTCAAATCCCCATTTTGCATCAGTTGCTGCAATGAAAGGCGCTGCTCTTTGCCGTTGTGAGTCAAAATGATATTGCGCCAATCGGCATCTTCCGTCAGCCCGCCGGCGGCGTTGATGGCATCCATCACCGTCAATGGCACGTTGGTGATCGGTTGTTGACCCGACTTGGCGACTTCCCCCGTCACATACGCTTTCTGTGAACGGAAAGCGGCGATATTGACGTCAACCTGTGGACTTTCAATGTATTGCGCCAGTCTCCTGGCGATTTGATCGCGGATCTCGGTGACCGTTTTACCTACCACGCTCACCTTACCGATATAAGGATAGAAAATAGTACCGTCGGCATGCACCCAGTTACCGGTGTCGCTGGCGCTGCGGTATTGGCCCGCAGGCGTAGTCAGTTCAGGATGGTCCCAAACCGTTACGTTAAGGACATCACCCACACCAATCCGGTATTCATACGTGCGCAGCGATGCGTCCAATTGCGCATTCGACTGAGCAACCACCTTTGCGGGACGCATCGAATCCAGCAGCTTAGGCGTCATAGGGTAAATATTGACCAGCTTATCAATATCGAAGTCAGCATCTTCTTGTTTTACGACATCTTTTCCACTGGTCGATAAATGGGTTCCAGGAAACACCGTGCATCCACTGATTACGCTAATTGATATCAATAGCGATATCACTTTCAATTGTCGTTTTGCCATCAAATTATCATCACTTTCAAGTAAATGTATCTGCAAAGCTACAATGCTAGCCAACCGTGGCTGCCTCGCTGTAACCTTATCAAAATGCCTGACACTTGCTGCGCCGTCTCTCAATAAGCGCCCTGTTGCAATTTTCAATAACGTTTATCTGCCGTTGATAAGAGCAAAGCTATTATTGGCAAGATAAATAAGCTGAGAAGCCTCGCATTGGCGAAAATCGATACCGGGGCCGATTCGGGCTTTAATTTGTATTAATAACAGTATATTGCAGAGCAGCCTGGCAAGTTCGTGCAAAAATCACTCGCCAAGGCAACTCAGCAACCCGCTATTGAATGTATACTAATATAAAAATTGAGACAGTGAAATTCCCCAAAATTCAACCACTCTCCTGATTTCCTTACAGTGATCGGGCCGATGGGAAACCATCCAGTCTAGTTCAAAACGTCAGCTGTTCGGCCCATTCCCGGAAAGCCTTGCCCTGAGTAGGATGACGCAAACCGTAGGTGACAAACGCCCGCAGGTACCCCAGTTTTTCACCACAGTTGAACGACTCCCCAACCAACTCTGTTGCCTCTACCGGTTTGTGTTTCAACAATTCGGCAATCGCATCGGTCAGTTGAATACGGCCCCAGGCCCCCGGTTTGGTCGTCTCCAGAAGAGGCCAAATATCCGCTGACAACACATAACGTCCCACCGCCGAATAGTTGGATTCCAACTTGGTTTCCGGCGCCGGTTTTTCGATAATCGACGTGATACGAGCGCTTTCGCCAGGAGCCAGGCTGCTGGCTTCACACTGCACCACAGAATAGTCATGCAGGACGTGTTCATCCGCCGTCTGAACCAACACCTGGCTCAGACCGGTTTGTTCAAAGCGCGCAATCATGTGTGACAGATTGTCTTTCTTCAAATCGGCTTTTGCGTCATCCAGCAAGATATCCGGCAACAGAACGACAAACGGCGAATCACCGACCAAAGGTTTGGCACAGAGCACCGCGTGGCCCAACCCCTTTGGCTGCCCCTGCCGGATATGCATCAGCGTGACGCCTTTTGGCGTTATCGACTGCACCTCATCCAACAGCTGCCGTTTCACACGAGCCTCCAGCATCGCCTCCAATTCGAATGAGGTATCAAAGTGGTTTTCGATGGCGTTCTTAGAAGAATGCGTCACCAAGATGATCTCTTTGATCCCGGCAGCAACACATTCATTGACAATGTATTGAATCAGCGGTTTATCTACGATCGGCAACATTTCTTTCGGAATCGCCTTGGTCGCCGGAAGCATACGCATACCCAGCCCTGCCACAGGAATAACCGCTTTCAACTTCGTCATAGTAGCCCTCATTCAATCTGGTGATCGCTTTCAGCCGCAGTGGCGACAGCCTGTTACTTATTCAACGTCTGCTTCAACCAGCGACTGAAGTTTTCGCCTTCGGAGCCGTGACGCAATCCATACTGCACAAATGCCTTCATGTAGCCAAGCTTGTCACCACAATCATGGGATTTACCGCTCATGTGGAACGCTTCCACCGTTTGTTCATCCATCAACATCGCGATCGCATCGGTCAGTTGGATCTCATCGCCCGCGCCGGGTGGCGTCTTTTCAAGCAACGGCCAAATATCGGCGGCAAGCACATAACGGCCAACAACCGCCAGATTGGAAGGCGCATCCTCGCGAGCCGGCTTCTCTACCACGGCCGTCATCGGCGCGCTTTCACCCACAGCGATCGTCGCGCCGGCGCAGTCAACGACGCCATATTTGGACACATCCTGTTCCGGCACCGGTTCAACCATAATCTGGCTGAATCCCGTCTCGTCGAAACGCTGGAGCATTCTGGCCAGATTCTCTGTGCGCAGATCCGCGGTTGCATCATCCAGCAAAACATCCGGAAGCAGCACCACGAAAGGAGAATCGCCTATCATCGGCTTGGCGCACAATACGGCATGTCCCAGCCCTTTCGCCTGGCCCTGGCGCACTTGCATCACGGTCACATCCGGTGGACAAATGCTTTTTACTTCGGCCAACAACTGACGCTTCACGCGCGCTTCGAGCATCGCCTCAAGCTCAAAGGAGGTATCGAAATGGTTTTCAATCGCATTTTTTGATGAATGGGTAACCAAAACGATATCTTTGATGCCCGCCGCTACGCACTCACTGACGATGTACTGAATTAAGGGCTTATCGACCACCGGCAACATTTCTTTAGGGATGGCTTTGGTTGCCGGCAACATTCGGGTTCCCAAGCCCGCTACAGGGATCACTGCCTTGAGTCTTTTCTGCATTTTCATTCCAATTCATCGTGGCGCTGCATCCCCGCGGCAAGTAAAAAGGGAACATTCATCAAGCATGCTACCGCCCTTGGCTTGCAGCTACCAAAGTACTGTTATTGACGTTTTCACTCACGTCACCCCGTGAGCCAAATCACTTTTTGTAAAGCGGCATTTGCTCTTAATCTGGATTGCCGCACCGCTCACAAAACAATAAAAAAACTGGAGCCTTTATAACCAAACAATGTTAGTTACTGACGTTTATATGGCTAGGATTCTTATACTAATGTCCAAGTGATACAAGCCTTAGATCCCCCCAGCCAGCCGTTTTCAGAATAAGACTACTCATGCCACATACCGTAACGAGTCCCTGACGTGGAGAGAGATTTTAATATTTTGATTTAAATAGATTTATAGAGACGTTCTTTTTATGAGCGAGGCGTATTCCGGCAAAAACAGCCTGATACCGCACGCCGCTTTCATGCCCAGCATCGGCGAACAATATTTGTTGCGCAAAGTCTTGCAACGCCCGTTTTTGTCGACATGTCCCGGATTAGAGTTGAATTTTGCCGCCTCAGCGCCCATCATTCCCGTGCGGCATAAGCCGTAGAACTTACAGGTGAAATTGGGCGTATGGAATGGATCGCTGATCCAACAATTTGGGCCGGCCTGGCCACATTGGTCGTGCTGGAAATCGTTCTGGGTATAGACAACCTTGTCTTCATCGCCATTCTGGCGGATAAACTACCAAAACAACAAAGAGATAAGGCTCGTGTCGTCGGTCTGTTGCTGGCGCTGGTGATGCGTCTGGCGTTGCTCGCCTCCATCTCGTGGCTGGCGACGCTGACCAAACCGATGTTCATCGTCGCAGAACACCCCTTCAGCGGCCGCGATCTGATCATGCTGGTCGGCGGCATATTCCTGCTGTTCAAAGCCACCATGGAGCTGAACGAGCGGCTGGAGGGCAAGGATGAAGAGCAGCATGGCACACGCAAAGGCGCGCGCTTCTGGCCGGTGGTGGCGCAGATCGTGGTGCTGGATGCCGTCTTCTCGCTCGACTCGGTGATCACCGCGGTCGGCATGGTCGACCACCTGGCGGTGATGATGATCGCGGTCTGTATCGCCATCGGCCTGATGCTGCTGGCCAGCAAACCACTGACGCGCTTCGTCAACGCTCACCCGACTATCGTCATTCTGTGCCTGAGCTTCCTGCTGATGATCGGTTTCAGCCTGGTGGCGGAGGGCTTCGGCTACCACATTCCGAAAGGCTATCTCTACGCGGCGATCGGCTTCTCGGTGATGATCGAAGCATTGAACCAACTGGCGCAATTCAACCGCCGTCGTTTCCTGTCGAAGGTGCGGCCGCTGCGCGAGCGTACCGCCGAGGCGGTGCTGCGCATGCTGAGCGGCAAACATGAAGAAGCCGAGGTCGACAGTCATTCCGCCAATCTGCTGGCCGACAGCGACAGCGAAAACGGCGAGATCTTCAATCAGCAAGAGCGGCGCATGATCGAACGCGTGCTGGGTATGGCGCAGCGCACGGTCAGCAGCATCATGACCTCACGTCACGACGTCGAATACCTTGAGCTGAACGATCCGCAGGAGAAGCTGACGCAATTGCTGGAGCGCAATCAACACACGCGCATCGTGGTGGTAGAAAGCAGCGCCAGCGATGAGCCGTTGGGCGTTATCCACACTATCGACGTCCTCAAACAGCAGCTGGCGCAGGCGCCGCTGGATCTGCGCGCGCTGATACGCCAACCGTTGATCTTCCCGGAACAGCTCACGCTGTTGAGCGCCCTTGAGCAATTCCGCCAGGCACAGACGCACTTTGCCTTTGTGGTCGATGAGTTCGGTTCCGTCGAAGGCATCGTCACCCTGACGGACGTGATGGAAACCATCGCCGGCAACCTGCCGGAGGCCGGCGAAGAGGTGGATGCACGCCACGACATTCAGCAAAACGAGGACGGCAGTTGGACCGCCAACGGCTATATGCCGCTGGAAGATCTGGTGTTGTACCTGCCGATGCCGCTGGAAGAAAAGCGCGAATACCACACGCTGGCGGGGCTGCTGATGGAACACAGCCAGCGCGTGCCGCAAGAAGGCGAACAAATCACGATCGGTGACTACCTGTTCGAGCCGTTGGAGGTCAACAGCCACCGTATCCTGAAAGTGAAGATCACCCCGCCTCCCCCACCGGAGGACTACGAGGTTTAACATTGAGGCCGGGCATTGCCCGGCCTTGGTTTTACTGGGGAACCAGCAACTCCGTCGCCACGATCACCACCACCAGCCCGACAATCACCGGCACCGAAGTGCGCTTCACCACGTCGAACGGTGAGATTTTCGCCATGCCGGAGACCGCCACCACCACGCCGGAGACCGGCGACAGCGTGCGGCCGAGGTTAGACGCCTGCAGCATCGGGATCACCAGATAAGCCGGGTTAACGCCCATTTGCGCCGCCAGTTTCGGGATCAGTTCGACAAACGCATAGAACGGCGCATTGCCGGAGCCGGTGGTCATGGCCGCCAGCATGGTGATCACCACCAGCACCAACATCATGATCAAACCGCCGGTGCCGAACGACTGCGCCAGCCCGATCAACCCGCTGATAAAGCCGACGGTGCTCAACCCTTGCGCGAAGACCCCGGCGGCCACCAACAGCATGACCACGCTGGCGAATGCGTCCGCCATGCCGCGATAGGCTACCTCCAGGCCGCTGAACACCTGTTTCGCGCTGAAACTGCGCACGAACTCAATCAATGCCGCCAACAGTATGCAACCCACCAACACGGTAATGATGTGCAGCTCCGGTCCCCATTTGCCGTCGAAAATCAGCACGCCGAGGATCGGTGTAAACGGCAATATCGCGTAAAATCCCGGCGCATGGGTTTTGATTTCGCTGACGTCCATGATGTGATGCTGTTCATCGCTCTTTCTGTCGAGATAACGCTGCCAGAAAAAATGCGCCACAGCCATGCAGACAATGGCGGCAATCGAGATAGGCAGCGTGGTTTTGAACGCGAAGTCCACCAGCGGCATCTCCGCCGCTTTGGCCGCCAGCACCACATCGCCGGACGTCGGCGCCAGAATAATCGCCGCCGGCGAAGCGCAAATGGCAGCCGCCGCGCCGCGGCTGATGCCCACGTTCACCATCAACGGGAACAGCGTCGCCATCAGCAGCACGCCGAGACCAGTGGCGGAAGAGACCGCCAGCGACATCAGGCAAGCGACAAAATACGCCGCCACCATCAGCAGATAAGGCGAATTGATCATCTGCAGCGGACGCGAAGCCAGCTTGACGACCACGTCGTTGGCGCCGATATGCGTCATGTAGGCGGCAAAGCCGCACAGCATCATGATCATCATGCCGAGATCGCCGCCGCGGCTCATCAGCAAAATCTTGACGTACTCGATCATGTCGGTCGCGCGCCAGCCGGTTGAGGCGGCGCCGGACGGCAACAGCGTTTTCCCCATCAGCGCGCTGATGCCGAGCAGCAGCAGCCCCCCCACCAACAAGACGCCGGTAGCGGAATATCCCTTGATAATGTAACGGCCCACGCCCGCCGCGACTGCGGCGCCAATAAGGAGCTCTATCATGTTTCCTCAACTCGTCATTTTTTCGCGCTCAAGCGCACAGTAATAGCAAAACTGGCCCCTACTCTGCACAAACTGAGCAGAGGTCTTCATGACCTTCATCAAGGTAACGGAGAGAAATTATCGCGGGAACCTCGATATTGACGCGGGCCACACTGTGGCCCGCATCGGAGGGATTACAGCTTGTCGAGCAGCTTTTTCAGATCCTGACCTTCGCGCGAATCCTTGTTCTTTTCAGCCCATTTGTTCAGCGCATCTTTAGCCCGATCCTGCAGCGTTTTACGCAACACCTGATCGACCTGCAGTTGATAGTTGAGCTGTTGCCACGGCCCATAGACCCGCAGCGGGATCGGCGTTTTTTGCAGTTGCTCGATCAGCTCGCCGCGCCCTTGCCATCCGCCGGTGACGCGCACGTTAAGCGCCATATCGCACTGTTTGCCCGGCATATCGATGCTGCCGGCACCGGTCAGCGCCAGCAAAGGAGAATCCGCCGTCAGACCGCTGAGCTTGATCGTGCCTTGATTCAGACTGGCCTGCGCCGAGACGTTTTTGACCTCGGTATAACGCTGATAGCTGTCTTGCCCACGCACGCTGTTATCGTTGCGCGCCACAGCCTGCTGGATCAGCTGCTGAATGTTCAGGCCATGCAGCTGCGCATCCTGCATCGCCAGCTGCGCCGTACCGCGCCAGCGGCGCTCAAATGACTGTGAAGAGAGGCGATCGCCGGTCAAATCCCCTTTCATGCTGAATTTGCCGGTCAACATCTGCGGCATGTCGAAGGCTTTGAGCACCGTGCCCAGTTCAACCTGGTTCAGCGCCGGCTGCACGCTGATCACCGGTTTATTGCCGCGCGCGTCCAGCGAGCCCGGCAAGGAGAAATCACCGCCGGCCAATTGTCCGGCGAGTTTATGCAGCGTCAGCAGTCCGCGTTGGTTGTCCGCCACGACGGCCAACTGAGAGACGTTCATACCGCGATAGGTCAACTGCGCGGCCTGCAGATTCAACTGCGCATTGAAATCGCGCAGCGCCTCTAAATTCTGCTGCCGATCGTCAACCTGGCTGGCGATCACCGGCGCGGAAGTCACGGCAGGTTGTTCGGCGGCATTGGTGCTGGATTGCCAGCCGGAGAGCGCATCGAGATCGAGGTTAGCCGAATTGAGGTTCACCACATAGCCGGGCACCGCCCCCAGCGTGGCGCTGATATCGCCGGTCAATTGGCTGTTATTGGCACTGACGCTCAGCTGACTGACGGCAATCTGCGCCGGCGTCTGCTGATAGACCACCTGCGCATTGCCCTCTCCCTGAATACCGCCGTTCGGAATATCCGCACCCGCCAGTTGATAATTGAACTGGGTGACTTTGGCGCCAATCTGGCGAGGGAACTGCTGCAAGTCGACATCGGCCGCCATGCTGAAGGTCAGGTCGCGCTGATCGCGATTGACCCGGCTGGAAAGTTCCAGCTGCGCCTGTCGCGTCTGCGTTTGTTGCAGGGTGAGATTGATATCCCGGACATTAATTTGCTCATTGTCGGCGCGCTGCCAAATCAGCAGACTGTCCACGACCCGCAGATTATCGATATCGAACTTCCAGGCCGCATCTGCCGCGTCTGTGCCAGTGCCGGCCGGCGCGATCGGGGCATCCATCTGCGAATGCTCTTCGCTATCGGGCGTGAGGCGAATGACGGCGTTTTTCAGCATCACCTGTTTCACAAACAGCTGATGCGACAGCAGAGGCAACAGTTTGACATCGAGGCGCATATTTTCCGCGCTCACTACCGGCGCTTTCGCGCCCGGCGCGGTCAGCGTCATGCGCCCGGCCAAAATGCTGAGCTGCGGCCAGATATGCCAGCGCAGGTCGCCTTCGAGCGTCAGCTGATAGCCGCTCTTCTGCTCGACCTTTTTGACCATGTAACCGCGAAAATCATTCGGATTGACCAGCAGTACCAGCGCGGACATCCCCGCCACCACCACCACCAGTAAAATCGCCAATGTCGTCAGTAATCTTCTCATGCCACCCTCTTGTCAGCGCCACACCGACGGTGCATCCCGCGCCGTTAGTCCTTGTCGATTCGACTGGCTACTGCGCCCTGCTGATCGCGATATTTCGCGTCCTGCCGGCTGTTGTATGGCCGGGCCGCCGGGCCGGACAACGGTTCAAAGCTCAAGGCCCCGATCAGCATGCCCGGCCGCAGCGCCAGCGGCAGCTTGCCGGAGTTGTAAAATTCCAGCACGATGCGTCCGTGCCAGCCCGGATCGATACGGTGCGCAGTGACGTGCACCATCAATCCCAGGCGCGCCAGAGAAGAACGGCCGTCGAGCCAGCCCACCAGATCGTCCGGTAGCGTCACGGATTCGAACGTCACCGCCAGGGCCAGCTCGCCGGGATGAAGGAAAAACGCCTCGCCTTCCGGCAGGACAATCTCGTCGCTCATCACGCGATCCAACGCGGCGCTGACTTCGTCTTTCGGCCCGCTCAGATCGATAAAAGGCGCGGTATGGCCGCTGAACACGCGGAACTGGTTGCCCAAACGGACATCTACTGTGGCCCCGTTGATGCGTTCGAGCGGCGGACGCGGGGAAATCACCAGTTTCTCGCTATCCAGCCAGGCTTCTATATCGCGGTCGCACAGTCTCATGTCTCTCTTCTCCATCAAAACGCGTAACTAAACAAAAATTGCCACACAACGGGCGAAAGGTCTACGCCGGGGTGCAAATAGTTGGCCGCCGGCCGGAAATACACATTTCCGGCCATTAAGCGGCATTATTCAAAGAATTGGCTGATTTTGGCTTTCAGAATATCGATCGCGATGCGGTTTTTGCCACCGCGTGGGACAATGATATCGGCGTATTGTTTGGAGGGTTCGATAAACTGCAGGAACATCGGGCGCACGGTCTTCTGGTATTGCGCCATCACCGAATCCATCGAGCGACCGCGCTCGTTGACATCGCGCTTCATGCGGCGCATCAGGCAGATATCCAGCGGCGTGTCGACGAAGATCGAGAAATTCATCTCCTGGCGCAAGCGGATATCCGTCAGCAGCAAGATCCCTTCCAGAATAATGACTTTTTTAGGTTTCAGGTGGACGGTTTCTTTCTTGCGCGTGTGCTCGGTGTAGCTGTACAGCGGCAGTTCGATCGCTTTGCCCGCCTTCAGCATCTGCAAATGCTGGAACAGCAGGTTGTGATCCATGGCGCTCGGGTGGTCATAGTTGGTTTTGACCCGTTCTTCCATGGTCAGGTGACTCTGGTCTTTATAGTAACTGTCTTCTGGAATAACGCCGATATGCTCATCGCCGACCTGCTCGCGGAGTTCGCGGTACAACGTGCTGGCAATAAGGCTTTTTCCGGAGGCAGATGCGCCAGCTATACCAATAATGACGCACTGATGCGGATTGTCAGTCATAAAATTAAAGACCTGATTTCGTAATGTGAAGGGAGGGAACTAAAACGCGACAATTATAGGGAGTCGTCGGGGTTTGCGCCACTGTATATTGCGCGACGGCGGGCGAATTCAGGCTATCGCGCCGTACCGGCGATATGACATTTTAAGAATCTCACGGCTAGGGCAATGCCCCGCAACAGGTTACACTCCTGCGCTGACTTAGGGACCCCGTAGTCTTTCATCGGAGAATGATGTGCTGGATTGGTATTTTTTGACTTTTTTCGGCGACAGCATGCTGCTGCTGCCCTGCGCGCTGATTCTTTTTTTATTGCTGCTCGCATCGCCCGCCACCCGCGTTGCAGGCTGGCAATGGGCGCTGATTTTCGGTTTCACCGGCGGGCTGGTCTGCCTGTCCAAGTTGGCCTTTATGGGCTGGGGCATTGGTAGCGCAAGTTATGACTTCACCGGATTCAGCGGCCATTCGGCCCTCGCCGCGAGCATCTGGCCGCCGCTGCTTTGGGCTTTAACCGGTCGATTTTCCCATCCGGTGCGCAGCATCGCGTTGTTGACCGGGTGGATATTGCCTTTCACCATCGGCGTGTCGCGCCTGGAAATCCGCGTGCATTCGGTATCCGAGGTCATCAGCGGGCTGATTTTAGGCTACCTGGCCAGCGCACTGTTTTTATGGCTGCAGCGAGGGAAAGCGCGACCACAGCTGGCCTGGCCGCATTTGGCCATCGCGCTGGCCTTGCCGTTGGCGCTGATGGGGCAGCGGCAGCCGGCCCCCACTCAGGGATTGCTGGAACATATCGCCAAAACGCTGGCGCAGATCGAACGCCCTTATACCCGTGCCGACCTGCACAGGCCGACCCCTACCCCATAAAAAAAACCCGGCGTTTAAGCCGGGTTCTTGCATTGCGAAAGGCTGATTACAGCGCGCGGAACGCAATCTCCGTCGGGATCGCCTCGCCCTGCCAATACATCTGCGCAGCCACACGGCCGGCCAATTGACGATACATGTCGGCGAATTCGCTGTCCGGGCGGCTGATCACCGTCGGCGTACCGCGATCCAGATCTTCACGCAGCGAGATATGCAGCGGCATCTGCCCCAGCAGACGGCTGTTATATTTCTGCACCAGCTTCTCGGCGCCGCCGGTACCGAAGATCGGCTCATGGTGGCCGCAGTTGCTGCAGATATGCACGCTCATGTTCTCGACAATGCCCAGTACCGGCACATGCACTTTCTCGAACATTACGATGCCTTTGGCGGCATCCAGCAAGGCGATATCCTGCGGCGTGGTGACCACCAGCGCGCCGGTCACCGGAATGTTCTGCGACAGCGTCAGTTGGATGTCACCGGTGCCCGGCGGCATGTCCAGCACCAGGTAATCCAGATCCGGCCACAGCGTATCCTGCAGCAGCTGCATCAACGCCTTGCTGGCCATCGGGCCGCGCCACACCATGGCGTTGTCGTCGGTCACCAGATAACCGATGGAGTTGGTCGCCAGCCCGTGCGCCATGATCGGCGCCATGTGCTGCCCGTCCGGCGAGGTCGGCCGCTCGTGTTCAGTGCCCAGCATGTTGGGGATCGACGGGCCGTAAATGTCGGCGTCCAGAATGCCGACCTTGGCCCCTTCGGCGGCCAGCGCCAGCGCCAGGTTGACGGCGGTGCTGGATTTCCCCACTCCGCCTTTGCCGGAGCTGACGGCGATGATGTTGCGCACGCCTTTGATCCCGGCCTGCGCGTTGGCGCGCTTCAGCGTCGTGATATCGTGTTTCAGCTTCCAATCGATGGCGCCGGCGCCGGTCACGCGCAGCAGTTCGGGGCCGACGCTCGCCTGCAGCGCTTCAAAACCGCTCTGCCAGGCAAAGGGCATCGTCAGTTCGATATGCAGTACATCGTCCAGCAACGCGCAGTGATGGATAGCCTTCAATGCGGTCAGGTTGTTTTTCAACGTCGGGTGTTCAAAGGCGGCCAGTACACCGGTCACCAGGGCGCGCAGAACTTCGGGGTTGGTCTGCTCAGGGGATTTTGCGTTCATCCCGGCTCCTTGATTTTGAATGGGTAGCTTCCGGCTAAGCATACCAGAACTGCGCGGCGGCTGGCGCGTATAACCTGTAAGAAACCGCCCTAGCAGCGAAGGGCGCGATCGGTTAACATCGAAGGCCCTTTTATTCATTACAGAAAGCAAGTTCTCACTATGGCTCAAGTCGCGAAAAAATTATTGGTGACGTGCGCGCTACCGTACGCAAATGGTTCCATCCATCTCGGCCACATGCTCGAGCACATCCAGGCGGATATCTGGGTGCGTTACCAACGAATGCGCGGCCACGAAGTGCATTTCATCTGCGCGGACGACGCGCACGGCACGCCGATCATGCTGAAAGCGCAGCAACTGGGCGTTAAACCGGAAGAAATGATCGCGGAGATGAGCCAGGAGCACCAACAGGATTTCGCCGGCTTTGGCATCAGCTATGACAACTATCATTCGACCCATAGCGATGAAAACCGTGAGCTGTCCACCCTGATTTACAGCCGCTTGAAAGAAAACGGTTTTATCAAGAACCGCACCATTTCTCAGCTGTACGATCCGGAGAAAGGCATGTTCCTGCCGGATCGTTTCGTGAAAGGCACCTGCCCGAAATGCAAATCGCCAGACCAGTACGGCGACAACTGCGAAGTGTGCGGCGCCACCTACAGCCCGACGGAACTGATCGATCCGAAGTCCGTGGTTTCCGGCGCGACGCCGGTGATGCGCGACTCCGAGCACTTCTTCTTCGACCTGCCGGCCTTCAGCGAAATGCTGCAGGCGTGGACGCGCTCCGGCGCGCTGCAAGAGCAGGTGGCGAACAAGATGCAGGAGTGGTTCGAATCCGGCCTGCAGCAGTGGGACATCTCCCGCGATGCGCCTTACTTCGGCTTCGAAATTCCGGATGCGCCGGGCAAATACTTCTACGTCTGGCTGGACGCGCCGATCGGCTACATGGGCTCCTTCAAGAACCTGTGCGACAAGCGCGGCGATCTGGACTTCGACGAGTTCTGGCGCAAAGACTCCACCACCGAGCTGTACCACTTTATCGGCAAGGACATCGTCTACTTCCACAGCCTGTTCTGGCCGGCGATGCTGGAAGGCAGCAACTTCCGCAAACCGAGCAACCTGTTCGTGCACGGTTACGTGACGGTGAACGGCGCCAAGATGTCCAAGTCGCGCGGCACCTTCATCAAGGCCGGCACCTACCTGCAGCACCTGGACGCCGATTGCCTGCGCTATTACTACGCCGCCAAGCTCTCTTCCCGCATTGACGACATCGATCTCAATCTGGAAGACTTCGTGCAGCGCGTGAACGCCGACATCGTCAACAAGGTGGTGAACCTGGCTTCGCGCAACGCCGGCTTTATCAACAAGCGCTTCGGCGGCAAGCTGGCCGACACCCTGGCCGATCCGGCGCTGTACCAGACCTTCGTCGACGCGGCCCAGAGCATCGCCGAAGCCTACGCCGCCCGCGAGTTCAGCCGCGCAATCCGCGAAATCATGGCGCTGGCCGATCTGGCCAACCGCTATGTGGATGAGCAGGCGCCGTGGGTGGTGGCGAAGGAAGAAGGCCGCGACGCCGATCTGCAGGCCATCTGCTCGATGGGCATCAACCTGTTCCGCGTGCTGATGACTTACCTTAAGCCGGTGCTGCCTTCGCTGACCGAACGCGCCGAAGCGTTCCTCAACGCCGAGCTGAGCTGGGACGCGATCCCGCAGCCGCTGCTGGGCCATCAGGTGAACGCGTTCAAAGCGCTGTTCAACCGCATCGATCTGGACAAGGTCAACGAGATGGTCAGCGCCTCGAAAGAAGACATGGCCGCCGCCAAGCCGGTGACCAGCCCGCTGGCTGACGATCCGATCCAGGAAACCATCACCTTCGACGACTTCGCCAAGGTTGACATGCGTATCGCCCTGATCAAGAGCGCCGACTTTGTCGAGGGCTCCGACAAGCTGCTGAAGCTGCAGCTGGATCTGGGCGGCGAATCGCGCCAAATCTTCTCCGGTATTCGCTCCGCTTACCCGGATCCGAAAGCGCTGGAAGGCCGTCTGACCATCATGGTCGCCAACCTGGCGCCGCGTAAAATGCGCTTCGGCGTGTCAGAAGGCATGGTGATGGCGGCGGGCCCAGGCGGGAAAGAGATCTTCCTGCTGAGCCCGGACAGCGGCGCACAGCCTGGCATGCAGGTCAAGTAATCGCGCAGATGCGCGGCGTAGGGAGGGTCGAGCTTGCTCGGCCCTTTTTTATTGCCCCAACCCCCACGTTATAAGCATGAAGAAAAAGTCATAACCGTCCTGATTCCCCTGCCCGCCGCATCCGGCTATGATGCTCCGAAACCCAAAATAGACGTCCAGACAGAAAGACTGCTATAACAAACCTTCACCGGGATCGTTTCCCTGCTTTTTTGGAGCCTATAATAATGAAAAACCTCAAGACTTCGCTGCTCGCCCTCAGTCTGTTGTCCGCCCTGCCGCTGCAGGCGGCGGAAAACGCCGCCGTACCCGCCGCCATCGCTCAGCATCAGGGGCCGGTGCGCATCGCGGTGATCCGCAACCTCGGATCCGACGACAACACCACGCAATTTTTGGCGGGCGCCATTCAGGAAGGGCGCAAGCTGGGCTTCAAGGTGGATACCTTCCTCAGCAACGGCGACGACGCGCGCTTCCAGGACTTCGTCAATCAGGCTATCAGCCAGAAATATGACGGCATCATTCTCTCGCAGGGGCGAGCCCCCTATTCCACTGAACTGGTCAAGCGCGTCGCGGCGGCCGGCATCGCCGTCGCGGCTTTCGATACCGACGTCAGCGGCAGCGTTCCCGGCGTCACCGTCTCGCAGCAGGACGACGCTTCACTGGCCAATGCCTCCTTCGGCCAACTGGTGAAGGATTTCAACGGCCAGGCCAATATTGTCAAACTGTGGGTGGCCGGCTTCCCGCCGATGGAGCGCCGTCAGGCCGCTTATCAGCAGTTGCTGAAACAGCATCCGGGCATTCATGAGCTGGAATCGATCGGCGCGGTCTCATCCGACGTACAGGGCGATACCGCCAACAAGGTGGGCGCGGTGCTGGCGAAATACCCGAAAGGCAAGATCGACGCCATCTGGGGCACGTGGGACGCCTTTACCCAAGGGGCTTACAAGGCGTTGAAAGAGAACGGTCGCACCGAAATCAAGCTGTACAGCATCGATATCTCCAATCAGGATTTACAGCTGATGCGCGAGGCCGGCAGCCCGTGGCAGGTCAGCGTGGCGGTGGATCCGAAGCTGATCGGCGCGGTCAACCTGCGCCTGGTGGCCAACAAGATCGCCGGGGAAAGCACGCCGGACAACTATCAGTTCAAAGCGGCGGTCATTCCGCAGGCGCTGCTGCTGGCGCAACCGGGGCCGGTCAACGTCGCCTGCCTGGCGAAGATCATCCCCGGCTGGGGCAGCAGCAGCGATTTCGTTCAGCCGTGGTTCGCCACGCTGCAGGCCGAACACGGTAAATAATGCTGTTTTTCACGAGGCTGCCGACGCAGCCTCTGTTTTTCAGATAAATATCGGCAGCCCCCTTCCGTCCCCGCCAAAATGCGCTATGTTATCTGCATCGCCCAATAACTGTATGCATAAACAGGTTTCAAATGAAGGGATTCCCCTCGCTGATCAACGTACTGCTGGCCAGTTCGCTGGTGTTGACCATCGGCCGCGGCGTCACGCTGCCGTTCATCACCATCTACCTCACCGAGCACTTCCAGCTGTTGCCGAAAAGCGTGGGCGTGATCCTGGGCGTCAGCCTCACCCTCGGCATCATCGCCAGCCTGTACGGCGGTTATCTGGTGGACAAATTCAGCAAAAACCGCCTGATCCTGCTGTCGATTTTATTGTTCGCGCTGAGTTTCTTCGCCATTCCCTGGATCCCGCGTCCCGGCGGCGTGATCGTGGTGCTGGCGATCCTGCATACCTGTTATTCGGTGCTGAGCATCACCATTAAGGCCTGTTTCGCCGATTGGCTGCCGGTCGAGCAGCGCATCAAGGCTTTCTCAATCAACTACACGCTGGTCAACGTCGGCTGGGCGATCGGCTCTGCGCTCGGCGTTCTGGTGGCCGGGCTAAGTCCGCTGCTGCCGTTCTACCTGTCAGGCGGCCTGGCGCTGGCGACGGTGACGGCGCTGAGCCTGCGCTTGCGCGGTGGTGAACAGCGCCCGGCACCCAGCGCCGCCGCACCGGCCGCGCTGGCCAACTTCCGTCAAACGCTGGCCATCTTGCGATGCGATCGACGGCTGATCTACTTCACCCTCGGCAGCACGCTGGGCGCGGTGGTGTTCGGTCAGTTCACGGGCTATCTGTCGCAGTACCTGATCACCGTCTCCAGCGCCGAGTTCGCCTACAAAATCATCGGGTTGGTGATGATCGTCAACGCCGGTATCGTCATCGCCCTGCAATACCTGCTCAGCCGCGGCATGCGCCAGGAGAATATGCTGCGCTGGCTGGCGCTGGGCACGCTGTTTTTCATCGTCGGGCTGCTCGGTTTTATGGTGGCCGGCCAGGCGGTCTGGCTATGGCTGGCGGCGATGGCGGTGTTTACCTTAGGCGAGATCATCGTTATCCCGGTGGAATACATGTTCATCGACTTTATCGCGCCGCCGCACCTGAAAGGCAGCTACTATGGCGTACAGAACCTCAGCGCATTGGGCGGCGCCATCAACCCGGTGCTGTGCGGGGTCATGCTCAGCTACGCCGCGCCGCCGCTGATGTTCGTGATGCTGATCGTCGCCGCGCTGCTCAGCCTGCTGTTTTTCTTCCTCGGCCATCGTTTGGCGGAACGTTCTGCGGCAACGGCCGAAGACGCGCGCTGACCCTGCCTGCAACTCTCAAAGCAGGATGTCAACCCGCCGATCGCGCATGGCAGGCATAGCGAGAATTCATAGTGCGATCTGTGGCGTGGCTCACAGTTTAATTGTATGATGAATGCGTCAGTTAAACGGGAAAAGACAATGGCCAACGTGCTCACACTGTGCTGGAAATACCTCAGGGCCCTGCTCCTCATCTACCTGTGTCTGTTCGTCGGCAACGCAGTGGCGGCGCTGCTGCCGTTCGCCATTCCCGGCAGCATCATCGGCATGCTCTTGCTGTTCGCGCTGCTCTCCACCCAGATCCTGCCGGCCAAATGGGTTAAACCCGGCTGTCATTTGCTGATCCGCTACATGGTGCTGCTGTTCGTGCCGATCGGCGTCGGCGTGATGAAATATTACGACCAGATCGTCGCGCATCTGGGCCCGCTGGTCATTTCTTGCCTGATCAGCACGCTGATGGTGCTGGTGGTGGTCGGCTATACCTCACACTATTTTCACCGCGAGCGGCGCATTGCCGGCAAGCCCGACGACACGGAGGGCAACTCATGATCCATGAAATCTGGTGGTCGCTGCCGCTGACGCTGGCGGTCTATTTCGCCGCGCGCTGGCTGGCGCGCCGGTTGAACATGCCGCTGCTCAATCCGCTGCTGGTGTCCATGGCGGTGATCATCCCGCTGCTGCTGCTCAGCGGCATTTCCTATGAGCGCTACTTCCAGGGCAGCAGGATCCTCAACGATCTGCTGCAGCCGGCGGTCGTCGCGCTGGCCTTCCCGCTGTATGAGCAGTTGCACCAAATCCGCGCGCGCTGGAAGTCGATTATCACGGTGTGCTTCATCGGCAGCCTGAGCGCCATGATCAGCGGCGGCGCCATCGCCCTGTGGTTGGGCGCCACGCCGGAAATCGCCGCCTCTATCTTGCCGAAATCGGTCACTACGCCGATCGCGATGGCCGTCGCGGACTCGCTCGGCGGCATTCCGGCGATCAGTGCGGTTTGCGTTATTTTCGTCGGCATCCTCGGCGCCGTGTTCGGCCACACGCTGTTCAACCTGTTGAAAATCACGACCCCCTCGGCGCGTGGCCTGGCGATGGGCACGGCTTCCCACGCGCTGGGCACCGCGCGCTGCGCGGAGATGGACTATCAGGAGGGCGCCTTCGGCTCGCTGGCGCTGGTGATCTGCGGCATCATCACCTCGCTGCTGGCGCCGTTTGTGTTTCCGGTGCTGTTGCATCTGTTCGGTTGATCAGGATGAAACTTGCGATAAATCTCGCATTTACGCCTTTTATTGCATTGATTTCATCATTTAAGAGATATTGATCACACTTTAATGTCTCTGGCCTGCCTAGAATGTGATCCCGTTAACCTGTAGAGAGACCTTCCATGCATCCGCGTTTTCACACCGCTTTCAGCGCACTGCCCGCGACACTGCAATCCGCCCTGCAGCCCTATCTGGACGCGCCCGACTTTCCGGCGATGTTCACGGCCGAGCAAGCGGCGGCGATCCGCTCAGGTTGCGGGTTGGACGATGACGCGCTGGCATTCGCGCTGCTGCCGCTGGCGGCGGCCTGCTCGTTAACCCCGATATCGCATTTCCACGTCGGCGCCATCGCGCGCGGGCAAAGCGGCAATCTCTATTTCGGCGCCAATATGGAATTCAGCGGCGCGCCGCTGCAGCAATCCGTACATGCGGAACAAAGCGCAGTGACTCACGCCTGGCTGCGCGGCGAAAAAGCGCTGGCCTCGATCACCGTCAACTATACGCCGTGCGGCCACTGCCGCCAGTTTATGAATGAGCTGAACAGCGGCGGCGCGCTGCAAATCCGTTTGCCTGGCCGCGCGCCGGCCACGCTGGCGGACTATCTGCCGGACGCCTTCGGCCCGAAAGATCTGGATGTCGCTTCACTGCTGATGGACGAGGTCAATCACGGGCATCAACTGCCGCTGAACGATGCGCTGACGCTAGCGGCGCTGGCGGCGGCCAACCGGAGCCACGCGCCGTACAGCAACGCCCACAGCGGCGTGGCGCTGGAAACGGCAGACGGCAGCCTCTACGCCGGCCGCTATGCGGAAAACGCCGCTTTTAACCCGAGTCTGCCGCCGCTGCAGGCCGCGCTGATCCTGCTGAACCTCTCCGGCGGCGACTGCCGGGCTATCCGTCGCGCCGTCCTGGCCGAACCGCAGGACGCGAGCATCAGCCAATGGGACGCCACCCGCGTCACCCTGGCGGCGCTGGGTTGCCAAAACGTCAGCCGCGCCGCCTTCTAAGCGCACGACGGCGGGGCCATCCGGTTCCGCCGTTAACAGCACCGCCCGCCAAATACAATGCCCCGACGCCGCCAGAGACACTTTCTTTAGTTAAAAAATCATTTGATTGTCGATAATTACGCCAACCTGGTTCATCATCGGGCAACAAATGCTGTACATCTTCTCTTTATCTTTTAGGATCGTCGGCAATACAGTTATCTGATACGTGAAGAGTAAAACTGATGGAACTAGAATACGAAAGCAAACGCCCGCTCTACATCCCTTACGCCGGCCCGATTCTGCTGGAATTTCCGCTGCTGAACAAAGGCAGCGCTTTCACCGAGGAAGAACGTAGCCACTTCAACCTGCACGGCCTGCTGCCGGAAGCGGTGGAGACCATCGAAGAACAGGTGGAACGCGCCTACCGTCAGTATCAGGATTTCAAGAACGATAACGATAAGCACATCTACCTGCGCAACATCCAGGACACCAACGAAACCCTGTTCTATCGCCTGCTGGACTCGCACCTGAGCGAGATGATGCCAATCATCTACACCCCGACCGTCGGCGAGGCCTGTGAGCACTTCTCCGATATCTACCGCCGCGCGCGCGGGCTGTTCATCTCCTACCCGAACCGCGATCGCATCGATGACATGCTGCAAAACGCCACCAAGCAGAACGTCAAGGTGATCGTGGTGACCGACGGCGAACGCATTCTCGGCCTGGGCGACCAGGGCATCGGCGGCATGGGCATTCCCATCGGCAAGCTGTCGCTGTATACCGCCTGCGGCGGCATCAGCCCGGCCTATACCCTGCCGGTGGTGCTGGACGTCGGCACCAACAACCCGCAGCGCCTCAACGATCCGCTGTACATGGGCTGGCGCCATCCGCGCATCTCCGGCGAGGAATACCACGCCTTCGTCGAAGAGTTTATTCAGGCGGTCAAACGCCGCTGGCCGAACGTGCTGCTGCAGTTCGAAGACTTCGCGCAGAACAACGCCACCCCGCTGCTGAACCGCTACCGCGACGAGATCTGCTGCTTTAACGACGACATCCAGGGCACCGCCGCGGTCACCCTCGGCAGCCTGATCGCCGCCAGCCGCGCCGCCGGCAGCCAGCTGCGCGATCAGACCGTCACCTTCCTCGGCGCCGGTTCCGCCGGCTGCGGCATCGCCGAGCAGATCATCGCGCAGATGAAGTCCGAGGGGTTGAGCGAAGACGAAGCGCGCGCCCGCGTATTCATGGTTGACCGTTTCGGCCTGCTGACCGACAAACTGCCGAACCTGCTCGACTTCCAGAGCAAGCTGGTGCAGAAGAGCGACAACCTGGCCGGTTGGGAAACCGCCAGCGACGCCATCTCGCTGCTGGACGTGGTGCGCAACGCCAAGCCGACCATTCTGATCGGCGTTTCCGGCCAGCCAGGGCTGTTTACCGAAGAGCTGATCCGCGAGATGCACAAGCACTGCGAACGCCCTATCGTGATGCCACTGTCCAACCCAACCTCGCGCGTGGAAGCCCGTCCGGAAGACATCATCAACTGGACCGACGGCGCCGCCCTGGTCGCGACCGGCAGCCCGTTTGCGCCGGTAAGCTACAAAGAGCAGCTGTACCCGATCGCCCAGTGCAACAACTCCTACATCTTCCCGGGCATCGGTTTGGGCGTGCTGGCCTCCGGCGCCACCCGCGTCACCGACGCCATGCTGATGGCCGCCAGCCGCGCGCTGGCGGATTGTTCGCCGCTGGCGACCGACGGCCACGGCGCGCTGCTGCCGAATATCGACGATATTCAGGGCGTATCCAAGTGCATCGCCATGGAAGTGGGCAAAGCGGCGCAGCTGCAGGGTGTGGCGATCGTCACCTCCGAAGACGCACTGTCGAAAGCCATCGAGCACAACTTCTGGCGGCCGCAGTACCGCAGCTATAAGCGCACCTCGTTCTGATTGACGCGCTGAAATGACCCAGCCCGGTTCCGCCGGGCTTTTTTGTGCGGCAAAACCGCCGAAAAATGCGGCGACGCGCGTGCTTCAGGCGGTTCGCGTCTTGCGTCGGTCGGTCAGGTAAAGTAGCCTTGATCCATCTTTTTCAGCCCGGCGCGCGTAAGGCAACAACATGTGGAAACGCCTGATAATCAGCCTGTTCATCATCATTGCGGTGTTGATGGGCTCGGCTATTGCGCTCGATCGCTGGATCAGCTGGAAAACCGCGCCTTACGTCTACGACGAACTGCAGGAATTGCCACATCGCCAGGTCGGCGTAGTGCTCGGCACCGCCAAGTATTATCGCACCGGCGTGATCAACCAGTACTACCGTTACCGCATTCAGGGAGCGATCAACGCCTATAACAGCGGCAAGGTGAAATACCTGCTGCTGAGCGGCGACAATGCCCAGCAAAGCTATAACGAACCGATGACCATGCGCCGCGATCTGATCGCCGCCGGCGTGGCGCCGAGCGATATCGTGCTGGATTACGCCGGCTTCCGCACCCTGGATTCCATCGTGCGCACCCGCAAGGTGTTCGACACCAACGATTTCATCATCATCACCCAGCGCTTCCACTGCGAGCGCGCGCTGTTTATCGCCCTGCACATGGGCATTCAGGCACAGTGTTACGCGGTGCCGTCGCCAAAGGACATGATGACGGTGCGCGCCCGCGAGATCTTCGCCCGTCTGGGCGCGCTGACCGATCTGTACATCCTCAAGCGCGAGCCGCGCTTCCTCGGCCCGCTGATCCCGATCTCCGCCATGCACACCGTGCCGGAAGACGCCCAGGGTTATCCCGCCGTCTCGCCTGAACAGTTGGTGGAGCTGGAGCACAAGCTGAAAGAAGAGAAACAGAAAGCCAAACAGCCCTGACGCGGCAAACGCCCAAAAAAGCCGGAAGAATAGGCCTAATGCCGGTCACTTAAGCCTGACTGGTATTTTTTATCCAGTCTCTTTACGTGACGTGCAGGATGAATTGCCGTAAATCCCCCGAATTTCTCTGTTACTACAATGAACGGCAATTGGAGGGGCCGAAGGCGCGGCCCCTCCACCCGCGCCCTTGCTTAACACCGTCTGTCCGCTGTGCGGAAATTACTCGGCCCACCCTGGGCCTCGCCCCTTCGGGGCCGCTGCAAGCAGCGTTCAAATCTGCTCCCGGCAGATTTGTCCTCGCCGCGTCTGCATTGTCGGGCGGGTCGGCTGCGACAAACGTCCCTGTTAGTCTCGCCTCAACCGGCCTTCCCTGGCCGGTTGCCCCTGACAACGCCGTCTTGCTCGGCAGCCGGTGATGCGCGCCTAAGGTCAACATCCGAGCTGGCAGCTACCGGGCAACCTGTCCCTTATGAGGTTATGACAGAGAAGCGTAATCGGAGATGAGCACGGTATTGGACGCCCTTGAAGACGCCGAACGCAGGCATAGTGCATTAGGAGAAACCGCCATGGACGGCGGTTTCAGGTGAGACAGGCAGGGACGCCTGTCGCAACCGGCCTCAATGCGCTATGGCGGAGAGAGGACAAATCTGCCTGGAGCAGATTTGAACGCTGCTTGCAGCGGCCCCGAAGGGGCGAAGCCCAGGGATGGGCTGAGTAACGTTGGCAAAGCCAACCGTCTGATAGGGCAAAGGCGCGGGTTGCCAGGGGCCGCGCCTTCGGCCCCTGGCTCGGTCGAGGTGCTGGAGCCTCATGATGCACCTCTCATTTATCGACCGAAAACGACTCGAGTACTTCAAAAAAACGCTAACTGACCAGCATTAGGCAATAGGCCGGCCTTGTCGTCTCTGCTGCGGTAGATCTACTTCTTCTTGGCGTATTTCAACGAGTCCAGCGCCACGGCGAAGATGATGATGCTGCCCTTGATGATGTACTGCCAGTACGGGTTGATGCCGATATAGGTCAGGCCGTAGTTGATGACGGTAAAGATGATCACCCCGGTCACCACGCCCCACACCGTACCCACCCCGCCGGCAAACGAGACCCCCCCCACCACGCAGGCGGCGATGGCGTCCAGCTCATACATAAAGCCGAGGTTGTTGGTGGCGCTGCCGATGCGCCCCGCTTCCAGCAAGCCGCCGAAGGCATAGAACACGCCGGACAGCGCATAGATCATGATCAGGTTCAGCGGCACATTGACGCCGGACACTTTGGCCGCTTCCGGGTTGCCGCCGATGGCGAAGATGTTCTTGCCGAAGCGGGTCTTGGTCCACAAGATCCAGACGAAAATGATGGCAATCAGCGCATAGAAGGTGATGTACGACAGCTTGAAGTCGCCGAAGCGCAAGAAGCCTTGGGCAAAGGTGGAGAATTTCGGATCGAAGCCGGCGACCGGCGACGCGCCGACCGAATCGTAATACAGCGAGTTGATGCCGTAGACGATGATCATGGTGCCCAACGTGGTGATGAACGGCGTCACGTTGAGGTAGGCGATAATCAGGCCGTTAACCAGGCCGATCACCGCGCCGACCGCACACACCAGCAGGATAACCACGGGAATCGACCAGGTTTCCATGTGCGGGAACACTTTGTTGACGTTATCCATCGACTGCAGCAGCGTGGCCGCCACCACCGCCGCCAGCCCCACCTGCCGCCCGGCGGACAGGTCGGTGCCCTGGGTCACGATCAGCCCCGCCACGCCCAGCGCGATGATGATGCGCACCGAAGACTGCGTCAGGATATTGCTCAGGTTCATCAGGCTGAGGAAAGTGGGGTCCTGAATGATGATGATGGCCAACAGCACCAGCAACACCACGTAAATGCCGCCTTCCTTGAAATAGGTAAATAAGGTTTTTTTATTTAGCGCGTTCATAATTCGAATCCTTAAAGGTGCAGGGAGGCGAGACGTAAGATTTCATTTTGCGAGGTCTGTTTGGTGTTAACGATGCCCGCAACCTGACCATTGCTCATCACCAAAATACGGTCGGTGATCCCCAAAAGCTCCGGCATTTCGGACGAGACGATAATGATCCCCTTGCCCTTCTTCGCCAGCTCGGTCATCAGCTGATAGATCTCGAACTTGGCGCCCACGTCGATGCCGCGCGTCGGTTCATCCAGCATCAGGATCTCCGGCTGCGTCAGCAGCCAACGGCCGATGATCACCTTTTGCTGATTGCCGCCGGACAGCGAGCCGATATGGGTGTGATGCCCCGGCGTTTTCACCCGCATGGCGTCGATCACCCACTGGGTGTCACTCTTCATCCGCGCGTTGTCCAGCAGGCCGAGCTTGTTTTTATAATTGCGGATGTTGGAGATCAGCGAGTTGAAACCCACGTCGAGGTAGGCGTAAATCCCGGTGGATCGCCGCTCTTCGGTCACCAGCGCGAAACCGTGGTTAATCGCTTCGTTGGCGCTGTGGTTGTCGATCGCCTTGCCGTGCAGCTTGATAGTGCCCGCCACCTTCTCGCGAATGCCGAACAGCGTCTCGACGATGTCGGTGCGCTTGGCGCCCACCAGCCCGGCGATGCCGAGGATCTCGCCCTGGTGCAGATCGAAGGACACATCGCGGATCGAAGGCTGGCGCAGCGACGTCAGGTTCTTCACCTCGAGGATCACCTCACCCGGCGTGTTCTGCCTGTCGGGGAAACGCTGGCTCAGCGAGCGGCCGACCATCATGGCGATGATCTTGTCCATATCCAGCCCTTCCAGCGGCTGGGTGGCGATCCACTGGCCGTCGCGCAGCACCGTTATCTCGTCACACAGCTGGAAGATCTCTTCCATCTTGTGCGAGATATAGACGATGCCGCAGCCGCGCTCTTTCAGCTTGCGGATGATGGTGAACAGGTGATTGACCTCTTTCTCCGTCAACGAAGAGGTCGGTTCGTCCATGATGACGATCTTGGCGTCATAGGAAAACGCTTTGGCGATCTCGATCATCTGCATCTGCGACACCGACAGGTTGCCCACCTTTTCGCGCGGGTTGATGTCGATATCCAGCTCGTCGAAGATCGCCTGAGTGTCTTTGAACATCTTGTCCTGATCGACGAACAGGCCTTTGGTCGGGTAGCGTCCCAGCCACATGTTGTCCATCACGGTGCGCTGCAGCACCAGGTTCAGCTCCTGATGCACCATGGAAACGCCGTGCTCCAGCGCTTCCTTCGAGCTCTTGAAGTCGATTTCCCGGCCCTGAAATACAATGCTGCCGCTGTCTTTTTTGTAAATGCCGAACAGGCATTTCAACAACGTCGATTTCCCCGCGCCGTTCTCCCCCATCAGGGCGTGAATGGAGTGCGGACGGACGCGTAAATTGACATTGTCCAAGGCTTTGACGCCGGGAAATGACTTACAAATATCCGTCATTTCCAGCAAAAATTCGCGTGAGCTATCGGCCATAAATACACCTGGCTTAACGATCTTGCAGTCGTAAACATCCCCGCCGGCGGTATCCCTGGTGTTGGCGCCGCAGGCGGGGTCTTAGCGGGATCTCAATTCTTATTTAATGAACTGAGACAGGTTGTCTTTATCTACGCCGACGTAAGGGATACGCACGACTTTATTTTCGATTTTATATTGGGTGCCTTCGGTGGCCGGTTTGCCCGCCGCCAGGTTTTTCGCCAGCTCGAAGGTGGCCTTCGCCTGATTGTCGGCGTCGTTCAGCACCGTGCCCGCCATCGCGCCGGATTTCACCAGCGCCAGCGCTTCAGGCAGCGCATCCACGCCGAACACCGGAATACTGGTCTTGTTGTGCGCTTTCAGCGCTTCCACCGCGCCCATCGCCATGGCGTCGTTGTTGGCGATCACCACTTCGATCTTGTTGGCGTTCGGGCCGGAGAGCCAGGCGTCCATCTTGTCTTTCGCCTGCGCGGTATCCCACATCGCGGTATCCAACTGCAGCTGTTGGGTCTTGATGCCTTTCTCGTTCAGCGTTTTCACCACGTAGGTGGTGCGCGCTTCGGCATCCGGGTGGCCCGGCTCGCCCTTCAGCAGCACGAATTGGATCTGGCCGTCTTTGTTCAGATCCCAGGCCGGATTGGCTTTCCAGTGTTTGGCGATCAGTTCGCCCTGGATCACGCCGGACTCTTTGGAATCGGTGCCGACGTAATACGCCTTGTCATAGCTGTCCAGCGCTTTGCGGGAAGGTTCTTTGTTGTAGAACACCACCGGGATATCGTTTGCGCGCGCCTTATCGATAACCACCGGCGCCGCGGCCGGGTCGACCAGGTTGATCGCCAGCGCTTTCACGCCCTTGGCCAGCAGCACGTCGATCTGATCGTTCTGTTTGGACTGGTCGTTCTGCGAGTCATTCATCAACAGGGTAACGTCCGGTGACGCCTTGGCGTCTTTCTCGATCGCTTTGCGCACCACCGACATGAAGTTGTCGTCGTATTTGTAAATCGTGACGCCAATACGGGTATCAGCATGGGCTGCGGCGCCAAACATCATGGCAGCGGCCATGGCGGCCAGGGTGAAAACCTTCTTATTCATTGTCAATCTCCGGTTCTGTGTAGGGTATTACTCGTCTTTGAGCCAATGGTCACCGGCAGTGCGCGCACCCCAGGCCAGGCGATTTCCACTCAACACCTGTCGTCCGTGGATCTTGTTATTTCCGAGAAATGCTGTGTCAGCGCGAGATAAACGGTTACAGCGGCAAGGGCCTTTGCGCCTGAAAACGCCTAGAGCATAGACGGCGTGATGTTAATATTCTGTGAATTTTCTCACAGATTGAAAACGGTTACACAAGATTAAATCGTCAGAGAGTGACCGTCGCCTCACTTTGCCAGGGGGCGACAGAATGGCGCCGCACCAGCGTCGGCATGAACAGATGGCTCGCCTGCGGCTCCGCCAGGCCTGCTGCGCCCTGTAATGCCAGCTCGGTCGCCAACGTGGCCATCGAAACGATCGGGTAACGCACCGTGGTGAGTTTGGGGCTGGTGTAGCGCGCGATGGGAATGTCGTCGAAGCCGATCAGCGAGAAATGCTGCGGCACCGTGATACCGTTTTCTTTCAGCACCGCCATGGCGCCGGCGGCCATGGCGTCGTTGTAGGCAAACACCGCGCTCAGCTGTAAGTTGCGCCCCAGCAGCTCGACCATCGCCGCCTCGCCGCCCTGCAGATCCGGCGAACCGTACGCGCGCCAGCTGTCGGGCGTCGCCAGCCCGGCGGCGGCCATCGCCTGCGCATAGCCTTGCTGACGCAGCGGCCCGTCTTCGATCGGGTGATTGGAGCCCAGATAACCGATGCGCCGATGGCCCTGCGAGAGCAGAAGACGCATCGCCATGTCAGCGCCACTGACGTTGTCCAGCCCAACGCAGCGCGGCTCATAGCCGGGGATAATCCGATTGATCAGCACCATGCCCGGCACCTGCTCCAGAAAGCCGATCAGTTCGGCGTCGCTCAAGGCTTTGGCGTGAACAATCAGGGCGTTACAGCGCTGACGGATCAGCACTTCGATCGCATGGCGCTCTTTGTCCGCCTGATGATAGCTGTTGCCGATCAGCAGATACTTGTGGTGTTTCTGCGCCACCGTGTCTACCGCTTTCACCAGCGCGCCGAAGAACGGATCGGACACGTCCATCACCACCACGCCCAGCGTATCGCTGCTTTGGGTCGCCAGCGCCTGTGCATTGGCGTTGGGGCGGTAGCCCAGTTCCGCCACCGCCTGCAGCACCTGTTCGCGCGTCTCTTTGCTGGTCAGCGCGCTGTGATTGAGCACGCGAGACACGGTCGCCACGGAGACGCCGGCGCGTTTCGCCACGTCGCGAATAGTGATCGGATGAACTGGAGGCATGCGGGATCCTGAAATCGGGGTAGTGGCCGGTGGCGCTATCCTACCCCGATTGACCCGCAGCTCTGCGTGAATTACGTCACAGGAAAGAAAACGTTTACATACATTTTTTTAACCTGCCGATGGGCGCTCACTTCAGCGCTTTGGATTCCGTTTCACCGGCGGCCATCTGCGTCAATTTGCGCCACAGCCATTCCATCGGCCCCTGTTCGAAGTAACGCAGCCACAGCGCGGAAAAGACCAGGTTGACCAACCAGACCAGAGGCACAAACGCCAACAGCTGAAGCCGGTCGAACTGCTCATAGAGGCCAAAGCGATAAAACAGCGTAGTGCAGATCAGCGTTTGCAACAGGTAGTTGCTCAGCGCCATGCGCCCCACCTGGCTCAGCCAGTGGGCGATGCGCAGGCGCGACAGCGCGGGCCAGAAACCGTAACACAGCGCCAGATAGCCCAGCGCCTGCAGCGGCGCGCCCAGCTCGCGCGGCACCTGCAGCAGGAAACCGCTCCAGCGATAGTCCCAGTGCACCTGCCATTGCAGCGCCACCGCCGGCAGTTGGATCAGCACGGACAGCGGCAACAGCCACGCCGCCTGCCGCAGGTAATAGCCGGAGGAATAGCTGCCGCGCAGCCAGCCGCTGCGCATTAGCCCGGCGCCGAACAGCATCAGCCCCGCCAGCTCCCAACCATACTGCGCGCCGATGGCCAGCAGACTGGACGAGAGCAGATCGGCGCGGCTGCGCCAGGCTTCGAAACCGCCCTGCAGCTTCCAGAACTTCTCGTACTGCAATTCCGCCACGCCCGGCTGCCAGAAGCTGCCCGGTTCACCGTGCGAGACAAAACCGAGCAGCAGCAGCACCGCCACGCCGATCAGGTAGAGCACCACGCCAGTTTTCAGCAGCTGGAATGTGTCTTTGGCTTCGCGGATCATGCGCCAGCACACCAGGCCGATCAGCCCGTAGGCCAGCAGAATGTCGCCGTCCCACAGGAAGATGGCGTGCGCGAGGCCGAACAGCACCAGCCATGACAGCCGCGCGCGGATCCAGCTTTTGCCGCGCCGCAGCAGCATTTGCAGCCCGGCGCCGAACAGCAGCGCGAACATCGCCAGGAACTTGGCCTGGGCGAAAAGATCCAGCAGCGCCCAGGTCCAGGCGTCGCGCGATGACGGCATCCCCAGATAGGCCGGATTGAGGTAGGCGGCCTTCGGCAAGCCGAAGGCGCTGATGTTCAGCAATAAGATGCCGAGGATGGCGATGCCGCGCACGCAGTCCAGCGTGGCGATGCGCGGCAGAGGATGACTGTTCATTTTTTATCGCTGTCTTCCGCTCATGAAAAAGGCGCCCGCAGGCGCCTGTTGTCGTTTTGCGAGTCGCCCCGCAACGCCATCACCCCTGGTGATGGCGCACCGCGCGCAGGAACTCCTGGCGGGTATTTTGGCTGGACTTGAACAGCCCCCCCAACGAGGTGGTGGTGGTGGCGCTGGTCGCGTCGCGAATGCCGCGCGCTTTGACACAATAATGGACCGCATCGATCGATACCGCCACGTTATTGGTGCCGAGCAGGGTCTGCAGCGCGACCAGGATCTGCTGGGTCAGGCGCTCTTGCACCTGCGGGCGCTGGGAGAAGAACTGCACAATGCGGTTGATCTTCGACAGACCGATCACCGAGTCTTTCGGGATATAGGCCACGGTGGCCTTGCCGTCAATGGTGACGAAGTGGTGTTCACAGGTGCTGGTCAGCGTGATATCGCGCACCGTCACCATCTCATCCACCTTCATTTTGTTCTCGATGACGGTGATTTTCGGGAAGTTGGCGTAGTCCAGACCGGAGAAGATCTCGTCGACATACATTTTGGCGATGCGATGCGGCGTTTCCGCCAGGCTGTCGTCAGACAGATCGAGATTCAGCAGCTGCATGATTTCGGTCATGTGCTCTTTGATGCGACGCTTGCGCGTTTCGCGATCCAGCACTTCCCCGCGCAGCGGTGTCTCCAGACCACGCTCTTCCAGTGCCGCATGCACCAGCGCGGCTTCTTTACTTAATGATGTCATGTATTTGTTCTCCTGCGGACGGAACCCGCCGGCGGCCTGATAGGGCGTGCGGCCGGCGAATTGCTTGCTCTCGTGACGGCAGAGTTTTCGTGGTGGATAACGTGAACCCGGTCAAGATTTTGCCCCCACTGTAGATGAGAGCGCGGCGATTATCCAGTGATAGTGCTTCATCCAGAGGTGAAATCTTCGCATTTAGCACAATCAGGCCGGCTGCGGGTCTCCACGCTTTTTGTATGGATTTTAATCACCGAGTCGCCGTTTTTTGCGCCAACCGCCGCGCCGGGGTATTCACCGCCAGCCCTCCGGCCACCAACAGCGCTATCACCGCCACATACAGCGCCGGTTCCAGCCGATGGGTCAAGGCGGTCGACAGCGCCGACAGCATCGGCCCAACCAGCTGGCCGATCGCATAACCGGTGGTCAGCAATCCGGCCATGTAACGCGCATGGCGCGGCGCCAGTTCACGGCCGTGCTGAAGGGCGAGCTGCACCACACAGAGGAAACCGCCGCCGGTCAGCAACGCCCCGAGCGCCAGGCCGGCCACGCCCGGCACCACTTCGGCGCTCAGTACGCCCAACGCCTGTATCCACAGCGTGATCGCCAACCGGGTTTGAGTGGTCAGCCGATGGCGGGTCACAATGCCGATAACGATCCCCAACACCGCCGCGCCGCCGAACACCGGCCAGACGAACTGCGCGAACAGGCTGTCGGGAAAACGCGCCGCCGCCATCTGCGACAAGAAGGTCGCCGGCAGGATATAGCCGAAGCCGGCCAGGCTGTAGCTCCACACCAGACGCTTGAGCGCCGGCGTCAGCAGCAGCGGCTCCGGGGCCACGTCCGGGCGATGCAGCTCGCCGCTGCGCGGCAGAAAGGCGCTAATCCCCCCGACCAGCACCAGCGCCAGCCCGCCATACACCAGCCAGGCCTGCGCCGCCGTCAGCCCCAGCGCGTTGATGCCCACCGCCAGCATGCCGCTGAGGAAGATGCCGGCGCCCGGCCCGGCGAACACCGCCGCGCTCAGCGCCGGCCGGCCGTAGTGCGCCAACCGCTCGTTGGTCCAGGCCGCCACCAGCACCATCGCCCAGCCGCTGGCCCAGCCGATGACGAAGCGCAGCGCGCCGTGGGTCCATTCATCCTGCGCCAACGCCGACAGCAGCGTCAGCGCCATCGCGCCCCATACGCCCAGCCACAGGCGCCGCTCGACGTGGCGCGTGGCGCGCATCGCGTCGTAGGCGCCGCACAGGTATCCCAAATAGTTGATCGCCGCCACCAGCCCGGCGCCGGTCAGGCTGAACTGGTGGTCAGCGATCATCAGCGGCACCTGAGGGGTGAAAGCGAAGCGGCCAATGCCCATCGCCACGATCAGCGCGGCAAACCCGCTCAAGGCAATACGTAAAGCCATACCGGTATCCAAAAGGTTAAAAGAAAGTTGCCAGTATCATGCCGCAGTATTAAACTCACAAAAACTGAATAATAGTCATCAAGTTCATCACGAAACGAGAACATTATGGATCTGACCCAGCTTCGCATGTTCTGCTGCGTAGCGGAAACCGGCTCGGTCGCCCGCGCCGCCGAGCAGCTGCACCGCGTGCCGTCGAATCTGACCACCCGGCTGCGCCAGCTCGAGCAGGAGCTGGGCGCCGATCTGTTTATCCGCGAAAAACAGCGCCTGCGCCTGTCGCCGATGGGCCATAACTTTCTGTGCTACGCCAATCGCATCCTGGCGCTGAGCGACGAGGCGATGAGCATCACCCATGCCGGCGAACCGGCGGGCAACTTTGCTCTCGGCTCGATGGAGAGCACCGCCGCCACCCGCCTGCCCTCGCTGCTGGCAGCTTACCACCAGCGTTTCTCGCAGGTGTCTCTGTCGCTGACTACCGGCACCTCCGGCGAAATCGCCGATCGGGTGCGCGCCGGCACGCTGGCGGCAGCGCTGGTCGACGGTCCGGTGCCCTATGACGAGCTGAACGGCTGCATCGCCTATCCTGAACATATGGTGGTGATCTCCTGTCTCGATCACGCGCCGATCCACAGCGCCAAAGACGCCAACGGCGAAACGCTGTTCGCCTTTCGCGCCAGCTGTTCCTACCGCCTGCGGCTGGAGGCCTGGTTCAAGCGCGAAGGCGCACGGCCGGGGCAGATCATGGAGATCCAGTCCTATCACGCCATGCTGGCCTGCGTCGCCAGCGGCGCCGGGCTGGCGATGATCCCGCATTCGGTGCTCAGCCTGCTGCCGGGCCATGAGCGGGTTCGGGTTCACACCCTGCCGCCGGACGTGGCCGACACCGCCACCTGGCTGCTGTGGCGCCGCGACGCGTTCGGGCCGAACGTGCGCGCGCTGAAAGAATTGATTATTGAACAGACGGAAACCGCCGCTGTTGATGAAAACACCCCCAACGATTTATCAGACGTTGTCGATATCGCCTGATTTAAAAAGAAAACCACTGAGGAGACTATGATGGAGATGATCAAAACCCGCGCCGCCGTTGCCTGGGGCCCGAACCAGCCGCTGAAGATCGAAGAAGTCGAGCTGATGCCACCGCAAAAAGGCGAAGTGCTGGTGCGGATCGTCGCCACCGGCGTTTGTCACACCGACGCCTACACCTTGTCCGGCAAAGATCCGGAAGGCGTGTTCCCGGCGATCCTCGGCCACGAGGGCGGCGGCGTGGTGGAAGCGGTCGGTGAAGGCGTCACCAGCGTGGCGGTCGGCGATCACGTGATCCCGCTCTACACCCCGGAGTGCGGCGAGTGCAAATTCTGTAAATCCGGTAAGACCAACCTGTGCCAGGCGATCCGCGCCACCCAGGGCAAAGGCCTGATGCCGGACGGCACCACCCGCTTCTTCAAGGACGGCAAACCGATCTTCCACTACATGGGCACCTCCACCTTCTCCGAATACACCGTGGTGCCGGAGATTTCACTGGCGAAAATCAACAAGGAAGCGCCGCTGGAAGAAGTGTGCCTGCTGGGCTGTGGCGTCACCACCGGCATGGGCGCGGTGATGAACACCGCCAAAGTGCAGCCGGGCGACACCGTGGCGATCTTCGGCCTGGGCGGCATCGGCCTGTCGGCGATCATCGGCGCGCAAATGGCCGGCGCGGGCCGCATCATCGGCATCGACATCAACACCAGCAAGTTCGATCTGGCGCGCAAGCTGGGCGCTACCGATCTGATCAACCCGAAAGACTATGACAAACCGATTCAGGAGGTGATCGTCGAGCTGACCGACGGCGGCGTCGACTTCTCCTTCGAGTGCATCGGCAACGTCAACGTGATGCGTTCCGCGCTGGAATGCTGCCACAAGGGCTGGGGGGAATCGGTGATCATCGGCGTCGCGGGCGCCGGCGAAGAGATCTCGACCCGGCCGTTCCAGCTGGTCACCGGCCGCGTCTGGCGCGGCTCGGCATTCGGCGGCGTCAAGGGCCGTTCGCAGCTGCCGGGCATCGTCGAGCGCTATCTGGACGGCGAATTCGCGCTGAACGACTTTATCACCCACACCATGGGGCTGGAGCAGA
The DNA here is from genome assembly GCF_903970925.1 of Serratia sp. ME47. Lineage (NCBI taxonomy): Bacteria > Pseudomonadati > Pseudomonadota > Gammaproteobacteria > Enterobacterales > Yersiniaceae > Serratia > Serratia sp. ME47. Next base: position 108,727 of record NZ_CAJCKE010000003.1, on the reverse strand, counting down.
TCAACGAAGCGTTCGATTTGATGCACGAAGGCAAATCGATCCGTTCCGTCATCCACTTCGACCAATAAGCCAGGAGGCAGAGATGACGTTGTCATTGGAACTTCTCGAAGAGCACCGCATGTTCGGCGGCTGGCAACAGCGTTATCGCCACGCGGCGCAGAGCCTGAATTGCAACATGACATTCAGCATCTACCTGCCGCCGCCGCGCGATGACAACCCGCCGCCGGTGCTGTACTGGCTGTCGGGGCTGACCTGCAACGACGAGAACTTCACGTTGAAAGCCGGCGCGCAGCGCATCGCCGCCGAGCTGGGCCTGGTGCTGGTGATGCCGGACACCAGCCCGCGTGGCGACGAGGTGCCGAACGACGAAGGCTACGACCTGGGCCAGGGCGCCGGGTTCTACCTGAACGCCACCCAGGCGCCGTGGGATCGTCACTTCCGCATGTACGACTACATCAGCGCCGAACTGCCGGCGCTGATCGAACAGCACTTCAGCGTCAGCGATCGTCAGTCGATCTTCGGCCACTCGATGGGCGGCCACGGCGCGCTGATGATGGCGTTTCGCAATCCGCAGCGCTTCCGCTCGGTATCGGCCTTCGCGCCGATCGTCAACCCGTGCCAGGTGCCGTGGGGCCGCAAGGCATTCACCGCCTATCTGGGCAGCGACGAGAGCCAGTGGCTGCAGTACGACAGCTGCCATCTGCTGGCCAGCGGCGCGGAAAAAATGCCGGTCCTTATCGATCAGGGCGATGACGACCAGTTCCTGGCCGATCAGCTGCAGCCGGCGCGGCTGGCCGAACTGGCGCGCCAGCGCGACTGGCCGCTGACGCTGCGCATTCAGCCGGGGTACGATCACAGCTACTTCACCATCGCCACCTTCGTGGAAGATCACCTGCGTTTCCACGCCGAGCACCTGTTCCGCTGATAAAAAAATCCGGGCGGTTTAACCGCCCGGATTTCTTCAAAAGCCATCAATCAGAAAATCGATGGCGGCTTTAATTTGATTCCTGTGCTCATTGACATTACCAACGGCCTTCCCAATCTGCGAAATACGTACGGCAGCCATCTCATGCGTCATAACAAGAAACTTTTCGCCGTTGATCTCAATTTCCGGGCATAAACGTGCAGAAATTTTAACCCTGACGTTATCCAAAGCATAAAGAGGGATCACTAACCGGGTAGAGAGGACATCAATAAGATCGCTTTGAACGTCCAGTAAGTAGGGATAGGCTGATGCCGGATACGTATTGTCATATACGGTAAATTGCATATTTAAAATGTCCGATATTCATCAGACAACAAACCATTTTCTTCAGTGATACGATTAAGTTCTTCTAACGCCGCGCGATTTTGCTCGCGCCACTGTTGAATCTCAATATCCCTGACGCGGACGCTCAATGCGTCCGTCAATACGGATGACACATTGACGCCCAGGGATTTTGCGCGCTGGAAAAGATCGCGATCGATGGTTACGTTGACTGTCTTTTTCGTCACATTGTTATTTGCCATATCCATTCCCCATCCCTGTAATATACACGGGTTAAATTTTCATCAATTATACTCATAAAACAGGGGTATGCCAATTCAGCGATGCCCTCACCCCTTCAGTTTCGGATCGAGCGCGTCGCGCAATCCGTCGCCCAACAGGTTGAACGCCAGCACGGTGATGAATATCGCCAGGCTGGGGAAGATCGCCACGTGCGGCGCGATCACCATATCGGCGCGCGCTTCGTTGAGCATCGCCCCCCACTCCGGCGTCGGCGGCTGGGCGCCCAGCCCCAAAAACGACAGGCTGGCGGCGGTGATGATCGAGGTGCCGATGCGCAGGGTGAAATAGACCACGATCGAAGACAGGGTGCCCGGCAGGATGTGCCGCAGGATGATGGTCCAGTCCGAGGCGCCGATGCTGCGCGCCGACTCGATATAGGTCAGGTGCTTCAGCACCAGCGTATTGCCGCGCACCAGGCGGGCGAAGGCCGGAATGCTGAAGATCGCCACCGCGACGATCACGTTGGCCATGCCGCTGCCCATGATCGCCACCACGCCGATCGCCAGCAAAATGCCGGGAAACGCGAACAGCACGTCGCAGACGCGCATGGTGAGGCGATCCCACCAGCCCTCATAGTAGCCGGCCAGCAGCCCCAGCAGGGTGCCGATCGCCCCACCCGCCAGCACCGAGAACACCCCGGCCGCCAGCGAAATACGCGTGCCCATCAGGATGCGGCTGAAGATATCGCGCCCGAGGGAATCTACGCCCAGCCAGTGCATCAGCGAAGGCCCCTCATTCAGCCGGTCGTAATCGAAGTAATTTTCCGCATCGAACGGCGCCAGATAAGGCGCCAGCAGCGCCGCCGCAATCAGCAGCAGCACCAACAGGCCGGCGACCAGCGCCGCCCGCTGGCGGCGAAAACGCCGCCAAAATTCGCCCCACGGCGTGCGTACCGCGTTAGGGTCGATAAGCGGCATCGCCTTCAATGCGGCGCTGCGCCGCCAATGCTTAATCATGCCGCGTCCTCATTGGTAACGAATCGCCGGGTTGATTGCCGCGTACAGCATATCCACCAGCAGGTTGATCAGGATGAACTCCAGCGAGAACAGCAGCACCTCGGCCTGGATCACCGGGTAATCGCGCATTTCCACCGAATCCACCAGCAAGCGCCCCAACCCCGGCCAGTTGAACACCTTCTCCACCACGATCGAACCGCCGAGCAGGAAGCCGAACTGCAGCCCCATCATGGTCACTACCGGGATCATCGCGTTGCGCAGGCCGTGTTTCATCACCACCACGCTTTCCCGTACGCCCTTGGCGCGCGCGGTGCGCATGTAGTCCTCCTGCAACACCTCGACGAACGAAGCGCGGGTGAAACGCGCCATCACCGCCGCCACCGCCGCCCCCAAGGTGATAGAAGGCAGAATGTAGTGCCGCCAGCTGTCGGCGCCCACCGTCGGCAGCCACCCCAGCTCGACCGAGAACACCTGCATCAGCAGCATGCCGAGCGCAAAGGCCGGGAACGAGATCCCCGATACCGCCAGCGTCATGCCGAGACGATCCGGCCAACGGTTACGCCACACCGCCGACACCACGCCGATCGCCAGGCCGAACGCCACCGCCCACAGCATGCTGGCGACGGTCAGCCAGAAGGTCGGCATAAAGCGCGAGGCGATCTCTTCGCTCACCGGGCGCTTGGACACCATCGAGATGCCGAAGTCGCCCCGCAGCGCGTTGACGAAAAAGTGCGCGAACTGCTGCGGCAGCGGCTTATCCAGCCCCAAATCCTTGCGCACCAGCTGCACCACCGCCTCGTCGGCCTCCGGCCCCGCCGCCAGCCGCGCCGGATCGCCTGGCAGCAGGTGGACGAACAGGAACACCAGCACCGCCACGATCAGCAGCGTCGGGATCAGGCCCAGCAGTCGTTTCAGAAAATAATTGAGCATCTCATTCCTTCCCCCGCCCGCCGCCGTCGGGCCGCAGGCGGGGATGGGCGCCTTATTTCAGATCGGCGTTATCAAAGTTGAACGAGGTATCCGGCATCACGTAGAAACCGCTCAGCTGTTTGCTGTTGGCCGACAACAAGCGTTCGGTCGCCAGGAAGATCCAGGGCGCGTCGGCCCAGATGCGATCCTGCGCGTCCTGATACAATTTCTGCTTCTCGGCGCGATCGGTGGTCGCCAGCGCGTCGGTCAGATCCTTGTCCACCTGCGGGTTGCTGTAGAACGCGGTGTTGAACTGCTTCGGCGGCGCCGCCTGGGTGGAGAACAGCGGCGACAGCGCCCAGTCCGCTTCCCCGGTCGAGGCCGACCAGCCGGTGTAGAACAGCCGCACGCCGGTGTCTTTCACCCCGATGCTCTCCACCTGCGCCGCGCGCTGCCCGGCGTCCATCGCCGTCACCGTCACTTTCACCCCCACCTGCGCCAGCTGCTGCTGGGTGAACTGCAGCACTTTCTGCGCGGTACTGTGGTTGTGGGACGACCACAGCGTGGTGGTGAAGCCGTTCGGGTAACCGGCCTCTTTCAGCAGCTCACGCGCCTTGGCCGGATCGTACGGCCACGGCTTGTAGCGGGCGGCGAAGTCGATGGCCGGCGGCACCGGCCCTTCCGCCGGCACCGCATAACCAGCGAACGCCACCTTGATCAGCGCGTCCTTGTTAATCGCGTAGTTCAGCGCCTGGCGCACCTTCGGGTTGTCGAACGGCTTTTGAGTGACGTTCATGCTGATGTAACGCTGCAGGATCGACGGGGCAGCCACCACGTCCAGCTTGGCGTTGCCCTCCAGCACCTTGGCCTGCTCGTAAGGGATCGGGAAGGCGAAGGTCGCCTCGCCGGTCTGCAGCATCGCCGCGCGGGTGTTGTTATCCACCACCGGGCGCCAGGTGATGCTGTCGAGCTTCGGCAGCCCCGGCTGCCAGTAGCCGTCGAACTTCTTCACCTTGACGAAATCGGTCTGGTTCCAGGTCACGAACTGATACGGCCCGGTGCCGACCGGATGGAAACCGATCTCCTTGCCGTATTGCTTCAGCGCCGCCGGGGAGATGATCGCCGCCGCCGGGTGCGCCAGATTGTTGACGAACGCCGAGAACGGCGCCTTCAGCACGATCTTCACCGTATTGGCGTCCACCGCCTCGGTTTTGTCGATCATCTTGAACAGGTTATAGCGCTTGAGGTGGCTGTCCGGGTTGCTGGCGCGATCGAGGTTGATCTTCACCGCTTCGGCGTTGAACGCGGTGCCGTCGTGGAATTTGATGCCCTGGCGCAGTTTGACGGTATAGGTCAAGCCGTCTTTGCTGACCTCATAGCTGTCCGCCAGCACGTTTACCAGCTTCATGTCCTTGTCGAAGCCGAACAGCCCCTGATAGAAAGACTTGGCCACCGCCTGCGACAGCGTGTCGTTGGCGTCGTAAGGATCGAGGGTGGTGAAGTTGGAGGCCACGGCGATCACCGCGTCCTTCGCCGCCCAGACCGGGCCGGTTCCCGCCGCCAGCAGTACGGCGGCCAACAGCGCATTGCGTTTGAATGTGTGCTTCATGTCGCTTGTCTCTCCTGAGGTCTTTAAAAAGCACCGGCGATCGGGTGGCGGGCGACAAAGTGCCCGGCGCCAACCTGCACCAGCGGTGCGGTAACGGGTTCATCGCCCAGCGCGCGCACCGGGCTGGGGATCTCATCGGCCGGCAGCGGCTGCCGTTTGTGGGCGTGAGCGGGATCGGCCACCGGCACCGCCGCCATCAGCTTGCGGGTATAGGGGTGCTGCGGGTTGTCGAACACCGCCTGCCGCGGGCCGATCTCGACAATTTGCCCGAGGTACATCACCGCTACCCGATGGCTGATGCGCTCCACCACCGCCATGTCGTGTGAAATAAACAGAAAAGCGATGCCGAACTCGCGCTGCAGATCGAGCAGCAGATTGACGATCTGCGCCTGAATCGACACGTCCAGCGCCGAGACCGCCTCGTCGGCGATCACCACTTTCGGGTTCAGCGCCAGCGCGCGCGCGATGCAGATGCGCTGGCGCTGACCGCCGGAAAATTCGTGCGGATAGCGGCGCGCGTGTTCCGGCTGCAGACCGACGCGTTCCAGCAGCCAGGCCACCCGCCTTTCCGCCTCACGGCCGCGCATTACGTTGTGCACCAGCAGCGGCTCCATGATGGAGAAACCGACCGTCAGGCGCGGATCGAGCGAGGCGTAAGGATCTTGAAAGATGAACTGAATATCGCGCCGCAGGTGCTGCAGCGCCGGCCCCTTCAACCGATCGATTCGCCGCCCGGCGAAGGTGATGGTGCCGCTCTGGCTGTCCACCAGCTTCAGCAAAGAACGCCCGGTGGTGGACTTGCCGCAGCCGGACTCGCCCACCAGCCCCAGCGTCTCGCCGGGGTAAAGATCGAAGCTGACGTTTTCCACCGCATGTACCCGGCGAGTGATCCGATTGAACAGCCCGCCGCGCAGATCAAAACGCGTGACCAGATGCTCCACCCGCAGGATCGGCGCGGCGTCTGGCGGCACGGTATCCTGCGGCGCGGCATCGCCCTCGCCATCCGGCAGCGGAAACTTTGCCGGCAGCGGCCGATCGGCCATCGCCCCCAGCTTCGGCACCGCCGCCAGCAGCGCCCGGGTATAGGCCTGTTGCGGCGCGGCGAACAGCTCGCGCACCCGATTTTGTTCCACCTGCTCACCGCGGCGCATCACCAACACCCGATCAGCGATCTCCGCCACCACGCCCATGTCATGAGTGATGAAGATCACCCCCATCTGCATCTCCTGTTGCAGCACGCGGATCAGCTGCAGGATCTGCGCCTGAATGGTGACGTCGAGGGCGGTGGTGGGCTCATCGGCAATCAACAGCGCCGGCTTGCAGGAGAGCGCCATGGCGATCATCACCCGCTGGCGCATACCGCCGGAGAGCTGGTGCGGGTAGCGCCCCAACACCTCTTTAGCCTCCGGAATACGCACCAGATCGAGCATGCGCAGCGCCTCCTGGCGCGCGCTGCGGTGGTCCATGCCCTGATGCAAACGCAGCGATTCGGCGATCTGCTCGCCGACCGGAAATACCGGGTTGAGCGAGGTCATCGGCTCCTGGAAGATCATCGCCATGTCGGCGCCGCGCACCGTACGCAGCGTGCGCTGCGAGGCGTGCGCCAGATCGAGCAACGCGCCGTCGCGCCGGCGCAACGTCATGGCGCCGCCGACGATGCGCCCGCCGCCCTGCTCCACCAGACGCATCAGCCCCAGCGAAGTGACCGATTTGCCGGAGCCGGACTCGCCGACGATCGCCAGCGTCTCGCCGCGATCGAGATCGAACGACAGGTTGCGCACCGCGTCTACGGCGCCGTCCGCTTGAGGAAAGCTGATGCTCAGATCGCGCACCGTCAGCACCCGCTGCGGCGGCAATGACAGCCCGTCGCCGGCGGGCCGGAATGAAACGTCGGTCATACACCCTCCCGGTGAACGCTTAGCGATAAATCCCGACGGACGGCGCATCGCCGACATAGCCAAAACCGCGGTACATCCCCTCGCTGTTGAACGGCAGCGCGATATTGCCGTGGCGATCGACGGCGATCATGCCGCCGCTGCCGCCCAGCGCCGGCAGCTTCTCCATCACCACCCGATCGCTGGCCTCTTGCAGGCTGAGCCCGCCGTATTCGATCAGGGCGGAGACGTCATAGGCCGCCACGCCGCGCATGAAGATTTCGCCGGTGCCGGTGCTGGAGACCGCCACGGTGGCATTGTTGGCATAGCAACCGGCGCCGATGATCGGCGTGTCGCCCACCCGCCCGGCCTGCTTGTTGGTCATGCCGCCGGTGGAAGTGGCGGCGGCGAGGTTGCCCAGCGCATCCAGCGCCACCGCACCGACGGTGCCGAATTTGCGATCGGGATCGAGCGGATCGCCGGCCTGCGCCGCGCCGTCGTGATCGAGCAATACCCGCCCCTGCTCCGCCTGGGCGCGGTGCAACTGATCAAAACGTTCTTGGGTAAAGAAGAAGTCGGGAGTAACCATTTCCAGGCCGTGGGCGGCGGCAAACTTCTCGGCGCCTTCGGCGGCAAACAGCACGTGTTCGCTGTTTTCCAGCACCGCGCGCGCCGCCAGCACCGGGTTGCGGACACGGCTGACGCCGGCGACAGCGCCGGCGTCGCAGGTGCGGCCGTCCATCACACAGGCGTCCAGTTCGTGGGTGCCCTGATGGGTAAACACCGAGCCTTTGCCGGCGTTGAACAACGGGCACTCTTCGAGCAGCCGCACCGCTTCGGTCACCGCGTCCAGCGCGCTGCCACCCTGTGCCAATATCGCCTGACCGGCGGCCACGATCTCGGACAGCGCCTGAATGTACTGCCGTTCCTTTTCCGCACTCAGCGCCGCCCGGGTAATTGCGCCCGCGCCGCCATGAATGGCAATCACTGGTTTGCTCATTTGCCTGACACCCTGTGTTAATCCCGCCGTAGCACAGCGAATAAGCTGAGCGCGGTATCATTATTATTCAGTCTTTTTTCGATGCTATTTAGCCCGACTGTGGAAGTACAGCATAACGTCCACGCCCCACTTTTAGCGTAGTCCGCTTAGACCGTTTCGCACCTTGAAATAGCTTATTGGAATAAAAACAGCAGGTTATAAAAAGCAGCAAACCGCTGAGAGTGCGGCTGGGATTATTGGTAATTTCGCGAGAGGAAATAGCGGCATGGGGTCATGAAATAAACGTTCACGCTGAATAATCATTATTTCGACGCCCGGCCTGCCGTTTTTTTCCCGGCCGGGCGAAGATACTCCGCGATTAAAAACCGGAACCGGGTTGCTGTAAAAAGGCCTCTTCTTCCGGCGTGCTGATGCGCCCCAATATCGCATTGCGATGCGGGTAACGGCCGAAACGATCGATGATCGCCTTATGACGCAGCTCGAACTCCAGCTGGTCGCCGTTATTGAGCTCGGTATACAACACCAGCGCCTGTTGGTGAATCAGCGGCGATTCCGAATGCATGAACGGCAGATAAAGGAAGCCGCGCTGCTCGCGGCTCAGCCGTTCGCACTCGCCGCTGCGGATCGCCTCCTGCGCCAGAATCAACGCCATGCCGTCGCAGGCGAACGACTGCGGCGTGCCGCGGAACAGGTTGCGGCTGAACTGATCGAGCACGATCACCTCCGCCAACCGCCCTTCGATGGTGTCGCGCCAGTGCGCCAGCTCCCCCGCCGCCGCCGCCCGCCAGATTTCGCCGAAACGGCTGTGCAGCAGACGATCGAAATCATCGTCCTTTTTGAACCACATCACCGGTTCGATCTCGTCGAACCAGAACTCGATAACCTGTTTATGCATCATGATTCTCCTCTGTTTTACGCAGTTTATACCCGATCGCCCCAGCGCCGCAGTGCGAAAGATGGCGGGCATAACCCGTTCTCCCCCCCGGCGTTCTCTGCCATAATACCCGCACTTTGTCGCTATCAATGCGCACCCTGATTACGGAGTTCCCCTTATGGATCATTGCCATACTTCCGATCTCATCTCCCTGGAGCAAGCGCTGGAAAAAATGCTCGGGCAGATCGCCCCGCTGCAACAGACCGAATCCGTCGCCCTGACCGCCGCCGCCGGCCGCATCACCGCCGCGCCGGTGGTCTCACCGCTCGACGTGCCGCCGTTCGCCAACTCGGCGATGGACGGCTATGCGGTGCGCCTCACCGATCTGGCGGCCAATGCGCCGTTGCCGGTCGCCGGGAAAGCCTTCGCCGGCGCGCCGTTCGACGGCCAATGGCCGGCCAACAGCTGCGTGCGCATCATGACCGGCGCGCCGATCCCGGCCGGGGCGGACGCCGTGGTCATGCAGGAACAGGCCGAAGTGAGCGACCAGGGCGTGCGTTTTACCGCGCCGGTAGAAGCCGGCCAGAATATCCGTTTGGCGGGTGAAGACATTCGCCAAGGCGCCAGCGTGTTGCCGGCCGGCGTGAAGCTGGGCGCCGCGCAGCTGCCGCTGCTGGCCTCGCTCGGGGTCGCCGAAGTGCAGGTGATGCGTAAGCTGAAGGTGGCGGTGTTCTCCACCGGCGACGAACTGCAGCCGGTCGGCCAGCCGCTGCAGGCGGGCCAGATCTATGATACCAACCGCTTCGCGGTACGCCTGATGCTGGAGCAGCTGGGCTGCGACGTACTCGATCTCGGCATTATCCGCGACGATCGCGATGCACTGCGCGCCGCCTTCGAACAAGCGGACAGCCAGGCCGATGTGGTGATCAGCAGCGGCGGCGTCTCGGTCGGCGAAGCCGACTACACCAAACAGATGCTCGACGAGCTGGGCCAGGTCAGCTTCTGGAAGCTGGCTATCAAACCCGGCAAACCGTTCGCCTTCGGCAAACTGGGCCACGCCTGGTTCTGCGGCCTGCCGGGCAACCCGGTTTCCGCCGCCCTGACCTTCTACCAACTGGTGCAACCGCTGCTGGCGAAGCTGGCCGGCCACAGCGACTGGCGCCTGCCGCCGCGCCTGCGCGCGCGGGCGCTGACGCCGCTGAAGAAATCGCCGGGCCGCCTCGATTTTCAGCGCGGCGTGTTCAGCAGCAACGCCGCGGGCGAACTGGAGGTGAGCACTACCGGCCACCAGGGCTCGCACGTCTTCAGCTCCTACAGCCAGGGCAACTGTTTCATCGTGCTGGAGCGCGAACGCGGTTCGGTGGCGGCGGGTGAAACGGTGGAGATCGAGCCGTTCAACGCCCTGCTGAGGAGCTGAACATGTTGCCGGAATTGACCGACGCCGAAGCGCTGCGCTACAACCGCCAGATCGTGCTGCGCGGCTTTGACTTCGACGGCCAGGAGAAGCTGAAGGCCGCCCGCGTGCTGATCGCCGGGCTGGGCGGGCTGGGCTGCGCCGCCGCGCCTTATCTGGCGGCGGCCGGCGTCGGCCATCTGGTGCTGGTGGATTTCGACACCGTCTCGCTCTCCAATCTGCAGCGCCAGATCCTGCACCGCGACGATCGCATCGGCCAGAGCAAAGTCGCCTCCGCCAGGCAGGAACTGAGCGCCATCAATCCACATATCCGCATCGACGCCATCGACGGCCGTCTGGAAGACGATGCGGTTGCGGCAGAGATCGCCGCCTGCGATCTGGTGCTGGACTGCACCGACAACGTGGCGGCGCGCGACGCGCTGAACCGCCTGTGCCACGCGCAGCGCAAACCGCTGGTTTCCGGCGCGGCGATCCGCATGGAGGGCCAGCTCAGCGTGTTCACCTATCAGCCGGGCGAGCCCTGCTACCGCTGCCTGAGCCGGTTGTTCGGCGACAGCGCCCTCACCTGCGTCGAAGCGGGCGTGATGGCGCCGCTGGTCGGCACTATCGGCACCCTGCAGGCGATGGAAGCCATCAAGCTGTTGGCTGACTATGGTCAACCGCTGCGCGGCAAGCTGTTGATGTTCGATGCGATGAGCATGCAGTTCCGCGAGATGAAACTGCCGAAGGATCCGCACTGCGAGGTGTGCGGCGGGGCGTGACGGATAAAAAAAGGGCGGGATAATTCCCGCCCTGATGCGTTGCCGCGAGGGTTACACGATGCCCTGGCTGCGCAGATAGTCTTCGTAGTTGCCGGTAAAGTCGATCACCTTGTTCGGGGTGATTTCCAGAATGCGTGTCGCCAGCGAGCTGACGAACTCACGGTCGTGGGAGACGAAGATCAGCGTGCCTTCGTACATCTCCAGCGCCATGTTCAGCGATTCGATGGATTCCATATCCAGGTGGTTGGTCGGTTCGTCCATCACCAGAATATTCGGGCGCTGCATCATCAGCTTGCCGAACAGCATGCGACCCTTCTCGCCACCGGACAGCACCTTCACTTTCTTCTTGATGTCGTCCTGGCTGAACAGCAGACGGCCCAGCACGCTGCGCACCGCCTGCTCGTCGTCTTTTTCCTGCTTCCACTGGCTCATCCAGTCGAACACGGTCAGGGTGTCGTCGAACTCGTATTCGTGATCCTGCGCGTAGTAACCGATACGGGCGTTTTCCGACCATTTCACGGTGCCGCTGTCCGGCTGCGCGTCGCCCACCAGCGTTTTCAGCAGGGTGGTTTTACCGATGCCGTTGGCGCCCAGCACCGCGACCTTCTCGCCCACTTCCACCATCAGGTTCAGCTTGCTGAACAGCGGGCCTTCATCGAAGCCCTTGGTGAGCGCTTCCACTTCCAGCGCGTTACGGAACAGCTTCTTGTCCTGCTCGAAGCGGATGAACGGGTTCTGGCGGCTGGAGGCTTTCACCTCTTCCAGTTGGATCTTGTCGATCTGACGAGCGCGCGAGGTGGCCTGCTTGGATTTGGAGGCGTTGGCGCTGAAGCGGCTGACGAACGATTGCAGCTCATTGATCTGCGCCTTCTTCTTGGCGTTGTCCGCCAGCAGACGCTCGCGCGCCTGGGTGGCGGCGGTCATGTATTCGTCGTAGTTGCCCGGGTAAACGCGCAGTTCGCCGTAGTCCAGATCCGCCATGTGGGTGCAGACCATGTTCAGGAAGTGACGGTCGTGCGAGATGATGATCATGGTGCTGTTGCGCTCGTTGAGCACGTTTTCCAGCCAGCGAATGGTGTCGATGTCCAGGTTGTTGGTCGGTTCGTCGAGCAGCAGGATTTCCGGATCGGAGAACAGCGCCTGCGCCAGCAACACGCGCAGCTTCCAGCCCGGCGCGATTTCGCTCATCGGGCCATAGTGCTGCTCAACCGGAATACCCACGCCAAGCAGGAGTTCGCCGGCGCGCGCTTCGGCGCTGTAGCCGTCCATTTCGCCGTAGGCCACTTCCAGATCGGCCACTTTATAGCCGTCTTCTTCGCTCATCTCCGCCAATGCGTAGATGCGGTCGCGCTCTTCCTTCACCGCCCACAGTTCGGTGTGGCCCATGATCACGGTATCCAGCACGCTGTACTGCTCAAAGGCGAACTGATCCTGACGCAGTTTACCGAGGCGCTCGTTCGGATCGAGGAACACGTTGCCGCCGCTCGGCGCCAGATCGCCGCCGAGGATTTTCATAAAGGTGGACTTGCCGCAGCCGTTGGCGCCGATCAGGCCGTAACGGTTGCCGCCGCCGAATTTGACAGAGATGTTTTCAAACAGCGGCTTACTGCCGAACTGCATGGTGATGTTGTTAGTGCTTAACACAGCGCTCGCTCTTTATACATAGGGAATGTGATTTGGCGCGCATTATGCCACAACGGGGTGCAGAGATCGCGGGAAGTTTCGGTGACATTTTGAGCGGCGCCTGCGGCATCCGATCCTTTTCGCAGGCGGCATAGCTGAATTAACGCGGCGGGAACTTCGCGGCAATCATCGCCGCCGTCGGCTGCACGCCGCCCAGGCTCCATTGTTCGGGCGCATGTTCATCGATTCGGACCCAAACCGACTGCCTGAACGCCGGATCGCCTCGCCCTTCTATCTCCACCAACAGTTCGGTAATGCGGGACAGCAATTCGCTTTTTTGCCGTTCATCCAGCATGCCTTTCACCGTTTGCACATTAACAAATGGCATTATACTCTCCTTGAATATAGTTAAGTCTAAAAACAAGACTTAGATTAGCGAAGGAAAATGCCCATGTCAAAATCTCCCGATCTCCCTACCGTTTCTCTTGCCCTGTGCGGGCTGGCGCAGGCCGCGGATCTGCTTGGCGATCGCTGGACGTTACTGATCCTGCGCGAGTCATTCTACGGCGTCCGCCGTTTTGAAGAGCTGCGCGAGAATATCGGCGCTTCACGCCAGGCGTTGAGCAACCGTCTGAATGCCATGGTAGAACAAGAACTGTTGGCCAAACGCGCTTACCGGGAGCCGGGCGAGCGCGAACGACATGAATATGTCTTGACGGACAAGGGGCGCAGCCTGGGGCCTATCCTGGTTGCGCTGATGGCATGGGGCCACCGGCATATTCTGCATAACAGCCCCCACGTTCAACTGGTGGATAAACGCAGCGGGCTGCCGGTGCAGCTGGCATTTATCGATGCGCAGGCGCACGTAGTGCCTGAAGACGCGCTGCAAATGTCGGCCGTTGAGCTCCCCCCGGCCTGACTTACCCATTCTGGTCTACGCTTGATACCAGACTGATTTAGGACAAGGATGCTGAACCATGCCACACCTCTATAACACCGCGCTGCTGATCGGCGCCGCGCTGAGCGCCATCGCCGCCCTGCTGCATATTTGGGTGATCGCCGCCGGGCCGCGCGGCTATCGGCTGTGCGGCGCCGGCGATCGCTTCATTAAGGCGGCGGAAGCGGGTAAAAAGTTCCCGGCCGTCGTCACCGCCGGCATCGCGCTGGTGCTGTTTATTTGGGCGCTGTACGCGCTGTCCGGCGCGGGCCTGATCGCACCGCTGCCGCTGCTGCGGCCCGCGCTGTTTATTATCACCTTTATCTACCTGCTGCGCGGCGTCGCCGGCCCTTTCGCCCTGCGCGATACCGGCCGCAGCCAACGCTTCATCGTCGTCAGCTCGCTGATTTGCCTCGGCTTCGGGCTGGTGCATCTGCTGGGGATGACGCAGCGCTGGAGTGCGTTGGCGTAACGCCCTGTTCCTGCAAGACGGCGATAAACGCCTGCGCGGCGGCGCTGCGGTAAGCGCCTTGGCGCTGCAGCAACACCGCCTGACGGGCCGGCATGGCGTTGGCCAGCGCCACCTTTTTCAACTGCCGGTTCTCGCGCGCAATCGCGGCCGGCAACAGCGTGGCGAGCTGCCCGTGCCGCACGATCTCGACGATGGCGCCCAGCGCATTGGCCTCCACCGCCACCTGCGGCCGAAACCCCAACTGCGTGCAGTAGCGATCGATAAACTGACGCGTGGCGAAGTCGCCGCTCAGCAAGGCCAGCGGCAGATGTCGCCACTCCGCCAGCGTCAGCGGCCGACGCCGCGCCGCCAGGGGATGTTCGGCGCCGACCATCAGCTCCAGCGTCTCGCTGAACAACGGCATCGCTTCCACGTCCGCCGACTGCGCCATCTCAAAGGCGATCCCCAGATCCAGCCGATCCTGCGCCAGCAGCGCCTCGATCCGCTCTTGCGCCATCTCCTCAATGCTCAGCGTAATCCCCGGGTAGCGGCGATAGAACGCATCGATCGTCGGCCCCACCAGATAGGCGGTGAACGTCGGGGTCATCGCCAGCCGCAAATGGCCGCGCGCCAGCGTCGCCACGTCATGGATCGCCCGCGCGCCGGCGTCCAGATCCTGCAGCGCCAGGCGCGCATAGCGCATCCAGGCCTCACCGGCGTCGGTCAGCTGCACCCTTCTGCCGCTGCGATCGAACAGCGGCGCTCCCAGCGCATCCTCCAGCTGTTTGATCTGTTGGGAGAGCGTCGGTTGCGAGACGTGCAGCGCTTCGGCGGCGCGGGTGAAATTGCCCTGTTCGGCAACGGCCAGAAAATATCGGATATGTCGCAGCAGCATAGCGCCCCAACTATTAGTAAAACCTATAGCCAGCATTATAAATGGGTCTTAGACCCTATAACCAGAAGCGTTCATCATGCCGTCATCGCTTACCTCCCAGGGAGAAAAACAATGAAAGAGGTGATTGAAGGCTTCCTGAAGTTTCAGCGCGAAGCCTTTGTTGAACGCACGGCGCTGTTTCAGCGGCTGGCGACCCGCCAAAACCCGCGCACGCTGTTTATCTCATGTTCCGACAGCCGCCTGGTGCCGGAGCTGGTCACCCAGCGCGAGCCGGGCGATCTGTTCGTTATCCGCAACGCCGGTAACATCGTGCCGTCTTTCGGCCCCGAACCCGGTGGGGTGACCGCCTCGGTCGAGTACGCCGTCGCCGCGCTGGGCGTGGAAGATATCGTGATCTGCGGCCATTCCGACTGCGGCGCGATGACCGCCATCGCCACCTGCCAGTGTCTGGATCACCTGCCGACGGTCGCCGGCTGGCTGCGTTACGCCGATTCCGCCAAGGCGGTCAATCAGGCTTATCCGCACGCCTGCGACGAAGCGCGGGTCGCTTCAATGGTGCGCGAGAACGTCATCGCCCAGCTCAACAACATCAAAACGCACCCTTCCGTCGCCCTGGCGCTGGATCAGGGCCGCCTGGCGTTGCACGGCTGGGTCTATGACATCGCCAGCGGCGCTATCGAGGCGCTGGACGGCGAAACCCGCCGCTTCGTGCCGCTCGCCACCCATCCCGAGGTGACCGCCACGCCGGCGATCGCCCGTTTTTAAGCCCACAAAAGGAGCCAACATGACACACTCTCTGCACAACACCGCCCCGCGCGAAGCGCTCACCGACACCATCATGGCCGCCAAGATCCGCCATAACCTGACGTTCGAAGCGCTGGCCGAAGGCACCGGTCTCAGTCTGGCGTTCGTCACCGCCGCCCTGCTGGGGCAGCATGCGCTACCGGAACCGGCGGCGCGCACGGTGGCGGCCAAGCTGGGGCTGGATGAAGAAGCGGTGCAGCTGCTGCAAACCATCCCGCTGCGCGGCAGCATTCCCGGCGGCGTGCCGACCGACCCGACCATTTATCGTTTCTATGAAATGCTGCAGGTCTACGGCTCCACGCTGAAAGCGCTGGTGCACGAGCAGTTTGGCGACGGCATTATCAGCGCCATCAACTTCAAGCTGGATATCAAGAAGGTGCCCGATCCGGACGGCGGCGAACGCGCGGTGATCACCCTGGACGGCAAATACCTGCCGACCAAGCCTTTCTGATTGGCCTTGCGCCGGCGGCCCGCGTCGCCGGCAAATTGACAGCCAACCGGCCATTGGCTACATTAACTGCGCTGAAACGCCGCCCTGGCGTTTTTCACTGCCCGAGGCCTGTATGTTGGAGATTGTAACCACCCGATAGTCGCTTCCTTGCCGCATGGCGAGGGACTCTGACGTATCCGACGCGCGTTTGCGCGGGGATGCGCGTATCTGGGGTTATTACAGGATCTCCCAACATGAACATTTCCAAAGCGGAACAACGCGTGCTGCACGTGTTGGCCAAAGGCGGCTATATCGCCTTCACCCGCAACGACGCCGGTCGCGTCACCCACGTTGAATGCTACACCCGCGAAGGGCTCGGCCTGGCCGACTGCTCGCTGGCCGTTTTCACCAAGCTCAAAACCAAACGCCTGATCCTCTCTCGCCAGGGGCGCCCTTATCGCGTCACCTTCGCCGGGCTCAAGGCCGTGCGGGCGCAGCTGGATAACCGTTAATCATCGATACCGGCCGGGCAGGCAGCCCGGTCGGCACAGCCTTATTTAATCAGGATACAACCATGAACATCACGTTACGCCACGAAACGCCGGCCGACGTCGGCGCCATCGCCGCCCTGACCGCCGCCGCATTCTTGCATGCCGAGCACAGCAGCCACACCGAGCAGTTTATCGTCAATGCGCTGCGCGCGGCGGGAGCCCTCACCCTGTCGCTGGTCGCCGAACGCAATGGCATACCGATCGGGCACGCGTCCGTCTCGCCGGTCGCACTCAGCAACGGCGCCGCCGGGTGGTACGGGCTGGCGCCGGTGTCGGTGCTGCCGGCCTGTCAGAACCTGGGGATCGGCAGCCGGCTGATCCGCCAGTTGCTGGCCGAGCTGCAGGAACGCGGCGCCGCAGGCTGCGTAGTGCTGGGCGATCCGAACTATTACGGCCGCTTCGGCTTCCAGGCGCAGTGCGCGCTGACCCTGCCGGGCGTGCCGCAAGACTACTTCCGCGCCGTCGCCTTCCAGGGCGCGCTGCCGTGCGCGGAGGTCACCTTCCACAACGCGTTTAACGCCGAAGCCTAACCCTGTTGCCGGCGCCGTCATGGCGCCGGTTTTCAGTCCCGTTCGCCATAACGCAAGACGGTCATCCCTTCCTCTTCCGCCGGGGGAACAAAATACTGCGCCAGATGCTCAAACTCCGCCTCACTCAGTGTAAACGGGTGCTCGCCGCGCGCATTTCTCAGCGTTATCCGGTTCAGGCACTGCGCATGGCTGACGTCGAGAAAGTGCAGGCAGTGCACGACGCCGGCCTCCTCCGCCAAGGCTTTGGCCCAGCGCCGCCTGTCCGGCGTATTCATCGGGAAATCGAGCGCCACGGACCAACCGCCGCGCAACAGCTGAACGAGGTGCCCGCCCAGCGCTCGTCGCAACCGGTCGGAACAGCGCGCGTAGTCTTGCAGGCTGGCCATCTCCTGTTCATACAGCGTCGCCAGCCACGCATCTTCGCTCAGCAACAGCGTTTGCGGTTGCTGGGCCAAACGCTGCGCCAGCGTCGATTTGCCTGCGCCGGCCTTGCCGCACATCAGGTGTAAAACTGCAGGGTAGGTTTTCATGACGTTCTCCGGTCGTTGCCGGAAGGGGATAAAAAAACCCGCCTGCCGGCGGGTTTTTATTGGCGACACACGCGCTATCCCACCCTCTGGAGAAGGGTGATAATAATTTTCACGAATGGGCGGTAGGATTTTTTCATAGCTAATGAATATGACAACCGTGCAGCGTTGTCAATTCGCTTCCGACACAGGCTTGCCATTGGCGTGATAACAACGGCTATCCTGTGGCGCCTGCTCGCGGCTCTCCAGCCCGTAGTCCCGCACCACTTCCGCCACCCGCAGCCGATACTGCGCCAACACCTCGCCACGGCCGCGCGCCTGCGCCGCCCGGTGCTGTTCGAGATTGCGCCACTGTTGCACCGCCGCTTCGTCGCGCCAAAAAGAGAGCGACAGCAGGCGCGCAGGATCGGCCAGGCTTTGAAAGCGCTCGATGGAAATGAATCCGTCGATCTGCGCCAGCAGCGGCTTCAGCTCCGCCGCCAGCGCCAGATAGGTATCGCGCTGCCCATCGGCGGCCTGCAGTTCAAAAATCACGGCGATCATTATCTTCTCCTCTCAACGGTAAAATTCCGGTACGCGCGCAGAGTAAGAATGGCGCCACTGCACCGGTTTCAACGCCCGCTCATCAATATCCAGCGAATACGGCCGCACAGCAGCAAAGTGCGATGACCACAGGCTAGCAATGGACGCACAGCCATACTTCGTCTAACCTCGAAGTATGCATAACATCGAGATAGAAGATCGTTTAGCGGCGCTGAGCGCCGCCATCGCCGACCGCACCCGGGCGCGCATGCTGTGCCTGTTGATGGACGGGCGCGCCTACACCGCCACCGAGCTCAGTGCGGCGGTCGAGGTCGCCCCGTCCACCGCCAGCGCGCATCTGGCGAAACTGCTGGAACAGCAGTTGATTGCCTGCGTCAAACAGGGGCGCTATCGCTATTTCCGGCTGGCCGGGCAACCGGTGGCCGCAGCGCTGGAAGGCCTGATGGCGCTGGCGGGCGTGCCGCGCCCGTCGGTGAAAAGCCGCACGCCCACCTCGCTGCAATATGCTCGCACCTGTTACGACCATATGGCGGGCGAGGTGGCGGTGAAGCTGCACGATCGGCTGCATGCGCTGAACTGGCTGACCGGCGAAGCAGACTACCGGTTAAGCGACGCCGGGCAGGCCGCGCTGGCGCGGCTGGGCGTCGATTGCTCCCCCGCCCCCACCCGCCGCCGCTTCGCCTGCGGCTGCCTGGACTGGAGCGAACGCCGCTCTCACCTCGGCGGCGCGCTGGGCGCCGCGCTGTTAGCCGCCTTTATCCAACGCGGCTGGATCCTTCGCCGGCTCGACAGCCGCGAGCTGCAGCTGACCCCCGCCGGTAAAAAAGCGCTGGCCGCACATTTTGACCTCACGGTGTAACCCGGCGACAGGGTAGTTTTACTGCAATACTCTAGGGGTACGCTTAAGCGACCCCGCCAACCCGAGGAGTTTCCATGCTCGATTCCACCCAATTCCCGATCGTCAAACGCTGGCCGGCTCAGCATCCAGAACGGCTGCAGCTCTACTCTCTGCCGACGCCGAACGGCGTCAAAGTCTCCATCATGCTGGAGGAGATCGGCCTGCCTTATGAAGCGCACCTGATCGACATCGGCAACAACGAAACCTGGACGCCGGAATTCCTGGCGCTGAACCCGAACGGCAAGATCCCGGCGATCATCGATCCCGACGGCCCCGGCGGCCGGCCGCTGCCGCTGTTCGAATCCGGCGCCATTCTGCTCTACCTGGCGGAAAAGAGCGGCCGTTTCCTGCCGCAGGACCCGGCGCAGCGTTACGAAACCATTCAATGGGTGTTCTTCCAGATGGCCGCCGTCGGCCCGATGTTCGGCCAGCTCGGTTTCTTCCATAAATTCGCCGGGCGCGAATATGAAGACAAGCGGCCGCTGGAGCGCTACAAAAACGAATCGAAACGCCTGCTCGGCGTGCTGGAAACACGCCTTGAAGGCCGCGACTGGATCATGGGCGCGGAGTACACCATCGCCGATATCTCGCTGCTGGGTTGGGTGCGCAACCTGATCGGCTTCTATGAGGCGCGCGAACTGGTGGAGTTCGACAGTTTCCCTCGCGTCGCGCAGTGGCTGGAGCGCGGTCTGGCGCGCCCGGCGGTGCAGCGTGGGCTCGCTATCCCGGCGCGTGCGGCCTGATCGTCAAACGGGATGGCCGCCGGGCCGTCCCGCCTTCCGCTGTCATAAAATTGTCATCCCTCTGCTCTACTCTCCTTTCGTAACAATTTGATGTTATTTACATTGTTGTATTACGACAAGGAGCTTACCCCATGCAACCTGCTGTATCCCTGATCGCCGGCGCCGTACTGTCCGCCCTGCTCTGTTCCTCCGCCATCGCGGCGGAAACCTCGGCCAATGCCGATGGCCTGACCGATCGCGCCGCACGCGGCAACCTCGTCGAACCGGGCGGCGCCCGCCGTCTGGCCGGCGATCAGACCACCGCGCTAAAGGCGTCGCTGTCGGACAAAACGGCGAAAAACGTGATCCTGCTGATCGGCGACGGCATGGGGGATTCCGAGATCACCGCCGCGCGCAACTACGCCGAAGGCGCAGGCGGTTACTTCAAGGGCATCGACGCCCTGCCGCTGACCGGACAATACACCCATTACTCGCTGGACAGGAAAACCCACAAGCCGGACTACGTGACCGACTCCGCCGCCTCCGCCACCGCCTGGGCCACCGGGGTGAAAACCTATAACGGCGCGCTCGGCGTGGACGTGAACGGCAAGGATCAACCGACGCTGCTGGAGATCGCCAAGGCGGCCGGCAAGGCCACCGGCAACGTCTCCACCGCCGAGTTGCAAGACGCCACGCCGGCAGCGCTGGTCTCCCACGTCATCTCACGCAAGTGCTATGGCCCGGAGGAAACCAGCGAGAAATGCGCCGCTAACGCGCTGGAAAACGGCGGTCGCGGCTCCATCACCGAACAACTGCTGAAAACCCGCGCCGACGTCACGCTGGGCGGCGGCGCGAAATCGTTCAACCAGCTGGCGAAAAGCGGCGAATGGCAAGGAAAATCGCTGAAGGACCAGGCGGCGGCGCAGGGTTATCAGTGGGTGAGCAACACCGACGAACTGCAGGCCGTTACCCTCGCCAACCAGCAAAAACCGCTGCTGGGGCTGTTTGCCGACGGCAATATGCCGGTGCGTTGGCTGGGGCCGAAAGCCAGCTACCACGGCAACCTCGACAAACCGGCAGTGACCTGCGAAAACAACCCGGCGCGCACCGCCGCCACGCCAACGCTGGCGGCGATGACCGAAAAAGCGATCGCGCTGCTGAAAGACAACCCGAACGGCTTCTTCCTGCAGGTCGAGGGCGCGTCGATCGATAAGCAGGATCACGCCGCCAACCCGTGCGGGCAGATTGGCGAAACCGTCGATCTGGACGAAGCGGTACAAAAAGCGCTGGCCTTCGCCCGCGCCGACGGCAACACGCTGGTGATCGTCACCGCCGACCACGCGCACGCCAGCCAGATCGTCTCCGCCGACGCCAAAGCACCGGGCCTGACCCAAAAGCTGACCACCAAGGACGGCGCGCCGATGACCCTCAGCTACGGCAACTCGGAAGAGGAATCTCAGGGACACACCGGCACCCAGCTGCGCGTCGCGGCCTACGGCCCGCACGCCGCCAACGTAGTGGGCCTGACCGATCAGACCGATCTGTTCTTCACCATGCGCGATGCGATGGGTATCAAGTGACCGCCCCCTGAACGATGGCCGCCCGCAACGGCGGCCATTTATTATTGGTTACCGCTAGGTATTTGCAATTTAACCGCAATTATTGTGTGATAACGAAATAACGTCTAATTACGCGGCAATTAAACCATGGAAATAACGCGGTTATATTGTCTTTCGCCCCTCTCTGTTTATTCCTGCGACAGCAACCGGCCGTTTTTTGCTTATATTCATTTTTTTTAGTTACAAAAGTAGTTTTTAACATTCTCGCAAACAATAATACCCCGCCAGTAACGTGAACCGATCAATTTGCATCCGGACGGCCTGCAATAGTTCACTTTTCGTTAAATACCCTATTAACAAAAAGGCATTATTGCTGCCTATCGGCTTTCGCCGGGCGGTCGGCTTCATTATTTCCAGGGTAACTCCCGCTAAATTCTTTCACCTGCAATGAGTAGAATTTACACACAAGAGATTTAATTCAATGAGAAAATTACTCGTCCTGATTTTCAGTCTCAGCCTGTTTGGCGTTATGCAACAGGCGGCGGCTGAAGAGAAGAATAAAACCGTCGACGTGGTTCTGATCGGCGGCGGCATCATGAGCGCCACCTTGGGTACCTATCTGCATGAGCTGGAGCCGACCTGGACCATCGACATGTACGAGCGCATGAACGGCGTAGCGGAAGAGAGTTCCAACGGCTGGAACAACGCCGGTACCGGGCACTCCGCCTTCAGCGAAATGAACTACACGCCGGAAAAAGCCGATGGCACCATCGACATCAGCAAGGCGGTGAAGGTCAACGAGTCTTTCGAAATCTCTCGCCAGTTCTGGTCTTATCAGGTGAAAAACAATGTCCTGAAAGATCCGAAATCTTTCATTAACAGCGTGCCGCACATGAGCTTCGTATGGGGCGACGACAACGTCAACTTCCTGCGTAAACGCTATGCAGCGCTGCAGCACAGCACCCTGTTCCGCGGCATGGAATACTCCGAAGATCCTGCGCAGATCAAGCAGTGGGCGCCACTGGTGATGAACGGCCGCGATCCGGCGCAGAAAATCGCCGCGACCCGCATGCCGCTGGGTACCGACGTTAACTTCGGCGTGATCACCCACCAGCTGGTTGACGCGCTGAGCGCCAGCGACAAGTTCAAGCTGAACCTGAGCCACGAAGTGCGCGACATCAAGCGCAACGCCGACCAGACCTGGAGCGTGACCGTTGCCGATCTGAACCGCGACGGCAAAGAAACCACCGTTAACGCCAAGTTCGTGTTCATCGGCGCAGGCGGCGCGTCTCTGACCCTGCTGCAGAAATCCGGCATCCCAGAAGCCGACGGCTACGGCGGCTTCCCGGTCGGCGGCCAGTTCCTGGTCACCACCAACCCGGAGATCGCCAACCAGCACCTGGCCAAAGTGTATGGCCTGGCCAGCGTAGGTTCACCGCCGATGTCCGTGCCGCACCTGGATACCCGCATGCTGGACGGCAAGCGCGTGCTGCTGTTCGGGCCGTTCGCCACCTTCTCCAGCAAGTTCCTGAAGAACGGTTCGCTGTTCGATCTGATGCACTCGCTGAGCACCTCGAACCTGATGCCGATGACCCACGTCGGTCTGGATAACTTCGATCTGGTGAAATACCTGGTCGGCCAGCTGATGATGAACGACGACGATCGCTTCGCCGCGCTGAAAGAGTACTTCCCGGACGCCAAGCAGGAAGACTGGAAGCTGTGGACCGCAGGCCAACGCGTGCAGATCATCAAGAAAGACGCGGATAAAGGCGGCGTGCTGCAGTTCGGCACCGAAGTCGTCAGTTCTGAAGACGGCAGCATCGCCGCTCTGCTGGGCGCTTCGCCGGGCGCTTCTACCGCTGCGCCAATCATGCTGCATCTGATGGAAACCGTGTTCAAAGACAAAGTGGCGACGCCGGAATGGCAGAGCAAGCTGAAAGAGATCATCCCGTCTTACGGCCACAAGCTGAACGGCGATATCGAGATGACCAACAAGATCCGCGGTTACACCAGCAGCGTGCTGGGTCTGAACTACATTGAAGTGAAACCGGAAACTAACTGATTCCCCGTGGTTTCCTGCTGACAAGGCCGCTTTATGCGGCCTTTTTTCTATACCCCTGCCGCTCAAAGAGCATTTTTGGCCACCTATTTACCCCCGGTTTACCCTTGCGTAACGGCGTAGTCACGCCTATTATCAAAGTATATTCTTGGATAATTAAGCTAAGTCACTGTGACCTGAATGTCGTTTTTGCGGGAGAACTAAAACCATGGATCGCGTCAATATCATTCACGATTTACTAGACTGGATTGAAACTCATCTGGACCAACCGCTGCTGCTGGATAACGTCGCCGCCAAGTCAGGCTACTCCAAATGGCACCTGCAGCGCATGTTCCGCAGCACCACCGGCCACGCACTCGGCAGCTATATCCGCGAGCGGCGCCTGTCGCAGGCGGCGCAGGCGCTGCGCTCCACCCCACGCCCGATCCTGGATATCGCCCTGCAATACCACTTCGATTCTCAGCCGTCGTTCTCGCGCGCCTTCAAGAAACAGTTCGGCAAGACCCCGGCGGTGTATCGCCGCACCACCCGCTGGGACGTCGCGGAGTGGCCGGCGCAGCCGGCGCAGACGCAGACTGAGCAACACCGCGACGCCCCCGCCTTACCGCACTGGTTTGCCGGCAAACTGCCGGAAGGCGTATGCACCAGCTGGATGGGGCTGCGTTAATCCTCATGGTAAAGGCACAAAAAAGGGTTCAGTTCGCGAGAACTGAACCCTTTCTTTATTATTGACGAGACACCGAATTATTTGAAGGTGACGTCGACGTTGGCAGTGGCGTTGAACACCCCGGTCTTCGGCGTATTGGTCAACCACTTCAGGTTCGCGATAAAGGTCTCTTTCACTTCGTTCTGCTTATCCTGCAGCACACCGCCGAAATCCACGTTGGTTTGCAGTGGGATCGGTTTTTTACTGGTGTCGCGCTGCTGCGTCAGGAAGATCGCCACGCCCGGTTGGGTGGTTGGCAGGATCTGCGTATTATCATTCGGATCCGCGTTGGTACTGCTGAAACTGGCCTGCAGAGATTGACCGGCACATTCGCCGCCGCTCAAGGTAGCCTTGATATCGAACGGCACCTGCTTGGCGATGGTGCCGGTTTTGGCGCTGGAGCTGGTTAGCACGCCGAAATCGACGCTGGCGCCGTTGTTGGCCAATACGGTGATCTGCGGGTTGCACTGGATCACGCGGATCTTGTCCAGCCCCTTGATGTAGGCGTTAAAGTTACTGTCTTTGGTGGCGTTCAGCCCCAACTCACCATCGATCTGGAATAGCGAAGCACGCGCCAGCGGCGGGAAGTTACCCGCAGGCGGTTTTACCCCGGTGGCTTTGATATACACCGAATAGGTGGCAGTCACCGCCTGAGGATCGGCTTTTCTTCTGTTACTACCCGGTTTGGTACCCGGCCCCAAATCAGGGCCCGTCGGCCGGTTGGAACTTTGCTTCAGGTTGATCGCATCATAATCACGCCCGTTGATCGAAACCCCGATTTCCAACGACTTATCCAGGGCGCCAAAGGAGTTCTGCGGGTTCCAATAGATATAAGCGTTCTCACCGCGCGGGTAGTTATCGGTATCCCAACAGGTAAAGGTCGAGGTAAAGTTCTGCGAACGCCAAATCAGGTTGCCTTTGACGAAGTCGCTGGCGGCAAGCACGATCGGGCGGCCGACGTCAATATCCTGCGTCACGCTGCCGGTTGGTCTGCTACTGCCGGTCGAGTTGCCGAAGCGGCATTGCATCGCCGCCGCCTGTTGCGCCATCGCCAACCCCGCCAGCCCCACCACCGACAGAAGTGTATTACGTGCTAATTTGCTCAAGTTCATGGTGTACCTTACAGTTTTTGGCATTGCAGGGTCAGTTCCTGATATCCCATGGCCGCTTGTTTGTCGCCCACGTCCGCCGGAATCGGCAGCACGCATTGCTGATCGGCTTTCGGGCCCCATTTGATCGTCAGTTTCTCACCCGCTTTCACGCCGGAAACATAGGTTGCGCCTTCCAGGCCCAAGGTGCCGCTGTTGCGGCCGGACTCGTTGAACACGCCGGCGCCGATGGCCGGATAACCGTTGTCACCCAGACGAGCGTGAATCAGCAGGCTGACGCCCTTGAAGGTATCGAAGCTCACCTTCACCACCGATTTCTCGGTCGGCACCACTTGCTTACTGGCCACCGGCACATCCAGCCCCGGGCCGAAATCTTCGGTGCGCAGCGCCACATAGTTGTAGCGGTACGGGTTGGCCGACGGCACCACCGCGTAACCGAAGCGGTCGATGGTCACGCCCGGCTGGTTTTCCAGACGCACGCCTTTGGCGTCTTTCGCCTCCACCAGCAAAATAGTGTTCTGCAACGGCTGAGTCAGGGTCGCGCCGCCGGAGTGCACCAGCAGACCACCGGAAAGGCCCAGCCCTTCCTGGCGGTATTTCGAACTGTAGGCATAGCTACCGTCGATGTTACCGATGCTGCTGCTGTAGCCCAGGTTCAGGTTGCTGCTCTGACCGGAGGACTGCGTATGCCCGGTGGAAACCGAGTAATTCATGCGACGGTCATCCAGCATGGTGCCGCTGATGCCGGTCGAGTAGCTGTCGCCGCTCTGTTTGCTGTGCGCCGCGCTGAAGTTGGCGGTGGTCGAGTTGTTGCTCTGGCCCCAATCCAACGGGATCGACATCGTGAAGTTCACGCTGCGATCGGAATAGCCGTACTGGCCGCGCGTATCCTGCAGATACACGCCGTAGGAAATACGTTTGAAGCCGTCGTTGTAACCCAGTTGAATCGTGCGATCGTTACCGGACACGCCCCAGTAGTTCTGGTGGCTGACGTTGGCGTACAGGCTCGCGCCCGCCCACAGCTGCTGGCTGAGCGACAGCTCGACGCGTTCGCGCTTGTTGCCGTAGCGCGCGGTGTATCGGGTGCGTTTCTGGTTGTTGCTCCAGGAAGGCTGGCCCGGCTGCAGATCGTTCGGATCCCAGTAATCATTGGCATAAATGCCGTTGCGCCAGCTGTTGCGTTCCTGGACCGCATCGCTGAGATCATAGTAACCGGACGTCGCATAGCGATAGCCCGCCAACTGGAAGTTGGTGCCCATCTGGTTGAGCGACTTGGAGTACAGGAAACGGAAGCTCTGTCCCTGTTTGCGATCGCCGTTTGCCAGCTCGGTATCGGAGATCGAACCGTCTACGGAGATGGCGCCCCATGAGCCCAGACTCTTACCGATACCCACGGCAGCGGAACGGTAGTGCTCGGCGATGATGGCGCCACCGAACGGCGTCAGGCCATAGTTCATGCCATATGCCGCCGTGCCCTGAATCAGTTTCGGCTGATAGCCGCCGTTACCGTTGTGGTATTTACCGGCGGTCAGCTGGAAGTTCCAAATACCTTCGCGCAGCATGTTGGCCACGGAGGAGTAGGCGACGCTGAACGTTTTATGCGAACCGTCGGCCTCGTTCACGGTCACCTGCAGGTCACCGTTATTGGTATGCGGATAGACGTCGTGGATCTCGAACGGACCCGGCGCGACGTTGGTGCTATAGATGACGTAACCGTTCTGGCGGATCTCGACGCGGGCGTTGGTCGCCGCCACGCCGCGCACTACCGGCGCATAACCGCGCAGGCTGTCCGGCAGCATGTCGTCAACGCTAGAGAGTTGTACCCCGCGGAACTGGAAGCTGTTGAACACGCTGTTGTTGGTGCTCGCCTGCCCCATCACCAAACGGCTGCGCCATGGCACGATGTCGGTCTCGGCCCAGGAAGAGACGTTGGTCCAGTTGCTGCTGCTGCCACTCTGTTTGTCCCAGGTGGAGTTGTTGCGCAGGCGCCATCTGCCCAGGTTGAGGCCACTGTTCAACGCGAGGAACATGTACTCGCTGTCGTCGGCGTCATCTTTGCGATAGCTGTTCTTGTTGTAGTTGAAGTTATAGTTGGCGAACAGCGCGTTGATGCCTTCATCGTACATGCTTGGCGGGATCGCGCCAATGGCGCTCAGATCCATCATGGTCTGCGGTACGGAGATGTTGATCTGCTGCACCGCCGCGTCATAGCTGACGGTGGCGTCTTTAACCAACGCAGGCAGATCAACGCAGCTGCCGGCCTGCAGCGTTTCCGGCAGTTTGATGCCGTAGTTGCGCAGGTCTTCAACTTTCAGGCAAGGTTGAGACGCGGTCTGGCCTTTAACCTGACGAAAAGTAACATCTTTGTGATCGACCTGAGTCAGGTTGACGTAGATGTCGAATGGGTAAACGCCCGGTTGCAAAGCATCGCCCTGAGCGACCGCTTCCGCGTTACTCAGGTTTTCATCGCCGTGAATAAACGACATGTTAAACTCTGCCAGCGCCGTTTCACTCCATAACATCGGCGCGCTGGCGGCAATGATTGCAATACGGATCAGCTGCGTCAGCCGCGTCGTTCCGCCTGCTACTTTTCGTTGATTTGCCATTCCCTGTCTCTCTTATTGTACTGGAACGTCCTTGACTTCCGTTCTACCGCCAAAATCGTTGATATAACTGAAAGCAATCTTGTTGCCGACGCTGACGCCCGCCGGGATGTTGATCGATAAGCGATCTTTCGGGCTCACCATGTTGGCGTCCACATCCACGGTCTTGCCCGCGCTGTTTTTCAAATGCAGCGCCCCAAAGGTAATATGCAGCGGGCCATCGTTAATCACTTGCAGGCGTGAACCTTCACGCTGCCAACGCAAGTTTTGTACTTGCTCGTCCAGCGTCGTTTTCAACGCCACCGGCCGGTAAAAAAGTTTGATTCGGGTACGCACCGCAACCTGCAGCACGTTTTCTTGCTTCGGCGCCGGTGGAATTTCCTGCACGTTAATCCACAGCAGGGTTTCTTTATCCTGAGGTAAGCCATTACCGGAATAGATAAAGCGCAAAACCGCGGTTTTGGCAGCGTCCAATTTCAGAATCGGTGGAACGACAACGACAGGCAGATTTTTCGGCACTTGGTTTCTATCGCCGGTGTCCAGCCAGGTCTGCACCATATAAGCTTCTGAAGCATCGTTATGAATGGGCAGAGAGGCGGATTTGTCATCGCCTTTATAGATCACGCGAGTGGCATCTACCTGGATACCGGCGTAGCTGTTAAAGGTGCCCAGCATCAGCAGAGCAGCAAAGAACTTTTTCATCGGTTTCCTCTATGGGCCATCCTTGGCCGTATGTGTCCTGAAAGACGATTATTTGTATTCGATAGTGAACGGGCTGGTGGCGTTAGCCAGACCTGCAGTTACGTTGCTATCGAATGAACGGTAACGAGCCTGCAGGTTGAAGGTCGCTTTACCGTCAGCAGCGATGGTGACTTTCGCTACGTCGTCGTTGATGTTGGAACCGTCGCCGATAGCGAATGGCTTGCCGTTGTTATCGGTGATTTCGATACCCACGCCGGTAGCTGCAGCGCCGGTGCCGCCAACGTTGCTTACGGACAGCAGGTCTGGGTTGCCGGCAACGGTGTTACCGTCGAAGCGCAGGCTGTAATCGCCGGCATCACATTTTTCCAGAGAGATCTGGAAAGCTTTAGAAGCGGATTTAGAACCCACAGTTGGGAAAGCAGAAGTTGGGTAAGTACCCAGGTAAACTTCTTTATTTTGAGTATCGCTAGTTACCTGGCAGGTAGACTGTTTGATTTCACCGGTGAATTTAACAGTGCCGTTTGCTGCCATTGCGTTGGAAGCAGTTGCAGACAATACCAGGGCAGCCAAAGGCAATAATACTTTTTTCATTTCCAGCTCCATAGAACAATAAAATAATCGATTCAGTGGCGGGCTTATATATATATTGCCGCCACTGAGCATACACTCAGCGATAGCACTCCCTTGCTGAAAAGGAGCGTTGCCTCGATGAACTCATTGCCGGACGAAATATAGACTAAGCATATTCTTAATGTTAAATCGTTTAAAACATTCATAAGCCCCCTCTTGATAGGAATAAACTATCGGCGGATACCTATCGATCGATGTTGACGATTCATATGAATAGGAATAATCTGTGTTTGGGAAAGCTGCAGAGTTCAACATTTTGCGTTAAGGCCTGAAAATCAGAATATTATCCCGAATATTTACATTTAGTAACAGATTGCGACGTTTGGACTTTGGCACAAATTCCGCGTTAAATGGTCTGTCGACACGTTTCGGCCATCCTGACGCTTTAAATAAGAAATTTACCAAAAAACACGGAGTAACTTTCTTTTTAATCATTTAAAATCAACAAGTTAAATATCAATCCAAGGATTGGGAAATGAGCGGTTCTTTCAGAGAGAAAAATAACGGCATTAATTATGTTTTCCAGCCAATGTTCGCGAAATCGGGACAATTGCTGGCCGTTGAATGCCTGTCTCGCTTTACGTTTAATAGCGAATATGCCCATTTTTCTCCTGAACAGTTCTTTCGCCATGCCGACAGCGCTACCCGGATTGAGATTTTGATGGATCAGATCAATCTGATCGATAAATACAAACACTGGTTTCATGAAAACCAAGTGATAGCCACTTTGAATGTTGACGATTATTCCCTGCAATCGCTGGCGAATACTCACTTTGCCGAAAGAATTAATGCCCTGCGCTGTATTCATTTTGAGATCAGCGAGAATTCAACCCGGCTGGTGAAAGATCGCGTGCACGGCGATCCGTCATTGAATAGTTATTCATTTTGGCTCGATGATTTTGGTTCTGGCTATGCGGGTTTTTCCGCGTTGTACAACAGCCAGTTCCGCTTCGTTAAGCTCGATCGTTTTCTGCTTTGGGACTTTATGAAAAAGTCCGGCGGCGAGGGCTTGATGCGCGCGTTACTGCGCTTCTTTTACCTTAATCATTACAAGGTAATTATCGAAGGAGTTGAAACTCCCGAACACAAGAAATGGCTGGATGAAATGCCATATTACGCACTGCAGGGAAAGCTGTGGAAGGAATCCAGCATCAAGGATTTGAACTCGCTTCTTACAGCTGAATACTTTTAACTCGGTATTGGTGTTTGCCCTATGTCTAAAAACAACGTTCTTGTGATTAGTGAGTGTAAGTACAGCTATGTTGGCCTGTCGGTGCTGCTGAAGAAACACTACGGCGCGTACGATATCCGCCTGTTTTCCGATTTCATGCACGGCGGCGCCAAAGCGGAAAAGATCACCAAGCACGATATCGCACTGATTTTCACCTCGCAAAACCTGGAGCAGAGCGTCAACGTGATCGAAAGCCTGGTGTCCCTGCACCAGCAGTACAACAGCAAAACGCGCCTGTTGGTGTTCTATGACGACGAGCGCGTGGTGAAACTGCTGTCGATCCTAGGGATTTCCGTCGAGTTGGTCTCCACCCGCATTCCGCTTTATTCGCTGCAGGAAAAAATCCAGCGGCTGCTGGAAAGCAAAGAGCCGGGCGGTATCCGGGTGCAGAAAACCCGCGAGCTCAGCCCGGCGGAAAGCGACGTGATCTTCAATCTGCTGCGCGGCGACAGCCTGCTGCATATCGCGGAAAAACGCGGCACGCACCCGAAAACCATCTTCTCGCAGAAATACAGCGCGATGAAAAAGCTGCGGCTGCGTAGCATGAGCACCATCTTCGTCGCCGGCAAATAACACGCCCTGGTTTGTTGCGCGGTACGCCGCGCGGCAACCCGCCCCCTCGCCGAGTTAAATTAATGTAACAACCGGCGACAAAGCAGCAACAGACACACAACATCCTCTCCTGTTGGCTACGATTTGCACACGGATTATCCGTGAGTCATGTCGTGTGGATTAAAAATAAACATCAGGAGATGTTATGAAGTCGTCCTTATTCAGCCGCTATACCTGCTT
Organism: Serratia sp. ME47; assembly: GCF_903970925.1. Lineage (NCBI taxonomy): Bacteria > Pseudomonadati > Pseudomonadota > Gammaproteobacteria > Enterobacterales > Yersiniaceae > Serratia > Serratia sp. ME47. Next base: position 77,479 of record NZ_CAJCKE010000003.1, on the reverse strand, counting down.
TGTGCTGAGCATCTTGCTCACCCTGGTTTTCTTGATCATGATGCACAACCATCCGTGGTTCTGGCTGCCGGCCCTGGCCTGCGGTTGCCTGATGGTGCTGGGGATCTACGATCTCACTCAGCAGCGCCACGCCATTTGCCGCAACTACCCGATCATCGGCCGCCTGCGCTTCTTCTTCGAGTTCATCCGCCCGGAACTGCGCCAGTATTTCCTCGAGCAGGATAATGAAGAGATCCCGTTCTCCCGCACCCAGCGCACGCTGGTGTATCGCCGGGCGAAAAACGAGATGGGCGACAAGCCGTTCGGCACCCTGCTGGACGTGTACCAAACCGGTTATGAATGCATCGGCCACTCCATGCGGCCGGTGGAAGCCGCCGATCCCACCAGTTTTCGCATCACCATCGGCGGCGCCGACTGCCGCCAGCCCTACTCCGCGTCAATCTTCAACATTTCGGCGATGAGCTTCGGCGCGCTCTCCGCCAACGCCATCCGCGCGCTCAACCTCGGCGCGGCCAAAGGCAATTTCTACCACGACACCGGTGAGGGCAGCATCAGCCGCTATCACCGCGAAAACAACGGCGATCTGGTGTGGGAGCTGGGCAGCGGCTATTTCGGCTGCCGCACCGCCGACGGCCATTTCGATCCGCGCCGCTTTGCCGAACAGGCGCAAAGCCCGCAGGTGAAAATGATTGAAATCAAGCTCAGCCAGGGCGCCAAACCGGGCCACGGCGGCATTCTGCCGGCGAAAAAAGTGGATGCGGAAATCGCCGCCACCCGCGGCGTGCCGGAAGGCGTGGATTGCATCTCGCCGGCCTCGCACAGCGCCTTCACCACCCCGCTGGAAATGATGCAGTTCATCCAGCAGCTGCGCGAGCTGTCAGGCGGCAAACCGGTCGGTTTCAAGCTGTGCATCGGCCACCCGTGGGAGTTCGTCGCCATCGTCAAGGCAATGCTGCACACCCGCATTCTGCCGGACTTCATCGTGGTGGACGGCAAGGAAGGCGGCACCGGCGCCGCCCCGCTCGAACTCTCCAACTATATGGGCATGCCGCTGCGCGAAGGGCTGCTGTTCGTGCATAACACGCTGGTGGGCTGCGGCCTGCGCGACCAAATCAAGATTGGCGCCAGCGGCAAGATCATCAGCGCCTTTGACATCGCCAGCGTGCTGGTGCTCGGCGCCGACTGGGTGAATTCGGCGCGCGGCTTTATGTTCGCCGTCGGCTGCATCCAGTCGCAAAGCTGCCACACCAACCACTGCCCGACCGGCGTCGCGACGCAAGATCCGCTGCGTCAGAAGGCGTTGGTGGTGCCGAACAAGGCGGAGCGCGTCTATCACTTCCATCAAAATACGGTGAAAGCGCTGGCGGATATGCTGGCGGCGGCCGGCGTCAGCCGCCCGGAGCAGCTGACCTCGCACCATATGCTGCGCCGCATCACGCCGACCGAGATCAAGGTGTACGCCGATATCTATTACTACCTGGAGCCGGGCGCGCTGCTGCAGCCGGAGATCAAAAGCGAGTTCTACGCCCGCATGTGGCGCATGGCGACGCCCAACAGTTTCGATCAGGCGATCTCGCTGCCGGTGGCATGATGGGATAAGGAATAAAAAGAGAGTTGCCCCCTCGCCTTGGGGAAGAGCATATGGAGAGGGGTTGCTTGCTACGGCGGCCCTCCCCCTCAACGGCGAGAGGGCGTGTCGGTTACTGCTTGCGCACCGGCGCATCGCCGGCGACGTAGTAGTCGGCGGTGCTGCGCGGCAACGGCGCGCGCTGGCGAATGCGGTCGGCTAACTTCTCGGCGATCATGATGGTGGTGGCGTTCAGGTTGCCGGTAATGATCAGCGGCATAATCGACGCATCCACCACCCGCAATCCTTCCATGCCGTGCACCCGGCCCTGGCCGTCGACCACCGCCATCTCGTCTTCGCCCATCTTGCACGAGCAGGACGGGTGGAAGGCGGTTTCGGCGTGCTCGCGCACGAAGGCGTCCAACTGCTCGTCGGTCTGCACCTCCGGCCCTGGGCTGATCTCGCGGCCGCGGTATTCGTCCAGAGCAGGCTGCGCCATGATTTCGCGCGTGATGCGGATAGCGTCGCGGAACTCCTGCCAATCCTGTTCGGTCGACATGTAGTTGAACAAAATGCTCGGGTGCTGGCGCGGATCCTTCGACTTCACCTGCACCCGGCCGCGGCTCGGCGAACGCATCGAACCGACGTGGGCCTGGAAGCCATGCTCTTTCACCGCGTTGCTGCCGTTATAGTTAATCGCCACCGGCAGGAAGTGATACTGAATGTTCGGCCAGGCGAACTCTGCGCGGCTGCGGATGAAACCGCCGGCCTCGAACTGGTTGCTGGCGCCGACGCCGGTGCCGTTGAATAGCCATTCCGCGCCGATCTTCGGCTGATTGAACCATTGCAACGCCGGGTATAGCGACACTGGTTTCTTACAGGCGTACTGCAGATACATCTCCAGGTGGTCCTGCAGGTTCTCTCCGACGCCCGGCAGATCGTGCACCACGTTGATGTCCAGACTTTTCAGCAGCGCCGCCGGGCCGACGCCCGAACGCTGCAGAATTTGCGGCGAGGCGATGGCGCCGGCGCACAGCAGCACTTCGCGGCGCGCTTTGGCATGGGTCAGCTGATTGCTGTCGCCCTGCAGATAGTTAACGCCCACTGCACGCTTGCCGTCGAACACGATGTGGTCGGTCAGCGCATGGGTAACGATCTTCAGGTTCGGCCGCGAACGGGCCTGATCCAGATAACCACGGGCGGTGCTGGCGCGGCGCCCTTTCGGCGTCACGGTGCGGTCCATCGGGCCGAACCCTTCCTGCTGATAGCCGTTCAGATCGTCGGTGCGCGGATAGCCCGCCTGCACGCCGGCTTCCACCATGGCGTGGAAAAGTTCGTTGTTACCGGCCTTCGGCGTGGTGACGCTCACCGGGCCATCGCCGCCGTGGTAATCGTTCGGGCCGATATCGCGCGTTTCCGCCTTGCGGAAATACGGCAGGCAGTCCAGATAGGTCCAGTCTTCCAGACCCGGCGCCTTGGCCCAGTTGTCGAAGTCCATCGCGTTGCCGCGAATGTAACACATGCCGTTGATCAGGGACGAACCGCCCAGCCCTTTGCCGCGGCCGCATTCCATCCGGCGGTTATTCATGTGCGGCTCAGGATCGGTTTCATACGCCCAGTTATAGCGGCGGCCCTGCAGCGGAAACGCCAGCGCGGCCGGCATCTGGGTACGGAAATCCATCCGGTAATCCGGGCCGCCGGCTTCCAGCAGCAGGACGCTGACGTCGGCGTCCTCGGTCAATCGGGTGGCTAACACGTTGCCGGCTGAACCGGCACCGATAATGATGTAGTCAAATTCCATTCATTATCTCCTAAATATTCGTATGCCTGAATGATGCGAATGGCTTGAATTCCGCATGCTGAATATAACAAGGCAGTTTTGGATGCAAAAAAGATATATCCCCTATGGATTTCGAGTTACAGCTAGGCGGCAAGGGCGCAGAGCCCCAGGAGCTTACTCAAGTAAGTGACTGGGGTCTGCGCTCGCAGCCAACAACGCTGTAGCTTGAAAGACGACGGGGATAGTTAAAATACCGAGGCGTATTCGCCCAGCTCAACCTGCACCGATTTGATCTGGGTGTAGTGTTCCAGCGTCGTCAGGCCGTTCTCGCGGCCAACGCCGGACTGCTTGTAGCCGCCGACCGGCATTTCCGCCGCCGACTCGCCCCAGGTGTTGATCCAGCAAATGCCGGCTTCCAGCTGGTGGATCACGCGGTGCGCGCGGGCCAGATCGTTGGTCACCACGCCCGCGGCCAGGCCGAAGGTGGTGTCGTTGGCGCGGCGCACCACTTCCTCTTCGTTCTGGTAGCTAAGGATGCTCATCACCGGCCCGAAGATCTCCTCGCGCACGATTTCCATATCGTCACGGCAGTCGCTGAACACCGTCGGCGCCACATAAGCGCCCTTGCCGAATTCGCCATGGGTGACGCGTTCGCCGCCGCACAGCAGGCGCGCGCCGCTGTTTTTGCCGCTCTCGATAAAGCGCAGCACCGACTCCATGTGCGCGAAGCTGACCAGCGGCCCGAAGTTGGTTTGCGGATCGGTCGGGTCACCGAGGCGAATGCGCTTCACGCGTTCGAGGATTTTCGCCTCAAACTGCGCCTGCAGCGCCGCCGGCACGAAGACGCGGGTGCCGTTGGTGCACACCTGGCCGGAACTGTAGAAATTGGCCATCATGGCGATATCGGCGGCGCGATCCAGATCGGCGTCGTCGAAGATAATCAGCGGCGACTTGCCGCCCAACTCCATGGTGACTTCCTTCAGCGTCGAACCCGACGCGTTGGCCATCACCTTCTTGCCGGTTTTCACCCCGCCGGTGAAAGAGACTTTGGCGATGCCCGGATGGTCGGTCAGGTACTGCCCCACCTCCGCGCCGCTGCCGGTCACCACGTTGAACACGCCGTCCGGCAGGCCGGCTTCGGTGTAGATTTCCGCCAGCTTCAGCGCCGTCAATGACGTGACTTCGCTTGGCTTGAAGATCATCGCATTGCCCGCCGCCAGCGCCGGCGCGGACTTCCACAGCGCGATTTGAATCGGGTAGTTCCAGGCGCCGATGCCGGCCACCACGCCCAGCGGCTCGCGGCGAGTGTAGACGAACGAGGTATCGCGCAGCGGGATCTGCTCGCCTTCAATGGCCGGGATCAGGCCGGCGTAGTACTCCAGCACGTCAGCGCCGGTGACGATATCCACCGCGGTGGTTTCCGACATCGCTTTGCCGGTATCCAGCGTTTCCAGCGCCGCCAGTTCATCGTTGCGCTCGCGCAGAATATCCACCGCGCGACGCAGGATGCGCGAACGCGCCATCGCCGTCATCGCCGCCCACACCTTCTGCCCGCTGGCCGCGCTGGCCACCGCACGATCGACGTCTTCAGCGCCGGCGGACTGGACTTCAGCCAGAACTTCGCCGTTCGCCGGGTTAATGGCGTTGAAGGTTTTTCCAGCGGTGCTGTCTACATAGGCGCCATGAATATAGAGCTTCTGCAAGCCAAAACGGGACATAGGATCTCCTTGAGTTATCCTCCGGGCGGCGTTTGCCCCCGGAGTTGGAACGTGATGTATTCGGTCGTGAGCGCCAGCGCCTGCGCCTGATTGAACGCGGAGCCGCGCAGCGCGCTGCGCAGCCACAGCCCATCGATCAGCGCCGCCAGCCCCTTGGCCGCCAACCGCGCCTGCGGCTGCGGCATAACGCGGCGAAACTCGGCGCACAGGTTGGAATAGAGCCGACGGCCGTTCACCTGTTGCAAGCGGTTGAGCTGCGGCTGGTACAGACTGCTGGCCCAAAAGGCCAGCCAGGTCTTCATCGCCGCGCTGTTGATCTGGCTGTCGTCGAAGTTGCCGGCGACGATCGCCTGCAGCCGCGCCGCCGGGCTGTTGTCGGTCAGCGCCTGCAGCCGCAGCTTCACCGCCTCGCCCAGATGGCTGATCAGATAGCGCATCGTGGCTTCCAGCAGGCCGTTCTTATCCTTGAAATAATGGCTGATGATGCCGTTGGAAACGCCGGCCCGCCGCGCGATCTGCGCGATGGTGGCGTCATGCATTCCCACTTCGTTTACCGCGGCGAGCGTGGCATCAATCAACTGCTGCCTTCTGATTGGCTGCATTCCTACCTTTGGCATATTTCGACTCTCACAAAACCGACTTCGGCCTTATCTCAGCGGGCAAATTTCACTGCCGTTTCGCCCGTGATTCAGGTCATCATGAGGACTATTAAACTTTTTTTTGATTGAACGTTCAATAAAAATTGCATATATTTTATTGCCGCCTGGTTAAAAAAATGTATTTTCTGGTTGTGGAACTGGCTGATTTTTGTGAGGTAATTAACGAATCTGACCAAAATCAGTGGCTGTAAGCGGTTCCCGCCGCGAAGCGCTCCGGTGCTTCATAAGCAGGCGAAAGCGGCATCGTTCAGGCCATTCCCGTGGGGATGGCCGCCGCCTTCATTCGCCCGTTTTCCGGATGCGCCAACGCGCCCCAGAATGCGGAGCGGCACGATTTTACTCAGTTCAGAGGATGACGATGACAACACGCGAAACCTCCTCCAAACCGCAGCAGGACCGCCTCAACCCTGTGGTTTTCTTCACCTCGGCGGGGCTGATCCTGGCCTTCTCGCTGATGACCATCTTTTTCACCGACTTCTCCGGGCAGTGGATCACCCGCACGCTGAATTGGGTGTCGACCACCTTCGGTTGGTACTACCTGCTGGCGGCGACGCTGTACATCGTGTTCGTGGTGTTTATCGCCGCCTCGCGCTTCGGTTCCATCAAGCTCGGGCCGGAACAGTCCAAACCGGAGTTCAGCCTGATGAGTTGGGCGGCGATGCTGTTCGCCGCCGGCATCGGCATCGATTTGATGTTCTTCTCGGTCGCCGAGCCGGTGACCCAGTACATGATGCCGCCGGAAGGCGACGCGCAAACGCTGGAGGCCGCCCGCCAGGCGATGGTCTGGACGCTGTTCCACTACGGCCTGACCGGCTGGTCGATGTATGCGCTGATGGGCATCGCCCTCGGCTACTTCAGCTATCGCTACAATCTGCCGCTGACCATTCGCTCGGCGCTGTACCCGATCTTTGGTAAACGCATCAACGGCCCGATCGGCCATAGCGTGGACATCGCCGCGGTGCTCGGCACCATCTTCGGCATCGCCACCACGCTGGGCATTGGCGTGGTGCAGCTCAACTACGGCCTCAAGGTGCTGTTCGAGATCCCGGAAAACCTGACGGTGCAGGGCTCGCTGATCCTGCTGTCGGTGATCATGGCCACCATCTCGGTCACCTCGGGGGTCAACAAGGGCATCCGCATCCTGTCCGAGCTGAACGTGCTGCTGGCGCTGGGCCTGATCCTGTTCGTTCTGTTCTTCGGCGACACCGAGTTCCTGCTCAACGCGCTGGTGCTTAACGTCGGCGATTACGTCAACCGCTTTATGGGCATGACGCTCAACAGCTTCGCGTTCGATCGGCCGGTGGAGTGGATGAACAACTGGACGCTGTTCTTCTGGGCCTGGTGGGTGGCGTGGTCGCCGTTCGTCGGCCTGTTCCTGGCGCGCATCTCGCGCGGGCGCACCATTCGTCAGTTCGTGGTCGGCACGCTGATCATACCGTTCGTGTTTACCCTGCTGTGGCTGTCTATCTTCGGCAACAGCGCGCTGTACCAGATCATCCACGGCAACGCCGAGTTCGCGCAGGAAGTGATGCAGTTCCCGGAGCGCGGCTTCTACAGCCTGCTGGCGCAATACCCCGGCTTCACCTTCAGCGCCTCGGTGGCCACCATCACCGGCCTGCTGTTCTACGTCACCTCGGCGGACTCCGGCTCGCTGGTGTTGGGTAACTTCACCTCGCGCCTGGCCGACATCAATAATGATGCGCCGAACTGGCTGCGGATTTTCTGGTCGGTGGCCATCGGCCTGCTGACCATCGGCATGCTGATGACCGACGGCGTGCCGGCGCTGCAGAAAACCACGGTGATCATGGGCCTGCCGTTCAGCTTCGTGATCTTCTTCGTGATGGCCGGGCTGTACAAGTCGCTGCGGGTGGAGGACTACCGCAAGGCCAGCGCGCTCAGCACCCTGGCGCCGGTGCCGGTCTCCAGCCACGACGTGCTCAACTGGAAACAGCGTCTGTCGCGGGTGATGAACTACCCGGGCACGCAGTACACGCAGAAAATGTTGGATAAGGTTTGCCGCCCGGCGATGCAGGACGTGGCGCGCGAGCTGGAGTTGCGCGGCGCGAAGGTGGAGTTCAGCGAAGTGCCGCCGACCGAGGACGAACGCCTGAACCACCTGGAGCTGCTGGTGCACCTGGGCGAGGAACAGAACTTTATCTATCAGATCTGGCCGATGCGCTACTCGGTGCCGGGCTTCACCTACCGCGCCCGCTCCGGCAAGTCGCACTACTACCGGCTGGAAACCTTCCTGATGGAAGGCACCCAGGGCAACGACCTGATGGACTACAGCAAGGAACAGGTGATTGGCGATATTCTCGACCAGTACGAGAAGCACCTGAACTTCCTGCACATTCATCGCGAAGCGCCGGGGGGCACCCTGACCTTCCCGGATATGTGACGGCCGAGAAATAACCAGAGGGCGTAGCCAGGCTACGCCCTTTTTTATGCCTGCTCGGCCGGCAAATCGGCCTTCAGCAGCACCAGGGAGCCGGCCAGCAACACCAGATCCTTGATTAAAAAGCTGGTGGCCCCGGCCATGGCGGGAAAACCGCCGGCGGAGGGCTCCCAGGCGCCCGGCGTGGAAAAGATCAGCGTCAGCGTGGTCAGGTAGGTCACCGTCGATCCGATCGCCCCCAGCAAACCCAGACGCCGCGACCAGAACCCCGCCAGCAGCAGCAAACCGAAGCTCCATTCAGCGACGCCCAATGCATAACTGGCGCCGCGAATGCCGAACGCCTGATGCATCCAGCTCAGCAGCGGGCTGTTGCCGATCAGCGGCACCAGCCCCTGCGCCTCGTAATCAAACCATTTGGCGTAGCCGAAGGCGGCGAAGATCACCACCAGCGCCGCGCGCATAAAAATAACGTCCCCGTTCGAGCGCCGAAAGCGCCGCAGCCATGTCGCCAACATCATCCTCTCTCCTTATGTTGCCCGCAGCCGCCGCGGTTTGCCGCTTGCGGCCGCGGGGTGAGGCGGCTTAGTGCCCCATCGCATCCTTTTTCATCTCGTCTTTCTTCATGCCGTCTTTGGCCATACCGTCTTGCGCCATGCCCTCTTTTTTCATGGCGTCTTTGCCCATTTTGTCTTTCTTCATGCAGTCCTTGCCCATGCACTCTTTCTTCATCCCATCTTTCGCCATGCCGTCGTGCGACATCTGGCTCATGCCGTCCTTTTTCATCGCGTCTTTACTCATGCCGTCCGCGGCGTTGGCGCCGGCCACGCCCAGCATCAGCGCGCTGCACATCATCATTGCGAATAACTTTTTCATGGTATTTCCTTCCGTCATGTCAAAGGCACCGGAGTGCCGGAGAATGGCCGGCGGCCGCCTCAGCTGCCGCCAAACCAGTTGTAACCCTGGTCTTCCCAGTAACCGCCCGGGAAGCGGTTGGTGACCTCGATCACCTGAATGTGCTTCGGATTCTTGTAGCCCAGCTTGGTCGGCATGCGCAGCTTCATCGGATAGCCGTACTTGCGCGGCAAGATCTGGCCGTCGTAGGTCAGCGCGATAATCGTCTGCGGATGCAGCGCGGTGGCCATGTCGATACTGGTGTAGTAGTCGTCGGCGCATTTAAAGCTGACGTAGCGCGCGCTCAGATCCGCGCCGATTACCTTAAGAAAGTTGGCGAACGGCACGCCGCCCCACTTGCCGATGGCGCTCCAACCCTCGACGCAAATATGACGCGTCACCTGGCTAACCTGCGCCATCCGATGCAGCTGCGGCAGGCTCCAGGCGCGCTTGTCCTGCACTAATCCCGCCACTTCCAGCCGATAGTCGTCGCCGTTGATGTCGGGCGCCTCCTCCTCGGCGTAAAAGGCGTTGAACGGGAATGGCCGGGTGATCATCGACTCCGGGTAGACCGGCGCCAAACGATCGCCGTTGAACAGCCAGCCCTGCACCCGATCGTTGAGGCGCGAAATGCGGCTCAGCGCCTGCTCGACGTTGGCGTTGCCGCTGAGATCGCAGCCGGTAAGCATAGCGATACCGCCCAGCGTCAGGCCGTTGCGCAGAAAGCGGCGGCGGGACGACGCGGTCAACAAGCGCTGCGCTTCTTTGACGATCGCCTGCCCTTCAACGATCGTCATGATCTGTTTATCCTTTTTCATCGTGAACTCCTTAACGTCCGCGCAGCATGGCCAGCAGCGTGCGGGGCACCAGCGCCACCATCACCAAATGGATCGCGACGAAGGCCACCAGCGCCGACATGGCGAAAAAGTGGATATAGCGCGCCGCCTCATAGCCGCCGAGCAGCGTGCGCAGCAGCGGAAACTGCACCGATTTCCACAGCACCAGCCCGGACAGCGCGCTCAGCACGCCAAGGAGCATCACCGACAGATAGGCCACGCGCTGCACCATGTTGTAGTGGCGCAGATCGGCGTGCTGCAGCCTGCCGCGCAGCGCCGCGCCAACATCGGCGAGAAACTGCTTCGGGCTGAGCGGCCAATATTTGCGTTTGAAACGCCCGCTGGCGAGGTTCAGCAGCAGGTAACACAGCCCGTTGACGCCAAACAGCCACATGCCGGCGAAGTGCCACTGCAGCGCGCCGCCCAGCCAGCCGCCGAGCGTCAGCTCGTTGAAAAAGCTGAAGTTGAACAGCGGCGAGGCGTTGTAGATGCGCCAGCCGCTGGTCACCATGATCAGCATCGCCAGCGCATTCAGCCAATGCGTTAACCGCAGCCACAGCGGATGTACGGTCTGTCGTTGTTCCGGGGTGAGAGTGAGGCTCATAACGATTCCTGCCAGCTAACGATGCGATGAACCGAGTATTCCCCGGATTTGTTCCCCAAGACCTCACGCAGAGTTAAATAAAATGTGATAACTCCGCCGATGGCGGTTGTGTAGACTTCAGAGAGAATCGGGCTAATCAGCGGTAATGAGAATGGACAAGCCAAAACGAATTTTGATCGTCGAGGACGACGGCGACATCGCCGAGCTGCTGCAGCTGCATCTGCGTGACGAGGGTTACGCCATCAGCCACGCCGCCGACGGCAATCAGGGCATGGCGATGCTGGAACAGGGCGGCTGGGACGCCTTGATCCTCGATCTGATGCTGCCGGGCGTGGACGGATTGGAGATTTGCCGCCGGGCGCGCACCATGACGCGCTACACGCCGATCATCATCACCAGCGCACGCTCCAGCGAGGTGCACCGTGTGCTGGGGCTGGAGCTGGGCGCCGACGACTATCTGGCCAAACCCTTTTCCATGCTGGAGCTGGTGGCGCGGGTCAAGGCGTTGTTTCGCCGCCAGGAGGCGATGAGCCGCAACCTGCGCATGGACGCCGGCGCGCTCAGCTTCAACGATCTGACCATCGATCCCATCGCCCGCGAGGTGCGCCTGCACCAACAGCCGATCGAGCTGACGCCGCGCGAATTCGACCTGCTGTACTTTTTCGCCCGCCACCCGGGCCAGGTGTTCTCGCGCCTCAGCCTGTTGAATCAGGTCTGGGGCTATCAGCACGAGGGGTATGAGCACACCGTCAACACCCATATCAACCGGCTGCGCATCAAGATAGAGCGCAACCCGGCGGAACCCGAGCGCATCCTCACGGTGTGGGGCATGGGCTATAAATTCGCGGCCGCGCCGCAAGAGTGAGCCATGAAAAACCTTACGTTAGCGCAACGCCTCACGATTATCTTCGCGCTGCTGATCGTCATCGGCTGCGCCTTTTCCGGCTGGATGCAGGTGCGCAGCAATACCCAGTACAGCCAGGCGGTGATACAGCGCCTGTCCGGCAACCTGGCGCAGCATATCGCCGACAGCAATCCGCTGCTGGGGGTGAACGGGCCGGATCCACAGGCGGTGCATACCCTGTTCGATCAGCTGATGGCGGTGAACCCCAGCGTTGAGGTTTATCTGCTCGACAAACAGGGCGCAATCATCGGCAACGCCGCGCCGGCCGGGCATCTGAAGCGGCAGCGGGTCGCGCTGGCGCCGCTGCAGGCGCTGCTCGATGGCGCGCAGATGCCGGTGTACGGCGACGATCCGCGCAGCGCGGACGGGCGCAAGGTGTTCAGCGTTGCGCCGCTGAAGGTCGACGGCCGGGTCGAGGGCTATCTGTATGTGGTCTTGCTCGGTGAAGAGTACACGGCGTTGGCCAGCAACGCCCAGTTCAACTCGGCGGCCAGAATGGCGCTGTGGACCTCCGGGGTGATGGTGCTGTTCAGCCTGCTGGCCGGCGGTTTCGCGTTCTACTGGGTCACTCGCCCCATCCGGCGCCTGACCCGTCAGGTCAATGCGCTGGACAGCGGCGGCATTGAGGCAGTGCAGGCCTACGCGGCGCTGCCGGCGGTGCCGGCCGGGCGCGACGAGGTGAGCCAGCTGCAACAGGCCTTCCACCGCATGGCGCAGCGCCTCGCCGAACAGTGGCAAACGCTGGCGCAGCAGGATCGGCTGCGGCGCGAATTCATCGCCAACGTCTCGCACGATCTGCGCACCCCGCTCACCTCGCTGCACGGCTATCTGGAAACGCTGTCGGTCAAGGCCGCCACCCTGAGCGACGCCGATCGGCGGCGCTATCTGGAGATCGCGCTGGCGCAGAGCCGCAAGGTGGGCAAGCTGGCGCAGGAGCTGTTCGAGCTGGCGCGGCTGGAATATGGCGTGGTGAAACCGCAGAAAGAACCCTTCTCCCTCAGCGAGCTGCTGCAGGACGTGTTCCAGAAGTTCGAGCTGGCGGCGGAGGCGCGCAACCAGCGGCTGCACGCCGACATCGCCCCCGGCGTGCCGCCGGTGTTCGCCGATCTCAGCATGATTGAGCGGGTGCTGACCAACCTGTTGGACAACGCCATTCGCCATACGCCGCCCGGCGGCGACATCGGCGTGCGGCTGTGGCGGCAGGAAGACCAGGTGATGGTGCAGGTCAGCGACAGCGGCCCCGGCATTCCGCAGACGCTGCGCGCCGATCTGTTCGTACGGCCGTCTGTCCTGAGCGGCGCCCGACGCCCCGCCGGCGGGCTGGGGTTAATGATCGTGCGGCGCATTCTGCAGCTGCACGACAGCGACATTCAGCTGATCGAACAACCGCAAAGCGGCGCCTGCTTCCGCTTTGCCATTCCGCCGCGTTAATCCGGCATATCGGTTATTGCGCTAGCGGGAACCGCAGGCTGAAAATGAGGCTGGCGACAGGCGCGCGCTCGATACATTCGGCGCGCACCTCACCGCCGTGCAGCGTCATGATGGCGCGCACGATGGACAGCCCGAGGCCGCTGGCGTGGCTGCCGGCGCTGCGCGCGGGATCGGCGCGGTAGAAACGATCGAACAGCTTTTCCAGATGCGTCGGCGCGATCGGCGGCCCCTGATTGATGACCTGCACCCACCAGGCATCGGCACGCCGTTCAGCCCGCAACACGATCAGGCTGTTTTCATCGGCATAGCGCACCGCGTTGGCCACCAGGTTGCTCAGCGCCCGCTGGAACAACATCGCGTCCGCCTTCAGCTCTCCTTCCCCTTCGCAGCTCAGCGCGATGCCGCGTTCTTCCGCCAGCCCTTCAAAGTAATCCGCCACCCGCCGCAGCTCGGCCGCTACCTCCAGACGACTGTAGTTCAGCGCGGATTGCGCCTCACCGGCGCGCGCCAGAAACAGGATGTTTTCCACCATGCGCGAAATACGCTCCAGCTCGTCCATATTGTTCGACAATAGGGTTTCGTACTCCTCCACGCTGCGGGGTTGATACAGCGCCACCTGACACTGGCCCATCAACGCGCCCACCGGCGTGCGGATCTCATGGGCCAGATCGGCGGAAAACTGCGTCAGCCGCTGATAGCCTTCATTCAACCGATCGAGCATCGCATTGAACGACCGGGTCAATTGCTGCAACTCCTTCGGCGCCCCCTGTTCGCTGAGGCGAGTGGACAATGTATTGGGCGCGATCTGCGACGCCTGCGCCGCCATGCGCCATAGCGGCTTCAATCCCCGGCGCATGACCCCATAGCCCAGCAGCGCAATCAGCAGGAAAGCCACAATGACCGCCGCGACAATGCGCCACAGGTAACGCGCCAGCATCTTCTGCTCGTTGACCATGACGTGCGCGGCGGAGATCTGCAGCAAACTGCCGTCTTCCAGACGCACCATCGCCGATGCCGCGCGCAGCGGCACCCCCTGCGCCGTCTCCCCGCCGCGCACGGCGGCCAGCGTCTGAGCCTGTTCGGGCGGCGTCGGCGCGATCGGCGGCAGGGCCACCCTGGCCGGATTCACATTGATGAGCGGTTTTTGCCCCGGAATTTGGAAAATCAACACATCCTGTTCATTGCCCAGCATATTTTCGAACAGGCCGTTATTGGCGGTCAGGCGCGCCAAAGGAAAGCGCTGCCCCAGTAAATGGCGGAAATACTCTACGCGCCCGGTCACCTGCAGATCGCTGCGGAGCGTCATTTCCTGGCGCATCGCGCCGAACAGATACCAGCCCGCCCCGCTCACCACGCAGGCGGCCACCAGAGCGAACAGCATGGCTGTACGCAGCGTCAGCGACACCGGCCGACGTGAAGCTCGGGCGTTCACGAGCGCGGCTCGCAAACATAGCCGATGCCGCGCACGCTGTGGATCAGCTTGACGTCGAACGGCCGGTCGATTTTGGCGCGCAGGCGTTTGATCGCCACGTCAACCACATTGGTGTCGCTATCGAAATTCATGTCCCATACCTGAGAGGCTATCTGCGTGCGCGACAGCACTTCGCCTTCGCGCCGCACCAGCAGATGCAGCAGCATGAATTCTTTATTGGTCAACGGGATCACCTGATCCTGGCGCACCGCCCGGCGGCGCAATACGTCCAACTGCAGATCGGCGATGGCGTAATGATCGGCTTCGCGCGCCGGCCCGCGGCGCAGCAAGGTGCGCAAACGCAGCACCAGCTCGGTAAAGGAAAACGGTTTGATAAGATAGTCGTCCGCGCCCAGCTCCAGACCGTGGATGCGATCCTGCACGCCATCGCGGGCGGTGAGAAACAGGATCGGCACGTCGCTTTTCTTGCGCAATACCTCGATGATCTGCCAGCCATCCAGCCCCGGCAGCATGACATCGAGCACGATCGCATCGTAGTCCTGCTCCAACGCGCGAAACAGCCCGTCGGTGCCGTTGCGCGCCAAATCGACGCCATAGCCGGCTTCCCCCAACCCTTTCTTCAGGTAATCCCCTGTGCCGATATCGTCTTCAACTACCAGTATTCGCATGCTCGCCACCTCGTTACGTCTGCAAAAATACTAGCAGCTTCGGCGGACAAACTTGATGACATTAATGTCATCAAACGGCCATGGCGCTGACCCAGTAGGTCAACCATGCTTAACCGGCAAACTCATTTCAGGAGAACGTTATGATTACCCGTCATCGTATAGCCGGTTTACTGTTGTCCACGTTACTGCTTTCCAGCGGATTGGCCGCCGCCGCCCAAACGCCGGGCAAGGTGATTGCGCCGCTGCGCGGCACCATCACGCAAGTTGCCGACGGCAATCTGCAGCTGACCGACCGCAAGGGCGAGACACTCAGCGTCAAGCTGAACGATCAAACTAAAGTGCTCAGCGTTTCCAAAGCCACGCTGGACGATATCAAGCCGGACAGCTTTATCGGCACCGCCGCCGTGCCGCAGCCGGACGGCACGCTCAAGGCACTGGAAGTGCACGTGTTCGCCGCCAGCCTGCGCGGCACCGGCGAAGGGCATTCGGCCTGGGAATCCGCCGACGGCAAAGTGGACACCATGACCAACGGCACCGTCGGCAAGCTGGTGAAATCCAACGGCCGCACCCTGACCGTCACCTATGGCAACCAGCAGAAAACCGTCGTCGTGCCGGAAGACGTGCCGATCGTGACGCTGGATCCGGGCGATCTGAGCCTGCTGAAACCGGGCGTGCACATCGTGCTGTTCTCCGCCGCCGACGATAAGGGCCAGCGCGTCGCCACGCGCATTTCCGCCGGCAAAGACGGCACCGTGCCGCCGATGTAACCGGAGGAATGCCATGAAGACCAACGCGTCGCCGCCGGTGCATCGCTGGCCGGTTCGAATCACTCATTGGATCAACCTGTTCGCCATGGTGTGCATGTTCATGAGCGGTTGGGAAATCTACAACGCCTCGCCGCTGTTCGATTTCCGCTTTCCGCCGCAGATGACGCTCGGCGGTTGGCTGGGCGGCGCGATTGGTTGGCATTTGGCGGTGATGTGGCTATTGGCGCTCAACGCCGTCTGCTATCTGCTGTGGAGCCTGTTCAGCGGCCATTTTCGCCGCGATCTGTTGCCGCTTCGCGCCGACGCGCTGCGGCAGGATATCTGGCTGGCGATGACGCTGCGCCTGCGCCACCGGCATGGCCGCTACAACGCCATTCAGAAACTGATGTACCTCGGCGTACTGGCGCTGGGGCTATTACTGGTGCTGTCTGGCCTGGCGATTTGGAAACCGGTTCAGCTGCAGGGATTGGTCGCGCTGTTTGGCGGCTTCGACTTCGCGCGCTACGTGCATTTCTTCGCCATGGCCGGCATCGGCCTGTTTGTGGCGATCCACGTCTTTATGGTGGTTGTCGTGCCCAAAACCCTGTGGGCGATGATAACGGGTGGCAAACATGAATGAGAAAAAACAGCGGGCAACCGCGCCGACGCTGGAACCGGACCAAAAAAAGCAGCTGGTCAATCTGCAACGCCGGCTGATGTTGCGCTCCGGGCTGACGCTGGGCGGCATCGCCATGCTGACCGGGTGTAATCTGCAAGACGGCGATCGGGTGGATAAGGTGCTGTGGGCTATGTCGCGCTGGAACGACCGGGTGCAGGCCTGGCTGTTCAGCGGCCAGCGGTTGGCGCAAACTTACCGGCCGGACCAGATCACTCACCCCTTCCCCTTTAACGCATTTTACCCGGAATACAACGTCCCCGAGATCGATCTCGCCGGCTACCGGCTTGAGGTCGCGGGGAAAGTGGAGAAAAAAGCGCCCTGGACGCTGGAACAGCTGCAGCGGCTGCCGCAGCAAAGCCAGATCACGCGCCTGATCTGCATTGAGGGCTGGAGCGCCATTGGCCAATGGGGCGGCGTGCCGCTGCGCACCTTTCTGCAGCACGTCGGCGCGGATCTGAATGCCGGTTACGTCGGCTTCAAATGCGCCGATCGTTACTACGCCAGCCTCGACATGGCCACCGCGCTGCACCCGCAGACCATCCTGGCGCTGGATTTCGGCGGCAAGGCGCTGCCGGCGGACTACGGCTACCCGCTGCGGCTGCGCGTGCCGACCAAGCTGGGGTTCAAAAACGCCAAACATATCGCCGCGATCTTCGTCAGCGACGTCAATCCGGGCGGCTATTGGGAGGATCAGGGCTACAACTGGTTCAGCGGCATTTAGTTTTGCGCGGCGCTGCGCACAACCTTCATCGGCGGCTGGAGGATCGTCTCCGCCGCGGTTAATAATCTGTTCGTCACAAAAGGGATAACTATAGGAAAAATAATAGTAAAAAGGATTTTATCATGGATATTGATGTGAGGGAGTCACACACTGGAATAGCAGACACATACAGATATCAGATTGCCGTCAGAAAAGGTGATGGTAAATCGGCCATCTATCATTTGGATTTCAAGAGAATTGGGCAAAACATGCACCATTGGTTTGCCCCAGTGTATGTGGACACTGCTCTCCTCAATAATGCTTTCTCTCTGGAGTTTTATGATGTTAAGGCGTTGAGCGACGTAAACAGGCATCGGCGCTCAGCTTTCGATACCTATACTGCAATGCATTATACCCTTCTCCAACGCGAACGCTTATTCGTTGTTGGCATCGGGGAAACTCTTCTCAAGTTTGCCTATCAGTATCATGCCAGGATCATCTTAAGTGCACCGTTAAGGCCAGCATTAGCTAAAATTTATGATTTTTTGTTGAAAAAATACGCGCACAAAGGGCATTATTTATACAAAATAGAGTTTATAAAGGACGGCCTCTATGTCATCGAAATCCCACGTAGCCCCCATAGCATCCCATACTTGCCAACAGCACGTTAAGGAACAGCGCCTGAAAGAGATGCAAGCCTTCCACGAAGAGTGGTGGGAACAAAGGCGCCGCGAATGGCGTGAACGCGGCGGCGTTGAAGCCAGTGAACCGCCCGCACGTAGCATCGATACCGAACTTTCATCCTGATTCCGGTTCGTTCTTATTCTTCTTCTCCCGCCGTCAGCAATGCAATCCCCGCTTGCTCAATGGCCTCCCGCGCGGCGGCGGGCAACCCTTCGTCGGTAATGACGGCGTCAAAGGCAGCGATCGGCAGCGCCAGATAGGTGGCGACTTTGCCGTATTTGGACGTATCGCTGAGCAGAATGCGGCGGCGGCTGGCCTCGACGATGGCCTTCTTCACCATCACCTTATCTTCGTTCGGCGTCGACAGGCCGCGCATGCTCCACGAAGAGGCGGAGATGAACGCCAGATCGATAAACAGACCGCGCAGCGCCTGCGCCGCCGCCTCGCCGACGCAGGAACGGTTTTCCCGGCACACGGTGCCGCCGGTGTGGATGATTCGGCACTGGCTATGCTCTATCAGGAACCCGGCGATGACAAAGTCGTTGGTCACCACCGTCAAATCGTCACGTTCTCCGATCTGTTTCGCCAGCGCCAGCGTGGTGGTGCCGGCATCCAGATAGATACAGCCATTGGCGGGAATTTGCCGCGCCGCCAGCCGACCGATGGCGATTTTCTGCCGGCCGAACATCCCCTCTTTGGTCTGGTGAGAAGGTTCGCTCGCCACCCGTTCCGGCGCCTGCACGCCGCCCGAGACCGACTGCACCGCCCCCTGCTCTTCCAGCTTTTGCACGTCACGGCGGATCGTCATATGTGACACCCCCAGCCGTTCGGTCAGCTCGGCGATGCTGACGACGCCGCGTTCGGATACCAGCGCAAGAATTTGTTGATGGCGTTCTACAGGTATCACGGTTCCCTCTCGTTGCTGCGGTGATAATAATTGTGATTTTACGTCAATTTTCGTTCGCCGATAGCCCTAATTTCTCGCAGCGTGACGGCGAGCGCAGTTAGGCCAGCCAAAAATAAACTTATTTAAAAACATAATAGTAATGTTGCTTCAGGCCAGAAATCGCACGAAAAACCCGTTTCACGCATTGTTAATTATTGTGATAGCGATCGCGGATAATCAGCCGACAAGCGCTTACATTTAACACAACAAAACAAATTATCACTAAAATTAACAGGAGTGCAGTATGACACACCCAGGGAATTATGCCGTTTGCGTCATCGGTCTGGGGGCGATGGGCATGGGCGCCGCGCGTTCATGCCTCCGCGCCGGATTGACCACCTACGGCGCCGATCTCAATCCGCACGCGCTGGCGGCGCTGCAACAGGCTGGCGCGAAACAAGCGTCTACCAGCGCCTGCGACTTCGCCGCCGAGCTGGACGCCGTGTTGCTGCTGGTGGTGAACACCGCGCAGGTGAAGCAAATCCTGTTCGGCGAGCAAGGCCTGGCGCCGCAGCTCAAGCCGGGCACGGCGGTGATGGTGTCTTCGACCATTTCCGCCGATGACGCCAAACAGATCGAGCAACGGCTGCTGGACTATGGCCTGGCGATGCTGGACGCGCCGGTTTCCGGCGGGGCGGCCAAGGCGGAAGAAGGCCAGATGACGGTGATGGCCGCCGGCGCCGACGCCACCTTCGCGCGCCTGCAACCCGTGCTGGACGCCATCGCCGGCAAGGTTTACCGCATCGGCGAAACCATCGGCCTGGGCGCGACGGTAAAAATCATCCACCAGCTGTTGGCCGGCGTGCACATCGCCGCCGGAGCGGAAGCCATGGCGCTGGCCGCCCGCGCCAACATCCCGCTGGACGTCATGTATGACGTCGTCACCCACGCCGCCGGCAACTCCTGGATGTTCGAAAATCGCATGCGCCACGTGGTCGACGGCGACTATACGCCCAAATCGGCGGTGGATATCTTCGTCAAGGATCTGGGGCTGGTGGCGGATACCGCCAAGGCGCTGCATTTCCCGCTGCCGCTGGCCTCCACCGCCTTCACCATGTTTACCGCCGCCAGCAACGCCGGCTACGGTAAAGAAGATGACAGCGCGGTAATCAAAATCTTTGCCGGCATCGATCTGCCGCAGAAAAAGGAGACGCTCTGATGCAACTCGGCGTAATCGCGGATGATTTTACCGGCGCGACCGACATCGCCAGCTTTCTGGTGCAAAACGGCCTGCCGACGGTGCAGTTGAACGGCGTGCCGCAGGACGAAACGCCGGTCGACGCTCAGGCGGTCGTCATCAGCCTGAAATCGCGCTCCTGCCCGGCAGAGCAGGCGATCGAACAGGCATTGCAAGCGCTGGCCTGGTTGCAAAAACAGGGCTGCCGCCAGTTCTACTTCAAGTACTGCTCCACCTTCGACAGCACCGCACGGGGCAATATCGGCCCGGTGACCGACGCCCTGCTCGCCGCGCTGGGGGAAAATTTCACGGTTGTTTCCCCGGCGCTGCCGGTAAACGGCCGCACGGTCTATCAGGGCTACCTGTTCGTCGGGGAACAGATGCTGTCTGAGTCCGGCATGCGTCATCACCCGGTCACGCCGATGACCGACAGCAACCTGCTTCGCCTGATGGAATCCCAGGCCGCCGGACGCTGTGGGCTGGTGACGGCGGCGGAAATGGATCGCGGCGCCGAGGCAGTCAGCGAGAAGCTGCAGCAACTGGCGCAGGAAGGCGTGCGCTACGCGGTGCTGGACACGCTCAACGAACGGCATCTGCTTACCCAGGGCGAAGCGTTGAAAACGATGAAGCTGGTGACCGGCGGTTCGGGCCTGGCGATCGGTTTGGCGCGGCAATGGGCGCAGAACGGCGATCGCGCGGCAGAAGCGGCCGGCGCGCCGCTGGGGGAAAAGGCGGCGGTACTGTCTGGCTCCTGCTCCGTCATGACTAACCGGCAGGTGGCGCACTATCGCGAACGCGCGGCGGCGCAGGCCATCGATATCGACCGTTGCTTCGATCCCCAGACGCGCGCCGCCTACGCCGTCGAGTTGGCGCACTGGGCGCAGCGCCATGCCGGAGAAGCGCTTGCCCCGCTGATCTACGCCACTGCATCGCCGGAGTCGCTGCAGCAAACGCAACAACGGCATGGCGCCGCCGCCAGCGAGGCGGTGGAAGCTTTGTTCGCCGAGCTGGTGGTGCAACTGCGCCAGTTGGGATTCAGCCGCTTTATCGTCGCCGGCGGCGAAACCTCCGGCGTGGTCACGCAGGCGCTGGGTATTCGCGGCTTCCATATCGGCCCCAGCATTTCCCCCGGCGTTCCCTGGGTGCGTGCCAGCGATCGGGCGATTTCCCTGGCGCTGAAATCGGGTAATTTTGGCGATGAAGCCTTCTTCGCGCGCGCGCAAACGGAGTTCCCGGTATGAGCATGACGATTGAACAGCAGGCGCGTGAAGAGATGGTGCGCCTGGGCGCCTCGTTTTTCCAACGCGGCTACGCCACCGGCTCCGCCGGCAACCTCTCGCTGTTGCTGCCGGACGGCGCGCTGCTGGCGACGCCGACCGGCTCCTGTCTCGGCGAGCTGCAGGCCGATCGCCTGTCTAAAGTGAGCCTGAACGGCGACTGGCTCTCCGGCGACAAACCGTCGAAAGAGATCAGCTTTCATCGGGCGCTCTATCTGAACAACCCCGAATGCAAAGCGGTAGTGCACTTGCATTGCACCTACCTCACGGCGCTCTCTTGCCTGCAGGGGCTGGACGCCGACAACGCCATCAAACCGTTCACCCCCTATGTGGTGATGCGCGTCGGCAAGGTGCCGGTGGTGCCTTACTACCGGCCCGGCGACGAAAGGCTGGCGCAGGATCTGGCCCGCCTGGCGCCGACCCACCGCGCCTTTTTGCTGGCCAACCACGGGCCAGTGGTGACGGGTAAAGACCTGCGAGCGGCGGCGGACAATACCGAAGAGATGGAAGATGCAGCGCGGCTGATCTTCACCCTCGGCGATCGTCCGATCCGCTATTTGACCGCTGATGAAATTGCCGAATTACGGAGCTGAACCATGCCTAAATTTGCCGCCAATTTGTCGATGATGTTTACCGAGGTGCCGTTCCTCGATCGCTTTGCCGCCGCTGCCGCACAGGGCTTCAGCGCGGTGGAATTCCTGTTCCCTTACGAGCATCCCGCCGATCTGTTGGCCGAGAAACTGCGCGAACACGGCCTGCAACAGGTGCTGTTCAACACCGCGCCCGGCGATGCCGCCGCCGGCGAATGGGGGCTGGCGGCGCTGCCGGGCCGCGAACGGGATGCGCGCGCCGATATCGATCGCGCGCTGGCCTACGCCATCGCCCTTTCCTGCCCCTGCGTGCACCTGATGGCCGGCGTGGTGCCCGCAGGCGCGGATCGACGGCGTTATCTCGACACCTTTATCGCCAATGCGCGTTATGCCGCCGACGCTTTTGCGCCGCATGGCGTCAAGGTGCTGATCGAGGCGCTCAGCCCGCCGGTCAAGCCCGACTACCTGTTCGCCAGTCAGCATCAGGCGGCGGAAGCGGTGGCGGCGATCGAAAGACCGAACGTGTTCATCCAGTTCGATTTTTTCCACGCGCAGTTGGTGGACGGCAATATCAGCGGGCTGCTGGAGACGCTGGCCGGGCGCTACGCGCATATCCAGATAGCCTCGGTGCCGGATCGCCATGAGCCGGACGAGGGCGAACTGAATTACCCGTGGCTGTTCGACAAGCTGGATGCGCTCGGCTATCAGGGCTGGATCGGTTGCGAATACCGCCCGCGCGGCGACACCGCCGCCGGGCTCGGCTGGCTGAAGCCTTACCGCTAAAGCCGCACGCCGACACCAGGAAATCGATTTTATAACAATGAAACGCACCCGTATCGCCACGCGGCGATCGCGGTGCCCAACGCTTACCCAACGAAAGGCTTTTTTCATGTCTACCTCTCTGCTGTTGCTGATTGCCGTACTCGGCGTGGTGCTGCTGTTATTGATGGTGATTAAGGCGAAGGTGCAACCCTTTGTCGCGCTGTTGGTGGTCAGTTTGCTGGTGGCGCTGGCCAGCGGCATTCCGACCGGCGAAGTGATGAAAGTGATGACCGCCGGAATGGGCGGCGTGCTCGGCTCGGTGACCATCATCATTGGTCTGGGGGCGATGCTCGGCCGCATGATCGAACAATCGGGCGGCGCCGAGTCGCTGGCGCAGCGTTTCAGCCAGGGTCTGGGGCCGAAACATACCGTCGCGGCGCTGACCCTCGCCGCGTTTATTCTCGGCATTCCGGTCTTCTTCGACGTCGGCTTTATCATTCTGGCGCCGATTATCTATGGTTTCGCCAAGGTCGCCAAAGTGTCGCCGCTCAAGTTCGGCCTGCCGATGGCCGGCGTGATGTTGACGGTACACGTCGCGCTGCCGCCGCACCCCGGCCCGGTCGCCGCCGCCGGCTTGCTCAACGCCGACATCGGCTGGCTAACCATTATCGGCCTCGCGATCTGTATTCCGGTCGGCGTTATCGGCTATTTCGCCGCCAACTACCTCAACCGCAAAACCTATCCGTTATCGATAGAGGTGCTGGAACAGCTGCAGCTGGCGGCGCCGGAGCCGCGTCCGGAAGATCACGCGCCGCTCAGCGATCGCATCAACCCACCCGGCGCCGGCCTGGTGGCGGCGCTGATCGTCATCCCGATCGCCATCATCATGCTCGGCACCGTCTCCGCCACGCTGTTGCCGGCCGGCTCGGCGCTGCGCGACGCGCTGTCGCTGCTAGGGTCGCCGGCGGTGGCGCTGATGATCGCCCTGCTGTTGGCCTTCTATTTCCTGGCGCTGCGCCGCGGCTGGAGCCTGCAACACGCCGGCGACGTGATGGGGGCCGCGCTGCCGACCGCCGCAGTGGTGATCCTGGTAACCGGCGCGGGCGGCGTGTTCGGCAAGGTGCTGGTGGAGTCCGGCGTCGGCAAGGCGCTGGCGGAAGTGCTGACGGCCATCGGCCTGCCGCTGGTGCCCGCCGCGTTTATCATTTCGCTGGCGCTGCGCGCCTCGCAGGGTTCCGCCACCGTGGCGATCCTGACCACCGGCGGCCTGTTGTCGGAAGCGGTCAGCGGCTTGAATCAGCTGCAGCTGGTGCTGGTAACGCTGGCGACCTGTTTCGGCGGGCTCGGGCTTTCGCACGTCAACGACTCCGGTTTTTGGATCGTCACGCGCTATCTGGGGCTGTCGGTGGCCGATGGCCTGAAGACCTGGACGGTGTTGACCACCCTGCTCGGCCTGAGCGGCTTCCTGTTCACCTGGCTGTTGTGGCTGGCGGCGTGATTTCTCTGGCATACTGAACGCCGTTGTTTTTCATCGCCTTTCACCCTGTGCAGGAGCAGCAACATGACCGTAATCAACACCGCGCCAACGCTTATCACCGAACGCCTGCGGCTGGACGCGCACACGCTGGACGACTTCGACTCGCTGGCCGCGCTGTGGGCCGACCCGCTGGTGGTGCGCTATATCGGCGGCACCCCGCGCGACCGGGAAGACTCCTGGGGGCGCCTGATGCGCTACGTTGGCCACTGGGCGCTGTTGGGATACGGGTATTGGGCGGTGCGTGACAAGCAGAGCGGCGAGTACCTCGGCAGCATCGGCTTTTCCAACTTCCTGCGCGACATCACCCCGGCGCTCGATGCGCCGGAGATGGGCTGGACGCTGGTGAGTTCGGCGCACGGCAAAGGCTATGCCACCGAGGCGCTGCGGGCGGCGCTGGCCTGGGGGAAAACGCACCTGCCGGGGGAAAAAACCGTCTGCATCATCTCACCTGAAAACCAGGCTTCGCTGGCGTTGGCGAAAAAGGTCGGCTTCAGCGAAAGCCACCGCAGCGAGTACCATCAAAACCCGATCGTGGTGATGCACTGCCCGCTTTGAATGCCTAAGCGCGTTGCACCGCCAACGCCGTCTGAATGAAGTTGTCCCGCAGCGCGTCGGTGCGCTGCGGATCCCAGGCGATACCGACCTGCCACTCCGTCTCCTCGCCGCTCAGCGGTAAAATGTCGATGCCGGCCGGCGCGATATGC
The DNA here is from genome assembly GCF_903970925.1 of Serratia sp. ME47. NCBI lineage: Bacteria > Pseudomonadati > Pseudomonadota > Gammaproteobacteria > Enterobacterales > Yersiniaceae > Serratia > Serratia sp. ME47. Next base: position 52,792 of record NZ_CAJCKE010000003.1, on the reverse strand, counting down.
GTGATGCTGTGCGGCAGCAGCGCGACGCCGACGCCGGCGGCGACCAACGCCAACAGCGTCTGGATGTCGCCGGCCTGCTGCACCACGTTCGGCGTCAGGCGGTGAGCGGCGATAAACCGCAGCGACTGATCGCTCAGCCCGCGCCCGCGTTTAGGGGTCAATTGCAACAGCGGCAGCTGATTGAAACGCGTCATCAGCTCGTCGGCGCGCAGCGCCAGCGCGCCCGGCGCGGCCAGCACCAACCGATCGCTCAACAACGCGACGCCGCACAGCGGCGTATTGACCGGCAAGCGCACGAACCCCGCCTGCAACTCTCCCTGCAGCAACAGCTGATACTGCCGCTCCGACGGCAGATCTTCGAGGCCAATCGCCACCTCGGGAAACCGTTGGCGAAAGGCGGCCACCAGCTGCGGCGCCAGATGAAAACTGGACAGGCCAAACCCCAGCGCCAGCCGCCCCGCTTCCCCGAGCGCTACCCGCCGCGCGCGCCGCTGAAACTGCTGATACTGTTCCACCAGCGCCTGCGCCTCCGGGTAAAGCCGCCGCCCGCCGGCAGTGAGCACCGCCCCTTGTCGGCCGCGCTCGAACAGCCGAACGTCAAGCTGGGCTTCCAGCGCCTGAATTTGCTTGCTCAGCGCCGGTTGGCTGATACACAGCAGGCTCGCCGCCTGCCGATAGTTGCCCTGCTCCGCCAGCGCCACCAGGGCGCGCAGTTGTTTTATATCCATTCCATTAGGTTATCAAATAAGGAATTTAATTGATTATACAGTAATCAATTCGCCTGCTGTAATCAATGCAGACCCCAACCGGAGAGATCCCATGACCACCTCATTACGCGCCGCCACGGTGCAATTCCAGCATCGCGCCAATGACAAGAATTACAACCTGTCGACCATGGAACGCTTTATCGCGGAAGCGGCCGAACAACAGATACAACTGTTGGCCTTCCCGGAAATGTGCGTCACCGGCTATTGGCACGTGCGCCATCTGTCCGACGCCGAAGTGCGGGCGCTGGCGGAGCCGATCGTGAGCAGCCCTTCGCTGGCGCGCATTCGCCCGCTGGCTGAGCGTTACAACATGGCGATTGGCGTCGGGCTGATCGAGCTGGGCGATGACGGCCTGTGTTACAACGCCTATGCCGTTTGTCTGCCGGACGGCGAACTGCATGTGCACCGCAAACTGCACGCCTTCGAGCACCCGGCTATCGCCAGCGGCGACCGCTATACGGTGTTCGATACCCCCTGGGGCGTACGCGTGGGCGTATTGATCTGCTGGGACAATAATCTGGTGGAGAATGTGCGCGCAACGGCGCTGCTGGGCGCGGAGGTGCTGATCGCCCCGCACCAGACCGGCGGCACCCATTCGCGCAGCCCGCACGGCATGAAGCCGATCCCGCAGGCGCTGTGGCAGCGGCGCGTGGAAGATCCGCAGGCGATAGAAGCCGCCTTTCGCGGCGAACACGGCCGCGGCTGGCTGATGCGCTGGCTGCCGTCGCGCGCTCACGACAACGGGCTGTTCTTGCTGTTCAGCAACGGCGTGGGCCGAGATGACGATGAAATACGCACCGGCAACGCGATGATCCTCGATCCTTACGGCCGGATCGTGGCGGAGACCTGGGCGGCGGAAGACCGGATGGTCAGCGCCGAGCTCGATCTGACGCTAATCCCGCTCAGCACCGGTCGCCGCTGGATCTACGGGCGGCGCCCCGAGCTGTACGGGTTGTTGACCGAGCCGCAAGGCTACGAGCGCGATGCCCGCAGCGCGCGCTTTTCGACGCAGCCGACGGGGCGCGGCGGTGAATGACAGATAAAAAAAAATCCGCCCGGAGGCGGATTTTTTATGGGTGCGGCAAACAAGGCCGCAGGTTCATGCCCGCAGGCACGAACACACTTAGAAGCGGTAGCCTACGCCAACGTTCCAGGTGCCAACGTCAACGCTGCGAATGCGGTTCTGCTCGTAACCGACATCCAGGGCAACGTTCTCGATTGGGTTGAACTGCAGACCGGCGCCGTAGGTGAAGCCGTAGTCAGCGGTGTCGTGACGAGAAGTGCCGTTCTGAGCGTTGGTAGTGAATTTACCGTAACCCAGGCCAACCAGACCGTAGATGCTCGCCCAGTCATTGATGCGGTATGCTGGACCGGCAGAGATAGAGTTGTACTGAGCTTTGTTATAGAAACCGTCCTGAGAACCGTCCTTTTCCAGGTGGGTAAAGGAACCGATTACGCCCAGTGGGTTGTTGTCGAACTCGTAACGGTATTTCAGGTTGAAACCGTCGGCTTTGTTAGCAACGCCTTGGAAATCACCCTGCGCATAGCCAGCGGATACGGTGCTCTGACCAGCGAATGCGGTACCTGCGCTAACTGCTAATACGCAAGCTGCTACTGCGGAAAGACATGCAATTTTTTTCATAACCACCTCAAACGCGTTTTATTATTAAGTACATCCATTTGTTCATGCTTTGAAAATATAACAAAAATTAGCGTGAAACTCTGCCTTGAAATGAGTGTCTAATGCTTTATATCGTGTAACAGAAGATTTCAAGAACAGTGTATCTTCTTCTTTTCGCTCTATTTTCGGCCGTATTCTACGACTTTCTGTGACAAAAATCACCTATTTAATATCCAGATAATTCTTAAGAAAAAGCGCATTTTTTGACCAAATCCGCCACATCTCATCCGAGGATCGGCGGATTTCACCGCGATGCGCGCTTTTCTCAGACAGATTTTCGCCATTTCATTTACACTGCTCGCATCCCCGTTTCGACCGTTTTCTCAAGGCTGAGGAACGGCGCATAAAAGGCCCGTTAAGGATGTCGTTATCTACTGCCGGCAGAGCGCCCTCCGCGCTGCTGCCCATTTGTCTGTTAATCATCGCCATGGTGTCGATCCAGAGCGGCGCTTCGTTGGCCAAAAGCCTGTTCCCGATCGTGGGCGCGGAAGGCATCACGACGCTGCGTCTTTTCATTGGCACCCTGATTCTGTTCATCATCTTCCGCCCGTGGCGCATGCGCATCGCCGCCGGCAGCCGCTTGCCGCTGTTGATTTACGGCCTGTCGCTCGGCGCGATGAACTACCTGTTCTACCTGTCGTTGCGCACCGTGCCGCTCGGCATCGCCGTGGCGCTGGAGTTTACCGGCCCGCTGGCGGTGGCCATGTTCTCGTCGCGGCGGCCGATTGACTTCCTTTGGGTGGCGTTGGCGATCGCCGGGCTGTGGTTCCTGCTGCCGCTTGGTCACGGCGTAGGCGGAATCGACCCGTTCGGTGCCGCCTGCGCGCTCGGCGCCGGCGCCTGCTGGGCGGTCTATATCATCTTCGGCCAGAAGGCCGGCGGCGATCACGGCCCCGGCACGGTGGCGCTCGGCTCGCTGATCGCCGCGTTGGTGTTCTGCCCGATCGGCGCCTGGCAAACCGGCAGCGTGCTGTTCAACGTTGAGATTCTGCCGATAGCGCTGGCGGTGGCGATCCTCTCCACCGCGCTGCCTTATTCGCTGGAGATCATCGCGCTGCCCAAAATTCCGGCGCGCACCTTCGGCACCTTGATGAGCCTGGAACCGGCGATGGCGGCGTTATCCGGCATGCTGTTCCTCGGCGAACACCTGAGCGGCGTGCAATGGCTGGCGCTGGCGGCGATCATCGCCGCCTCCATGGGCTCCGCCCTCACCATTCGCCCCAAACCTCGCCTCGAAAGCCTTTCCTGATGACCCGACTCGCCTGCAGACCGCAACGTCGGAATGCAGGCGGGTTAACTGTTTTCCTCGTGACAAGTCGGCATACTTCCCCTTAGCCTGTATCGCAGGCTCTTTGGACTTTCGCTCACATGGAGAATAACAGTGATTCACAACAGCCTGTTCAACCCACGCTTCGGCCGCGGACTCGCGCCGGCGCTGGTTTCAACCCTGACCGAATTGCGCCGATGCGACCTGCCAGAACTGGCGCTGGGGCATCACCCGATCGACGGCGACAACATCTTTATGGACGTGATGACGCTGACCACCGCGCCGGCGGCGGAAAAGCGCGCCGAAATGCATCAGGAATACATTGCGCTGCATCTGCTGATCAGCGGTGAAGAGCGCATCGAATACGGTCTGGCGGGCAACGGACATCGCGAACAACCCCACGCGGAAAATAGCGATCTGCTGCTGCTGGACATCAAACGCCACCCGCAAACACTGCACATGACGCACGGCATGTTCGCCCTCTTTTTCCAGATGGAGCCGCACAAGACCGGCTGCGTGTGGCAGCGGCCACAGCAAATCAAGAAAGCGGTGGTGAGGATCCATCACCGTCTGCTGCTGTGAACCTGCGGCAGCGCCCGTAGAAAATCGGCGGCCTGGCGGGGAGAACGCAGGCGCACGAAACGGCGTCCGGCGTCGGGACGAGCCATCTCCGCCAGGTATTTTCGCCGGTTCTTCGAGTAAGTGCGGATCGTCCAGAGCACGATCGACTCGCGGCTGAAGAAAGAACGGCGGAAGCTTTCCCGATTGCCGGTGCCCGGCCACAGCTCGCTTTTGCCGGCCGCGCGTCGGCACGCGCGGCGCACGGCCTGCCACAGCGTGCGGCCGAAACCGTAGTCCAGCCACAGAATATAATCGACCTCGCGCCACTTGATCGGCTGCGTGCGGCTGTAATTGCCGTCCAGCACCCAGCCCTCCCCCGCTTCGGCCAGCGTCTGTTCAAGCCGCGCCAGGAACGCGTCATCGGGCGTTCCCTGCCATTCGGGCCGCCAATACAGCCTGTCCATCTCGATATAGGGCACACCAAGCCGTTCCGCCAGTTGACGCGCCAGGGTACTTTTACCGCTGCCGCTGGTGCCGACGACGTTAATTTTCATTATTCGCCTATAAAGAGAGAGGATAATTGCCCTACTGTAGCGGCATCAATTACCGCTATCAATATGAATGGATGAGAAATTAACACCACGATAACAAAGCGGATATTTAGCCGAAGCCCGCAGGCGAAAAAATAAAATAACCAAGGTAAATTTTCACAGCCATAAACAATAAATCAGCGAATGATAAATAACTATATTTTTCATGGTGTTGCATTAATTAAAAATTCAACCAGATCCATTATTCGTAGGCTAACCCTATTTGTGCAATAGCCATTTTCGTCCGGCAAAAATAAACAGCCCTGCTATAATTGATCCCGTAACGAAATAGGACAACGACTAATCAAGAGGATATCTGATATGAGTACCGCTAAACTGGTGAAAACGAAATCTTCTGATCTGCTGTATACCCGTAACGATCTGGACGAAAAAATCAAACTGGCCGCCATCAAGGCGCTGAACCATCAGGTCGTGCAATTCATCGATCTCTCGTTGATCACCAAACAGGCGCACTGGAACATGCGTGGCGCGAACTTTATCGCGGTTCATGAAATGCTGGACGGCTTCCGCACCGCCATCATCGAGCACCAGGACACCTTCGCCGAGCGCGTGGTGCAGCTGGGCGGCGTGGCGCTGGGCACCGTACAGGTGGTGAACGATCGCACGCCGCTGAAAAGCTATCCGACCAATATCCACAGCGTGCAAGAACACCTGAAAGCGCTGGCCGATCGCTACGGCGCGGTGGCGAATGACATCCGTAAGGCCATTACCGAAGTGGAAGACGAAGACACCGCCGACATGTTCACCGCCGCCTCGCGCGATCTGGACAAGTTCCTGTGGTTCATCGAATCCAACATCGAATAACGCCGCAGCGCGTTGCAGACCGCCCGTTGTGCCGGGCAGAACAGGCTGGGCTTCGCCCGGCCTGTTTTCTTTTGCGCGGCCGTTGAATTGTGCAAAAAACGGCCCATATTAAACGGTAGGTTTCCCTTGTCAGGAGGTCATGATGGCCAGCGGCTGGGCGGCGGACGGCGCCGTACAAGATCAAATTGATTCTACCGTCGACGATGCGGTGCAGCGCGCGCGTGATGCGCTCGGGCATGGCGAGAGCGAGCGCTATTGCCAGGAATGTGGAGAACCGATCCCCGAGGCGCGCCGCAAGGCGCTGAAGGGGGTGCGTTTTTGTGTCACCTGCCAGGCCGAACAAGACAAAAAACACGCGGCCAGCAGCCTGTACAACCGGCGCGGCAGCAAAGACAGCCAGTTGCGCTAGCATTATCTGCTCCCCTTTTTCCCCTCTCGCGGTCACGCTTGCACCGTCAATGGATCATGAAAGTTAGAGTTAGTTATCAATATTGAAGCAAAAACGTTAAAGAACGGTTGTTTCACAGCCAAAATTTGGTTAATGATAGCCCCGTGCACCAAGATAATTCTTACGCACCATTTCGGTGCCTCATTGTGGTGCATAACCATAACTATTCGCCGTCACGGCACAACATCACGCAGTAACTCTTTGTTTTTATATTAGTTGAAAACATGGCACGATTTTTTCATGGCACCAACTGCAATATAAAAAATGGGTAATCCGCAACCTGTACAGGAATTCCTCTCATGAAGTCGATTTTTAAAGTCTCCCTGGCCGCACTCTCCCTGGCCTTTGCCGTAAGTTCCCACGCAGCAGACAAACTGGTGGTCGCCACCGACACCGCTTTCGTTCCTTTTGAGTTCAAGCAAGGCGACAAATACGTCGGCTTCGACATCGACCTGTGGGCCGCCGTCGCCAAAGAGCTGAAGCTGGACTACACCCTGAAACCGATGGACTTCGGCGGCATCATTCCGGCGCTGCAGACCAAAAACGTCGATCTGGCGCTGGCCGGCATCACCATCACCGATGAGCGCAAGAAAGCCATCGACTTCTCAGACGGTTACTACAAAAGCGGCCTGCTGGTCATGGTCAATGCCGACAACAACAGCGTGAAAGGCATCGACGATCTGAACGGTAAAGTGGTGGCGGTGAAGAGCGGCACCGGCTCGGTGGATTACGCCAAGCAGCACATCAAAACCAAGGATCTGCGTCAGTTCCCGAACATTGACAACGCCTATATGGAACTGGGCACCAAGCGCGCCGACGCGGTGCTGCACGACACGCCAAACATCTTATACTTCATCAAGACGGCCGGCGCCGGCAAGTTCAAAACCGTCGGCGATTCGCTGGAAGCGCAGCAGTATGGCATCGCCTTCCCTAAAGGCAGCGATGCGCTGCGCGAGAAGGTGAACGGCGCGCTGAAAACCCTGCGCGAGAACGGCACCTATAACGAAATCTACAAGAAGTGGTTCGGCACCGAACCTAAGTAAGCGGTGAACTTGGCACGCTATTAACTTAAGCACAGGGGGTCGCTTAACCCCCTGCGCTTCGTTGTATCTGATACCCACGTTTGGGATCACCGGGAGAAATATCATGCAGTTCGACTGGAGCGCCATCTGGCCCGCCATTCCTATCTTGTTAGAGGGCGCCAAAATGACCCTGTGGATTTCGGTCCTCGGTCTGATTGGCGGCCTGATCATCGGCCTCGTCGCCGGCTTTGCCCGCACCTACGGCGGATGGATCGCCAACCACATCGCGTTGGTGTTTATCGAAGTGATCCGCGGCACGCCGATCGTGGTGCAGGTGATGTTCATCTACTTCGCCCTGCCGATGGCGTTCACCGATTTGCGCATCGATCCGTTCACCGCGGCGGTGGTGACCATCATGATCAACTCCGGCGCCTACATCGCGGAAATCACCCGCGGCGCGGTGCTGTCTATCCATAACGGTTTCCGCGAAGCCGGGCTGGCGCTCGGCCTGTCGCGCCGCGAAACCATCCGCTACGTCATTATGCCGCTGGCGCTGCGCCGCATGCTGCCGCCGCTGGGCAACCAGTGGATCATCAGCATCAAAGATACCTCGCTGTTCATCGTGATCGGCGTGGCGGAGCTGACCCGTCAGGGTCAGGAAATTATTGCCGGTAACTTCCGCGCGCTGGAAATCTGGAGCGCCGTGGCGGTTATCTACCTGATTATTACTCTGGTGCTGAGCTTCGTGCTGCGTCGTCTGGAAAGAAGGATGAAAATCCTGTGATTGAATTTAAAAACGTCTCCAAGCATTTTGGCCAAACCCAGGTGCTGCACAACATCGATTTGAAGATCGACAAAGGCGAAGTGGTGGTGATCATCGGGCCGTCCGGCTCCGGCAAATCCACCCTGCTGCGCTGCATCAACAAGCTGGAAGAGGTGACCAGCGGCGATCTGATCGTCGATGGCCTGAAAGCCAACGATCCGAAAGTGGACGATCGGTTGATCCGCCAGGAAGCCGGCATGGTATTCCAGCAGTTCTACCTGTTCCCGCACCTGACGGCGCTGGAAAACGTCGCCTTCGGCCCGATCCGCGTGCGCGGCGCGAAGAAGTCCGATGCGGAAAAGCTGGCGCGCGAGCTGCTGGCCAAGGTCGGTCTGGCGGAGCGCGCCCATCACTACCCGTCCGAACTGTCGGGCGGCCAGCAGCAGCGCGTGGCGATCGCGCGCGCGCTGGCGGTGAAGCCGAAAATGATGCTGTTCGACGAGCCGACCTCCGCGCTCGATCCGGAGCTGCGCCACGAAGTGCTTAAGGTGATGCAAGACCTGGCCGAGGAAGGCATGACGATGGTCATCGTCACCCACGAAGTCGGCTTTGCCGAAAAAGTGGCGTCGCGCCTGATCTTTATCGACAAGGGCCGGATTGCCGAAGACGGCAACCCGCACGATCTGATCAACCATCCGCCGAGCCCGCGTCTGCAGGAGTTTCTGCAGCACGTGTCCTGATCCTGGCGATTTAACGGCGGGCGTTGCACGCGCCCGCCGCTTTCATTCCGCACGCTCTCCCACGCCCCATCGCGCTTCCTTTCCTACTATATTGATTGTTTTTCATCGTATTGCTCTGACATCCGCCGATCACAGAACGCCAAAGAGAGGAACCATGCCGCCAAACGCAGACTCCCGACGAGGTTCTCATCTGCGAGAACACCTGCTTTTCCTGCTGCTGCTGTTGACCCTGAGCGTCTTCGCAGCACCGGCGCTGGCGCAAAATGCGCCGCCTGCGCCCGCCGACAAGAGCGAGCAGCAGAAAGCCGCCTACGCCGCGCTGGCCGATCTGCTGCAAGACGACCAAGCGCGCGCGGAACTCATCGACCACCTGAAACAGACCGCCGGCGACGCTACGGCCGCCGCGCCGACAACGCCGGAGGAATCGACGCCCGTTACGCTGAGCGACAGCCTGAACTCGCTGGCGCAGGAAGGCATCGGCATCTTTAACCAGAAGCTCGGCGCGCTGCAAAAGCTGATCGATTCCGGCCCGAAGCGCGTTTTCAATCCCGCCGGCTTTTTCCGCGCGCTGGGCTACTTTCTGCTGACGGTGGCGGTCACCTTTGCGCTGTTCCACCTGATCCGCCGGCTGATCGCGCCGCTGTACAAGCGCATGGGCAGTTGGGGGCACAACGCCAGGCTGCAGCGCGGCCCGTGGTATAAGCGCCCCGCCGCCATTCTCGGCGCTTTCGCCATCGATCTGCTGGTGCTGCTGCTGGCGCTGGCGGCAGGCAACCTGTTCGCCCGCCACGTCCACGCCGACAGCGCCACCATCCTGCGGCTGCAGACCCTGTTTCTCAGCGCCTTCGCGGTAATTGAATTTTTCAAGGCGGTGCTGCGGCTGATTTTCGCCCCCAGCTTCGACTATCTGCGCCCGTTCCCCTTCAGCGATCGGAGCGCGCGCTATTGGAACACCCGCCTCGCCTGGCTCAGCGGCCTGATCGGCTATGGCCTGATGGTGGTGGTGCCGGTGGTGGCGGTGCAGATCAGCTATTCGGCCGCCGCCGCCGTCAACCTGGTGGTGATGCTGGCGCTGACGCTGTACGCCATTTGGCTGATCCTGCACAACCGCAAACCGATACAGCAACAGATCAACCTGCTGGCCGAACGGTCGATGGCGTTTTTCAGCGTGATCCTGCGCGGGCTGGGGCATGTCTGGCACCTGCTGGCGATCGCCTATTTTCTGGTGCTGTTCGTGCTGTCCCAGTTCGACATCGGCAACAGCCTGCGCTTTATGATGAGCGCTACGGTAAAAAGCCTGCTGGTGGTCGGCGTCGGCGCCCTGCTGTCCGGCATGCTGACCCGCTGGATTTTCCGCCGCATTTCGCTGCCGACCGACGTCAATTTGCGCTATCCGATGCTCGAGCGGCGCATCAACTCTTACATCCCCAACGGGTTGAAGATACTGCGGGTGATGGTGGTGCTGGCAGTGACGCTGTTTCTGCTCGATGCCTGGCATCTGATCAACCTGTATCAATGGGCGGGCAGCGAAAATGGCCAGCGGACGCTCGGCGGACTGGTGCATATTCTGCTGATCCTGTTGATCGCCGTGTTCAGCTGGACGCTGATGGCCAGCATCATCGAGCACCGCCTGGCGCTGGAGCTGAGCAACGGCGTGCGGCCGAGCGCGCGCGAACGCACGCTGCTGACGCTGTTTCGCAACGTGTTGGCTATCGTTATCAGCACCATCACCGTGATGATCGTGCTGTCGCAGGTCGGACTGAACATCGCGCCGCTGCTGGCGGGCGCCGGCGCGCTGGGGCTGGCCATCAGCTTCGGCGCCCAGACGCTGGTGAAAGACGTGATCACCGGCGTGTTCATCCAGTTTGAAAACGGCATGAACACCGGCGAATACGTGACCGTCAGCGGCATCACCGGCACCGTGGAGCGCATGACCATCCGCTCGATCGGCCTGCGCGACGACTACGGCGTCTATCACATCGTGCCGTACTCTTCGATCACCACGCTGGCCAACTATGCGCGTGAGTTCGGGGTATACCGCGCCAATTACACCGTCAGCCGCGACGAGGACATCGATCGGGTCAATGCGGTGCTGCATCAGGCCATCGAGGCGCTGAAGCAGGATGAACAGGTGAAGCATTTCCTGATTGGCGAGCCGGTCTTCAACGGCGTGGTGGCGCTGGGCGATCGCTCGTTCACCACCCGCGTGACGGTGCGCACGCAGGCGCTGAAACAGTGGGTGGTGCAATACGCCCTCGACCGGCTGGTGAAAATCCATTTCGATCGGGCCGGCATCGGCATGCCGCAGCAGGCGATGCAGATTTCCCGCGCGCCGCAGCCGCATGACGAGCAGGCGCCGCCCGCGGCGATCTGAGGTTAGCGCCCGCGCCCGCAGGGCTGAGCGGCCAGGAAGGCCGCCACGTCCTGCCGGTAGGCGTCGTATTGCACCGAGCGCGGGGCAAACAGGCCCACCACGTTGATCAGCCACGGATGGCGCGCGAACAGCGGCTTGACCATCACATGATCGGCCTCGTCGATGCGCGTCACCGTCAGCAGCGAGGCCGGGATCGTTTGCCGATACACGCGCTCGGTTTCGTCCGCGTCCACGTTGACGTCGCGCCCGCCCAGGATCAGGTGCACCGGCGTGGCGAAATGCCGCAATCCCGCCGTCGCGTCGCTGGCCATGTTGGCGCGAATAAAGCGCCAGCGGTCGGCGCTCAATGCAGCGGCGGCGCCAGACTCACGGCGGTACTGTTCGTAGCCGTCCGGCTGTTCGAGCAGCGTTTGGATGTGGCGCCAGTGCGCCTCGCGCGCGGCGATCGACGCTTCATCGTCCCCTGCCGCCGCCATCGCCGCCCGGGTGTTGTAGCGCCCCTGCCGCAGCCAGTTGATCGCCGGCGCCACCGCCAGCGTAAACGCGATGTCGGGGCGCAAACGCGCCACCTCCGGCATCACCCACCCCGCCTGACTGGTGCCCCACAGCCCCACGCAGCGCGCATCGAAGCGCCCGTCCCGCCGGGCCCAGTCGATGATATCGGCGGTTTCCCGCGCGCGATCCGCCATGGTCTGATGCAGCCAGTTGCCGCCGGAGCCGCCCACGCCCGGCTTATCGAAGGATAAAACCGCATAGCCCTGCTGCGCCATCGTCTCCCAAATGCCGTAATAGCCTTCGTCGCGGCTGGCGTTGGCCGGTCCATCGCCGTGCACGAACACCACGACGCCGGGCTTCACCGGCGCATGCTCCGGCAGCACCAGCGTGCCGGTCAGCCGATTGCCGCCGGCGGTCACCACGACCGGTTCGGTGACAAAGCGAAAGTCGTTGACGTAAATCACCCAGCCGAGCACCGGCAAGAGCAGCGCCACGAGACACAGCCCTATTCTGCGCACGTCGCCTCCCCGCTGCGTTTCTCCATCAACACCCAATCGGCCTTGCCGAACAGCAAGCCCAGCGAGGCGTAATGTTCTTCGCGCCGCACCTGAAAACCGCAGCGCTGATACAGACGCTGCGCATCGACGTTGCACCGGCTGACGTGCAGGCTCAGGCGCCGGCCTGCGCCTTGTTCGGCGGCGTAGTCATTCATCCACTGCAGCAGTCGCCTGCCCACCCCTTTGCCGCGCTGACTCTCGGCCACCGCCAGGTAGGAAAGATACAGCTCATCGGCCGCCGGGGTGTGCTGCAACACCGCAATTTGCAGATACATACGCCAAACGTTTAGCCAGCCATAGCGGCGACACAGCCGCCAAATCGGCAAGGCGCGCGGACGTGGCCCAGCGCGGTTCTCGCCATCGATGGCATTCAGGGCAAAGACCGCCACCACCTGTTCATCCTGTTTCACCACGAAGCTGCGCTCCCGGCTGCCGCTTTGCTTCCAACTCCACAGCCGATAGAACAGACGCCACTGAAGGCGGGCGCTCAGACTGCGCGCGCGCTGGAATTTGTCGCAGAACGCGGCGTAGATCAACGCCGCCGTTTGCAGGCGGTCAGCGTCGCGATAAGGCTCAATGTGCAACATATCAACCTCGACTAGGGTTGGCGGTAGAGCAGCTGTTCCAACAGCCGCACCGGCGTGATCGCCTCCGGCGAAGGCGACGCGAAGATCGCCTGCCGCCAAGCCTGGCTTTCGATCACGTCCAGCACCAGCTGCGCGAGCGGCAAGGGCGCTATCGCCGGCGCGATCTCGCCGATTTGCTGAGCCTCGGCGATCGTCGTCGCCAGCGCCTCAATCAACTGCCGCTGGTTGGCGCTGAACGGCTCGGCCAATGCCGGGTTACGCGCCACTTCAGCCACAATCTCCGCCGACAGTTGCACATTGTCCGGTTCGGCGACAAAAGCGTGATAGGCGGTGAAAAAGGCCGACAGCGCCTGTTTCGGCCGCTTTTTCTCGGCCCGCAATGCGGCGGCGAACTCGGCGAATACGCCGTTTTCCAGCAGCGCGATCTCGCCGATCAGCGCCTCCTTGCCGGAAAAATGGTTATAGAGGTTGCCCACGCTGACGCCCGCCGCCTGGGCGATATCCCGCATGCTGGTCTGGTGAAATCCCTTATGGGTAAAGCTGTGCAGCGCAGCGTCGACAATCTTTTCTCGGTTTCCCATCGGCAGCTCCCGAAGCAATGAGGGCGCTGGGCGCCGTAAATTGATACAAACAAGTGAACGAACGTTCGTTCATTTTCAAGTCTAGCATAGACCGGTAAAATTGAACTACGGCTCAACGGGGCAGAGATCGGTGGGAAGAGACAAACGCCGCCCCACTTTCAGGGGCGGCGCCCGGCAAACTCAGTGCAGCGCGTCGCCCTGCTTCACCGACGTAAACGCCTGCATCAGTTTCACGACGTCATGCATGCCGATGTTGACCTGATTGATCACTTCTCCGGCGTCATGGGTCAATGCCACACCGCCGCCGGCCTGTTCCACGCAGGTCGCCATGCCGGCGATCGCCGCCGCCACGCCTTGCTGGATAGACTTGGTCATGCGTTCGATCTCGGTCGCCGCCTTGCGCGACTGTTCCGCCAGCGTGCGCACCTCGTTGGCCACCACCGCAAAACCGCGCCCGTGCTCACCGGCGTGGGCGGCTTCGATGGAGGCGTTAATCGCCAGCAGATTGGTTTGCGAGGCAATTTTACGAATGGCTTCGACGATGGTGCCGATCTGCTGAGAACACTTGCCAAGCTCGGTGACCACGTCCGACGTTTCGCGCGCCGCCGCTTCGACCTGCTGCATGCCCTTCACCGCCTGCTGCACGATGACCGCGCCCTGCGCCGCCTGCCGGTCGGTATCGAGCGACAGATGATGCGCGTTGCGCACCATCTCTTCTTCATGCTGCTGCTGTTGCATCAGCCGGGTGATGTCCTGGGCGATCTTCACCACTTTCACCACCTGGCCGTCGTTGTCGAGGATCGGGTTATAGCTGGCCTCCAGCCAGACCCGTTCGCCGCGCCGGTTGACGCGCTCAAAACGCCCGGTGATGAACTCGCCGCGCGCCAGGCGCTGCCAGTGCCGCCGATAATCGTCGGAAGCGGCGAACGCCGGTGGGCACAGCACCGCATGCGACTGCCCGCACGCCTCATCCAGCCGATAGCCCATCAGCGCCAGCATATTGTCATTGGCGCTGACAATGTCGCCCTGCGGCGTGAAAGAAATCATCGCCATCGAGCGATTCAGCGCCGCCAGCAGGCTGCGGTGTTCCTGCGCCTGGGTCACTCGCTCGGTCACTTCGCTGGCTATCTTGACGATTTCCACCACCTTACCCTGTTTATTCAGCACCGGCGCATAGGTGCCCTGCAGCCACACCGCCTCGCCGTTTTTCGCGATGCGCTTTATCGTGTCCGTGATGGGTTGCCCTTTATTCAGCGTCTCCCAATGTTCGCGATATAACGGGCTGGCGACATAGTTCGGATCGCAGAAAATACGGTGATGCCGGCCTATCACATCATCGCGTTGAAATCCGAGCGTGCTGAGAAAGAGATCGTTGGCGCGCAATACCGTGCCGTCGGGCGAGAATACAATCATGGGAACGGCGTGTTCTATCGCGCTCAGCTCGGCGCCTTTGTGGGTAGTTAACTGACTGAATCGTAACAGCATAGGGTGTAGTCCTTGTGGCAGATGATCGCGCTTTTCTTATTTTGTCTGGCCACATGCCGCGCCCACACGCAGACGTGCCATCGCGGAAGGAGCGGGCAGCGCCGATCCTTCTGGTTATTGCTCTTAACCGGATTAAATTTATTTATTCAGTAAAGTAATTATTCGAATTTAAATAAACCAACAACCTAAGATTTTTATTATGAATAACTGTATTGAGAATAACGTAAGTGATGAAAATTGAAAGGTAAAATGCGGATTTTTGTCGGCGCCGGCAGGATAACCGGCGCCGGGAAGATTAACGCCAGCGTTCGGCTGCCCAGGCGGCCTGTTGCTCGGCGTCATGGAAAGTCCAGGCGACGAAGCGGCTGATCTTCTGCCCTTGCGCCATCTCGATGGTGCGCACCTCGGCCGCCCCCGCCACTTTCAGCGCATGGTAGATGGCCGGCAACGTGGTGTTTTTCGAGATAAGCGAGGTGAACCACAGGCAGTTATTGGCCTTGCTGACGCTCTCTTCCACCATCTTGCGCACAAAGGCTTCTTCGCCGCCTTCGCACCACAGCTCGTTGTTCTTGCCGCCGAAGTTTTGCACCGGCTTGTCGGCCACTTCCCCTTTGCCCAATTTATGCAGCTTGCGGCGGGTGCTGGCGCGCGCTTCCTGCTCGGACGCGTGGAACGGCGGGTTGCACAGAGTGGCGTCGAATTTCTCGGCCGCGCCGATGATGCCGCTAAAAATCAGTTCAGGCTGTTTTTGCAGCCGCAGACGCACGCTGTTGCGCAGCGTCGGGTTCATCTCGACGATCATTTTGGCTGCGTTCAGCGACACCGGATCGATTTCGGAGCCGGTGAAACGCCAGCCGTATTCGCGCAGGCCGACGATCGGGTAAATGCAGTTGGCACCGACGCCGACGTCGAGGATCGCCACGCCCTTGCCGCGCGGGATCTCGCCGCCGTTGCTGGTCGCCAGCAGATCCGCCAGGTGGTGCAGATAGTCGGCGCGGCCGGGGATCGGCGGGCACAGGTAATCAGCCGGAATATCCCAGTGTTCGATGCCGTAAAAGTGTTGCAGCAACGCACGGTTGAGCATTTTCACCGCCGCCGGATCGGCGAAGTCCACCGAGACATCGCCCCAGGCGTTCGGTTTTACGAACGGCGCCAGCGCCGGGCAGCTGGCGATCAGCGCCGGGAAGTCGTAGCGCGAACGATGACGGTTGCGCGGATGCAGGCCGCTTTTCTGCTGCGGGAAGGTTTTCTTTTTTTCCACCGTGACGGGCTCTCTTGAAGGTATTTCCGGCGCGTAAGATAACACATCCGGCCCGGAATGGCGCAGCGGCGGGAAACCCGGCACAATGAAAGCTTCATCGATTGCCACAGGGGCCCCCATGAGCCGTGAATCTCGTTATTATTATGAACCCGCCGCCGGCCACGGCCTGCCGCACGATCCGCTGAACGCCATCGTCGGCCCGCGCCCCATCGGCTGGATCTCTTCCCGCAGCGCCGCCGGCTTGCGTAATCTGGCGCCCTACAGCTTTTTCAACTGCTTCAACTACCGCCCGCCCATCATCGGTTTCGCCAGCACCGGCTGGAAAGACAGCGTGGCGAATATCGTGGAAACCGGCGAGTTCGTCTGGAACCTGGCGACGCGCCCGTTGGCGGAAGCGATGAACAACAGTTCCATCACCCTGCCGCGCGGTGAGGACGAATTCGCCTTCGCCGGCGTCACGCCGCTGCCCGGGCGTCGGGTCAAAGCCGAGCGCGTGGCCGAAAGCCCGGTGAACTTCGAATGCCGCCTGACCCAATGCATTCAGTTGCAAACCGCCGCCGGGGAACAGGTGGAGACCTGGCTGGTGTTGGGCGAAGTGGTGGCGGTGCATCTCGATCCGGCGCTGCTGGATGAACACGGCGTTTACCAGACCGCCGCCGCCGAACCGATCCTGCGCGCCGGCGGCCCGAGCGCCTACTACGGCATTTCCGAGCAGCACCGTTTCGATCTGACGCGCCCGACGCGCTGATCGCCTCCCCCCGTTTATCTCGGATGTAAACGGGGGGATTAACAATCAAAAAATCTGAACAAAACTATCAACACTCTCCGATTTCATCACGTCTTCTCCTGCGCAATAATCTTCCCATCGAAAGGCACTCCCTTTCTCCCTAATCCGCTTTGACAGGAATGACGAACATGAAAACCATCAAAACTTTTGCTGCTGCTATTGCTCTGGCTACCGTTTCTTTCACCACTTTCGCCGCTGAACACGTCAGCGCGCAGGATGCCGCCCAATTCGAAAAAGCCGGCGTGATCGTCGCCAGCGGCGCGACCGACCTGAGCAGCCTGAAATCCCAGTTGGCCGCCAAAGCCGATGCGGCGGGCGCCAAGGCTTTCACCATCACCTCCACCAGCGGCAATAACCTGATGCACGCCACCGCGGTTATCTACAAATAATCGCCGCCCCAGACGTCAAAAAGCCCGCCGGCTATCACCCCGGCGGGCTTTTTTTATGTTCGCGTACGTCAGCGCTGAATGGGTACGACAGCTATTTTCCTATCGTCAGCTTCGTCAGCCCCCATGCGTAAACGAGCCGGAAAATTCTGTCGCCAACAGGCAGAAACCCTGTATTCAATGGGGTTTGCGGGGGGTTTGCACACACATTTTTTTACCTGCCCATAGCTGGACTAACGGGAGAGGATGATTATCATGTTACGCAGACTACAGATGCAGAGAGCGTTGTATGCAACATATCATTGAAGGTTTCCTCAGTTTCCAGAAAGAGATTTTCCCGCAGCGCAAGGAACTGTTCCGCAGCCTTGCCTCCAGCCAAAATCCCAAAGCGCTGTTTATCTCATGCTCTGACAGCCGTTTAGTGCCCGAGCTGGTCACACAGCAAGAACCTGGGCAGCTTTTCGTTATCCGTAACGCCGGCAACATCGTCCCTTCCTTCGGCCCGGAGCCGGGCGGCGTCTCTGCCACCATCGAGTATGCAGTGGTGGCGTTGAGGGTTACCGATATCGTGATTTGTGGCCACTCGAACTGTGGCGCCATGAAGGCTATCGCGTCCTGCCAGTGCCTCGACCCCATGCCTGCGGTAGCTCACTGGCTGCACTACGCGGATGCGGCCAAAGCGGTGGTCGAGAAGAAAACGTGGAATAGCGAAACAGACAAAGTTAACGCTATGGTCGAAGAGAACGTTATTGCTCAGCTAAATAATATCAAAACCCACCCTTCTGTGGCGGTGGGTCTGCGCAACAGCGGGCTGCGCCTGCACGGCTGGGTGTACGACATCGAAAGCGGCGAAATTCGCACGCTGGATAGAAACACCAAGAGCTTCGTGTCTTTGGCCGATAATCCCGACGTCTATTTCGAATAAAATAGCGTCCGGTTTAGCCATTAAATAAAATCCACGCCGCGGCGTGGATTTTATTATCCGCCTTAAGCCAAGCGCGCCTCTATCGCCGCAGCGAAGTCGCGGCACATCCGGTCGTCACCCTCAGCGTTGTCCGCCAATACCGTCTCGCCATCCACCACCCGGATGTGCGCCTGCAAATCGAAATCTGCCGGCGGCTGCGGGCGCTTGGCCGCGGCGGCCATCGTCTGCTGCGCCTCGTGCCACGCCTGCGCCACCGTCTGGTTGCAGGCCTGCGCCAGATAGTCCGGATTGAACCCTTCGCCGGTCAGGCTGCGCAGCGTGTCGTCATGGCTGACGCTGTTGCCCGGCAACCAGTAGTGTTGCGCCAGATCCGGGCCGATGGCCGGGTTGTCCGTCAGGTAACCGTCGCGCTGCAGGAAGAAGTGACGGGTTTGCTCCACCGCCATCATCGCCAGCAGATAACCCTGATAGGAACAGGCGGACTCCAGCGACAGCAGGTGCGGGATCGCCAACGTCGGGCGCGGGCTGCCGCTGATGCCGAGGATCTTTTGCTCGACCTCGCGCGCCAGCGCGGTGATGGCTTCCGGCGTGCGCTGCTCGTCATCCCACTGATACAACGCCCACTCGAAGTACGGCACCAGCAGGATATGGCGTTCGTTGAACGCGCGCATCGGCTGGCGCGCCGCGATGCCGGCCTCAATCAGCGCATCGGGCACCGCTTCGCCGGCGGCGTTTTTCGCATAGCGTTTCAGCCAGTCGGCGTCGTCCAGCAGGCTGTCGCAGAACATCGACTGGGTTTCGGCATAGGCCATCGAGGTCGGCGGGAACTCCTGCGAGAAGCACGGTGCATTCTGGCGGATGTTGGCGAAGTGCGCCGCGTGGCCGCCCTCGTGGAACAGGGTGTTGAGCCCGGAAGCGCCGCTGCCCACCTGCCCCGGCTGCGCCAGGCTGGTGAAGTTGATGCGCGCCGGCACCCATTCCCCCTGGCGCACAAACGGCGGCACCGGGCCGTGCATGAAGCCGTTCTCAAACTTGCCTTTGCGCACCAGCAGATCGAGATTCATCTCGGCGCCGCCAAAACCGATGTGCAGACGTTTGAAGCTGTCGACCCAGCGTTCCAGCGAACGAGAAAACGGGAAGTAAGGATCCAGTTGACGGGTAACGTCGCCGGCACTGGCGAAGCGTACGTTCCACGGCTCCAGCGCCTGGTCGCCCTTGTCGGCCGCCAGCTGCCGCAGGCTGCGCGCGTTGGCCGCGCGGGTTTCCCGCTCGAAGCGATCCAGAATGGCGAACAGCTGCTCCGGCGTCATGCGCTCGGTTTTGTTCACCTTGTAATCGAAGTAGTTGCGATAGCCCATCTGGCGCGCAAAGCGGTTGCGCAGGCCGATCAGCTCCGGCAGGCCGTTATGCAGCAGCCATTGCTCCAAATCGCGCAGCGCCTGCTGCGAGCTGCGGCGAGAGTCTTCATTCGGGTTGGTCGCCTGGTTGGTCAACAGCTCGCCGAGCGAGGCCGCCACCCGCCGCCCGTCGGCGTTCAGGTGCGTGACCTGATAGCCCTTGCGGCGCGAGTAGAGATCGGACTCGGCGTGGATGATTTGATCCAACAGCGCCTGCGCCTGCGAGTCTTCAATGGCGTTGCAGTCGAAGAAACGCAGCCAACCTTGCAGACCATGGATCAGCGCATCGCGCTGCGCCTCCTGCGGCAGCGCTTCCAGCCCGGCAAGCAGACTGCGGATCTCGGCCAGCCGGCGCGGTTCGGCGACGAAGCGCTTATAGGCGCTTTCCGCGGCGGAAAAGCGCGCCGAGACGTCTTCATCGCCGGTGCCCATGTAGTTTTGCCAGAACAGCTCTTCTTTGGCGCGGTGAACGTCGAGGTAATCCTGGTTCAATTGATTGAAGTAATCGAGAGCCTGTTGCATAACCGTCCTTCTCAGCCGATGAGGAAATATCCCAGTATAGTCGCGCTTAGGCCTGACGCAGGCGCTGCAGCCCCTGCTCCAGCGTCTCGCTCTCGCCGGCGGCCACCAGGCAACAGGCGACCTGCCGCTGGATGGCCTGCGGGATCGCCACCTCGCCCGCCAGACAGCGTTCAGTCCAGCGCGCGGTGGTTTCCGCGTCTTTCGCCGCCGGCAATGCCGGTGTTTCATCCGGCAAGGTGCGCTCCAGCAGCACCTGCTGTTCGCCGCCAACGATGTGGTGAATCTGCGGGCAGCGCAGCGGGTTGGCGTAGGCCTCGCCTTCCGTGCCGTGCATCAGCAACCCGCGGGCGCCGATCTGGCGGAAAAACGACGCCACCCGGCCAACATACTCCGGATGTGAGACGCTGGCGAGGCGCAACGCATCCTGTTCGCCAAACGGCGTCGCCAGCTTGGCCAGCGTATGGGCGCTGTTGCGCACCCCCATGCGCCAACGCAATCCGAGCTGCCGCGCCAACGGCGCCGACAGCGTGGAAACCGGCATGAATACCGCCTCGCCGTTATCGAGACGCCGCTGGGCGTGAGCGGCCTGTTCCGACCACGGCAGCCCCAGAGCGCGGAAAATCTCGGCGCTGGTCACGCGGGTGCTGTCGTCCAGGACGCCGTGCACCACCACCGGCAGGCCCACTTTCGCCAGCAGCAGCGCCAGCAGCGGCGTCAGGTTGGCCTGCTTGCGCGCACCGTTGTAGCTCGGCAGCACTACCGGCAGCGGGCGCCCTTGCGGCGCCTGCAGCGACAATACCTGCTGCTGCATCGCCTGGTAGAACCCCAGCATCTCCTCTTCGGCTTCGCCCTTGATGCGCAGCGCGATCAGAATGCCGCCCAGCTCAAGTTCGGGGACCTCCCCGGCCAGCATCGCCTGATACAGTTGAAAAGCGGTCTGTTGATCCAGGTCGCGCGCATGATTTTTGCCGCGGCCTATTTCTTTGATAATTTTGGTGTAATCCATCCGAAGGTTCCCCTGGCTGCCCTTCAGTTAGCATACCCTATCCGCGCCGCCGCTCAACCTCCTGCGCCAGCCGCCGCTGCGCGTCATCGCCCTCGCGCAGCCCGGCGATGACCCCGCCGGCGTCGTCGGCGCTGCGGTTTTGGCTCATCTTCCATTTGCCTTCACGCCGGGTGACGGCGATCTCGATGCCGACGATGCCTTTAAGCTGCGCGGCGATGTAGTTGGCCGGCGCATCATCGAGCCGCCAGGGTTCCGGGCGTCGCCCTTCCTGCTGCGCGGTAAGAGCGATCAGTTGGCGGCGCAGCCAGGCCGGATCGTCCGTCACCGTCGGCACGCCATAAAGCTGCACCACGCTGTAATTCCAGGTCGGCACCACCTTGCCGGTCTGGCGTTTGCTCGGGTACCAGCCTGGCGACACATAACCTTCCAGGCCTTGAAAGATCACCAGGCATTCCGCGGCGTGCCGCAACCGCCGCCAGTGCTCATTGGCGCGCGACAGGTGCGCCCGCAGCCGCAGCTGCCCCTGCTCGACATCAGCCACAAACGGCAGCGGGTCGGCCGTCAATCCGTGCTCGCCGTGGCTGACCAACAGCCCCAGCGGGTGGGCGCGGATCAACGCCAGTTGGGCATCCAGATCGTCTTCGCGAAATGCGGCGGGTTGAAACATCAGTGGGGCTCCTTATCGCGCTCTCATGATGACGACAGTAAAGCACCCGCCGGCGGCCTACTTAAGATCCGCTTTCTGAGTATTTCGAGTGATCCGCTTTAACAACAACAGGGCCACGCCCATCGCCAACAGATTAAATACCATGGCGCCGGCAAAGGCCTGGGCATAGCGCTCCGCCGCGCCGCCGCTCGCCAACAGCGGCACAAAACCGACGCCGCTGACCACGATGCCCAACGCGCCTCCCACCTGCTGCACGGTGGCGACCAGACCCGCCGCCATCCCCGCTTGCCGCTCCTGCGCCAAACCCAGCACCAGATTCAGCAGCGGCGTCATGCTCAGCGCCTGACCGAATCCCAGAATCACCAACCCCGGCAGCAGCCGCAGCGGATGCGCCAGCGCCTCACCCCACAGCGCCTGCGCCATCAATAGCGCCAACCCGGCGGCGTAAATCGCCACGCCCACGCTCAGCACGCCGTTGCCCCACCGCTGCGCCAACCGGGGCGCCAGCATCGAGGCCAACATAAAGGCCGCGCTGGCCGGGGCGAACAGGCTGCCCGCCTGAAAAGGCGTCAGCCCCGCCCCCGCCTGCAGCAGCAGTGCGAAACACAAGAAAAACGAGGAGGCGGTGGCATAAATCGCGAGCACCACCGCCATACCCGGCGCGAAACCCGCCTGGCGAAACAGCGCCGGATCGAGCACCGCATCGTCACCGCGCTGCGCCAGACGCCGCTCCCAACGCAGGAAGCCCCACAGCGTCAGCATCGCCAACGCCAACATCGGCGCTATCCACCACGGCCAGCCGCGCGCCGGCCCTTCCAGCAGCGGCAGCAGCAACAGCGACAGGCCGGTCGCCGCCAGCCACAGGCCAACGCCGTCCAGCCGCTGCGCCTGCGCCACCCGCGATTCGGGAATGCGCCGCGCCGCCCACAGCGCCAGTGCGCCGATCGGCAAATTGATCAAAAAGATCATGCGCCAGCCGCTGCCGAACAGGTTGGCCTCAATGATAAATCCGCCGAGGATCTGGCCGAAGATCGCCGCCAACCCCAGCGTCATGCCCAGCCAGGCGAAGGCGCGCCGCCGCTGTTGCGGCGCGTACAGCACCCGCATCAAGGCGTAAATTTGCGGGAACAACAGCGCCGCCGTCGCCCCCTGCAGAATACGCGCGGCGATCAGCAGGATGAGCGATCCCGCCAGCCCGCACAGCAGGGAGCTCAACGTGAATCCCAGCATGCCGAGGCTGAACAAGCGCCGACGCCCGAAGCGATCGCCCAGGCGCCCACCGGCGATCAACAGCACCCCAAACGCCAGCTCGTAACCGGCGACGATCAAACCGACCCCGGCGAAATCGGCGGCGAACTGCCGCTGGATCACCGGCGCCGCCACGTTGACCACGAACAGATCGAACACCGTGACGAAACCGCCCAACAGCAGCACCGGCAGGCCGGGCAGCCCTCGCCGCTCACGAGATAATGAATGTTCCATACCACCTCCAGAGATTATGATGGCCGCAGTATGGAACAAGGTTTAAACTGTTACTATATAGCCATTTATACTATTACTGACAGCAACAGGACGGCCGACATGCCCCCACGCACCCTCGAACGCACCCGCCACGAACTGGGGGATTTTCTGCGGCAAAAGCGAGAACAACTGTCGCCAGAGGCGGTCGGCTTGCCGAGCGGCAGCCGCCGCCGCACGCCGGGATTGCGGCGCGAGGAGGTGGCGGCGCTGGCCGGCGTCGGCCTCACCTGGTACACCTGGCTGGAGCAAGGCAGGGAAATCAATGCGTCGGTGACGTTTTTGGAAAATCTGGCGCGGGTGCTGCAGCTCGACGCCGCCGGCCGCTACCACCTGTTCTTATTGGCGCATCAGCGCCCGCCGGTGCCGGTTGGGCATCAGTGGTGCCAGGTTTCGCCGTTGGTGCGGCGTCTGCTGGACGATTTGGCGCTGCGGCCGGCCTACGTCATGAACCTGAGTTGGGACATCATCGCCTGGAATCCGGCGGCGCAGCGGCTGTTCGCCATCGGCGAGCGCCCGGCGCAAGAGCGCAACATGTTGTGGATGCTGTTTGCCGATCCGCAGCTTAATGAGCGCCTGCTGGAGTGGCAGGCGCAGGCGCCGCAAATCCTGGCCAGCTTCCGTCGCGACTACGCCCGCGCGCCGGAGGATGAGGTGATGCGCCAACGGGTGCAGGCGCTGGAGCGGGTGTCGCCGCCGTTCCGCCGGCTCTGGCGGCAGCATGACATTCACGGACGCTGTCAGGGGCGGCGCAGCTTCGTCGTCCCGGAGATCGGCCCGGTCACCTTTGACCACGCCTCTTTCATCGTCGACGAAGAAAACCATCTGCGGCTGGTGATGTACAGCGCGCTGCCGGACGAACCGGCCAGCGCGGCGTTTGAAGCGCTGCTGCGCGAGGATTAACGACGGCTGTCGAAAATGAGTTTGCAGGCCAGCCCGGCGAACACGCCGCTCAGCAGGTAGTTCGGCCAGCGGGCGCTGAAACGGCGGCCGGCGAAACGGCTTTTCATGCCGCTGACCGCCAGGATCACCCCGCCATTAATCAGCAAGCCGACCAGATTCAGCACCGTCGCCAGCGCCAGCATCTGCACCACCACCGAACCGGCGCGCGGATCGATAAACTGCGGGAACAGCGCCAGCACGAACAGCGCCATCTTCGGGTTGAGGATGTTGGTCAGCAGCCCCTGTCGGAAAATGCGCGCCGTCGGTACCGCCTGCAACCCGGCGGAAGCCTGCAGACTGCTGCCGGATCGCAGCGTTTTCCACGCCAGATAAAGCAGATAGGCTGCGCCCAACATTCTCACCGCGTCGTAAGCCAGCGGCACCGCGACGAACAGTTGCGACAACCCCAGCGCCGCCGCCAGCGCATGGCAGTAAGTGCCGAGTTGAATGCCCGCCAGCGAAGCGAAACCGGCCCGCCGCCCCTGGCTGACGCTGCGCGAAGCGATCAGCAGCATATCCGGGCCGGGGGTCAGCGCCAGCGCCACGCAGGCACCGGAAAACAACAACAGCGTTGCGGCATCAATCATGAATCACCTGATAAGAAGACGGACGGGGATGGAGCGTTCATCATAGCGACGCCGACCTGGCTTGTCAGCGCCGCTCGCGTCAGATCACCCACAAATCGAGATACTCGTTGACCGGCATCTGCGCCAACCGCTGCCGGTCCAGCGACACCTCAAGAATGCGCTGCTGCTGCAGGGCCGGGAACTGGCGCGCCAGGTTGGTTTTAAACTTCTCGATCAGCAGCGGGATGCCCTCTTCGCGCCGCCGCGCATGGCCGATAGGATACTCCACGGCCACCTCATCCAGACGGCTGCCGTCGGCGAACTCCACCGTCAGCGCATTGGCTATCGAGCGTTTTTCCGGATCGTGATAATCGCGCGTGAAGGCGGGATCTTCATGGCAATGTATCTTGCTACGCAATGCGTCGATGCGCGGATCTTCGGCCACCCGGTCCTCGTAATCCGCCGCCGTCAGCCGGCCGAACAGCAGCGGGATCGCCACCATATACTGAATGCAGTGATCGCGATCCGCCGGATTATCCAGCGGCCCCTGCTTGTCGATAATGCGCAGGCAGGCCTCGTGGGTGCGGATGCTCACCCTGGCGATATCGGCGGCGGTTTTGCCGGCGGCCTGCATCTGGCGGTGCAGCGTCATGGCCGCCTCCACGGCGGTCTGGGCATGGAACTCCGCCGGGAACGAAATTTTAAACAGCACGTTCTCCATCACATACGCGCCGTATGGCCGCTGGAAGCGGAAAGGTTTGCCGTTGAACGAGACGTCGTAGAATCCCCAGGTCGGCGCCGTGAGCGCCGAGGGATAGCCCATCTCACCGGTGGCGGCCATCAGCGCCAGCCGCACCGCACGGGCGGTCGCATCCCCCGCCGCCCAGGATTTGCGGGTGCCGGCGTTCGGCGCGTGGCGGTAGGTGCGCAGCGACTGCCCGTCCACCCACGCCAGCGACACCGCGTTCAGGATCGCCTCGCGGCTCAGGCCGAGCAGCTGCGCCACCACCGCGGTGGACGCCACCTTCACCAGCAGCACGTGATCCAACCCTACCCGGTTGAAGGCGTTTTCCAGCGCCAGGCAGCCCTGGATCTCATGCGCCTTGATCATGGCGATCAGCACCTGCCGCATGGTCAGCGGCGCTTTGCCCGCCGCCACCGCCTGGCGAGAGAGCCAATCGGCCACCGCCAGGATCCCGCCCAGGTTGTCCGACGGGTGGCCCCACTCCGCCGCCAGCCAGGTGTCGTTAAAGTCGAGCCAGCGGATCATGGCGCCGATATTGAACGCCGCCTGCACCGGATCCAACTGGAAACGGGTGCCGGGCACCCGGCTGCCGTTCAGCACCTCGGCGCCCGGCACCACCGGCCCCATCAGTTTCTTGCAGGCCGGGTAGCTCAGCGCCTCCAGCCCGCAGCCGAGGGTATCGAGCAGGCAATAATGGGCGGTGCGGTACGCCGCCGGGGTATCGACGGCCTCTTTCATCACATAATCGACGATATCGACCATTTCGCGATCGAACGGCGGACGGCGGGTATTGGCAGACTCAAGCATCATGATTCCCAAAGGCTCCAGAGTGAAAACAACACGATAACGACCGGCGCTCAGCGCTGATCCAGCGGTACGAAGGCTCGCGCTTCCGGCCCGGTATAGTTGGCGGACGGGCGAATGATTTTGTTGTCCTGCCGTTGCTCGATGATGTGCGCCGACCAGCCGCTGACGCGCGCCATGACGAACAGCGGCGTGAACATTTCGGTGGGCACCCCCAGCTGGTGGTAAGACACCGCCGAGAACCAGTCGAGGTTGGGGAACATGTTTTTGGTGTCGCGCATCACGCTTTCCAGCCGGTCGGCGATGTCATACAGCTTCATCGCACCCGCTTCCTGCGACAGGCGCAGCGCGATCTCTTTGATCACCTGATGGCGCGGATCGGAGACGGTATACACCGGGTGCCCGAAGCCGATCACCACCTCTTTGTTGTCGATGCGGCGGCGAATGTCGGCTTCCGCTTCGTCCGGCGTTTCATAGCGTTGCTGGATCTCCAGCGACACCTCGTTGGCGCCGCCGTGCTTCGGCCCGCGCAGCGCGCCAATGGCGCCGACGATCGCCGAATAGACATCGGATCCGGTGCCGGCGATCACCCGGCCGGCGAAGGTCGAGGCGTTGAATTCATGCTCGGCGTACAGGATCAATGACGCGTGCATCGCCTGCTCCCAGCTGGCGGAAGGCGCTGCGCCGTGCAGCAGGTGCAGGAAGTGGCCGCCGATGGAATCGTCGTCGGTCTCCGGCTGAATGCGCTCGCCGTTGTGGCTGTAGTGATACCAGTAGAGCAGCATCGATCCCAACGACGCCAGCAGCCGGTCGGCGATGTCGCGCGCGCCGGCCGCGCCGTGCTGCTCTTTTTCCGGCAGCGTGCAGCCGAGGGCCGAAACGCCGGTGCGCATCACGTCCATCGGGTGAGATGCCGCCGGCAGCGCCTCCAGCACCGTGCGCACGCTGGCGGGCAGGCCGCGCAGCGCTTTGAGCCGCTGCTTGTAGGCATGAAGTTCGTCGCGGTTGGGCAACTTGCCGTGGATCAGCAGATGGGCGACCTCTTCAAACTCGCAGTGGCGCGCGAGGTCGAGAATGTCGTAACCGCGGTAGTGCAGATCGTTGCCGCTGCGCCCTACGGAACACAGCGCGGTATTCCCGGCGGGCACGCCGGATAACGCCACAGATTTTTTCGGCTTAACGCCAGTCGGGCTTTGCGGGGGGATCGCTTGGCTCATACTGTCCTCATTTGGCTTCTGCGTGAATGGCGCTTATTCGTCGCGTTGGCGAGCGAACAGAGCGTCGAGTTTCTCTTCGAACAAATAGTAGTTGATGCTTTCATACAGCTCGTTGCGGGTCTGCATGGTGTCGATGACGTTTTTCTGCGTGCCCTCTTCGCGCAGGGCGCGGTACACCCGCTCCGCCGCCCGATTCATCGCCCGGAAGGCCGACAGCGGATACAGCGCCATATCCACCCGGGCGCTGCGCAGCTCCTCGGTAGTGAATAGCGGCGTCGCGCCGAATTCGGTGATGTTGGCGAGGATCGGCACCTGCGTCGCTTCGGCGAAGCGGCGGTACATGCCCAGCTCGGTAATCGCTTCCGGGAACAGCATGTCGGCCCCGGCCGCCACGTAAGCCTGAGCGCGCTCGATGGCCGCCTCCAGCCCCTCCACCGCCAGCGCATCGGTGCGCGCCATGATCACGAAGTCCGGATCGCTGCGCGCATCTACCGCCGCCTTGATGCGATCCACCATCTCTTCGGTGGAGACGATGGCCTTATTGGGCCGATGGCCGCAGCGCTTGGCGCCGACCTGATCTTCGATATGCAGCGCCGCCGCCCCGGCCTTGCTCACCGAGCGCACCGTGCGGGCGACGTTGAACGCCGATGCGCCGAAACCGCTGTCGACATCCACCAGCAGCGGCAGCGGGCAGACATCGGTGATGCGGCGAATATCGGTCAACACATCGTCCAGCGTCGAAATCCCCAGGTCCGGCAGCCCCAGCGAACCGGCCGCCACGCCGCCGCCGGAAAGATAGATGGCCTGGAACCCCGCCCGCTGGGCCAGCAGGGCATGGTTGGCGTTGATCGCGCCGGCGATTTGCAAGGGTTTTTCTTTACTCAGGGCCTGACGAAAGGCGAGCCCGGGTGAGCGCAGCGTCATGACGTTCTCTCCAATTAGCTAGATGGAACAGATAGAGCAAGGGGCGGGCCAGGTTGCACTTTGGCGAGGAAAAAATTAAAAGCGATAAAAATAAGTGAGTTATAAAATTCGCATCGCCATTGGGCAGACCAAGCGATAAAAAACGTTTCAGTTAACGTTTCAATCGCGGTTTCAGTCGGCATATTTGAAACATGACTGAAACAAGGCTACACCTAATGCAGCCACTTTCATTCGGTAACCCACCATGAGCGATCACATCACGCCGTCCCGCACGCCGGACAAACCGGTGATCTGGACCGTCTCCATCACCCGCCTGTTCGATCTGTTCCGGGATATCAGTCTCGAGTTCGACCATCTGGCGACCATCACCCCGATCCGTCTCGGCTTCGAGGAGGCGGTGCAGCATATCCGCGCTCGCCTGGCTACCGAGCCTTGCGACGCCATCATCGCCGCCGGCTCCAACGGCGCTTACCTGAAAAGCCGCCTGTCGGTGCCGGTCATTTTGGTCAAGCCCGGCGGCTTCGACCTGCTGCAGGCGCTGAGCCAGGCGCGCAGAACCGCCGACCGGATCGGCGTCATCACCTATAAAACGCCCCTGCCCGCGCTGATGGAGTTCCAGCAAACCTTCGATCTGCCGCTGGAGCAGCGCAGTTACGTCACCGAAGAGGACGCGCGCGGCCAGATCGCCGAGCTGAAAGCCGCCGGTATTCAGGCGGTGGTCGGCGCCGGCCTCATCAGCGATCTGGCGGAAGAAGCCGGGCTCACCGCCATTTTTCTCTATTCCGCCGCCACCCTGCGCGCCGCCTTCAGCGATGCGCTGGACGTAACGCGCCTGATGCTGGGCGGCGCCAAGCGCGGCGGCGATTACGCCGCACGCGATACCCTGCAGCCGCGCTATGGGCTGAGCGATTTACAGGGCGATTCCCCGCAGATGGAACAGACCCGGCGCACCATCATGCTGTACGCCCGCTCGCCGGCGGCGGTGTTGATCGAAGGCGAAACCGGTACCGGCAAAGAGCTGGCGGCGCAGGCGATCCACCGCGAATACTTTTCCCGGCGCGGCGCGCCGTCCAGGGGCGCGACGCCGCCGTTCGTCGCCATCAACTGCGGCGCCATCGCCGAATCGCTGCTGGAGGCGGAGCTGTTCGGCTATGAGGAAGGCGCCTTCACCGGTTCACGGCGCGGCGGCCGACGCGGGCTGCTGGAAACCGCCAACGGCGGCACCCTGTTTCTGGATGAGATCGGCGAAATGCCGCTGCACCTCCAAACCCGGCTGCTGCGGGCGCTGGAAGAAAAAACCATCACCCGGGTCGGCGGGCAACAGCCGGTAAAGGTCGACTTTCGCGTCATCAGCGCCACCCACACCCGCCTGGAGCAGGCGATTCAACAGGGCGATTTTCGCGCCGATCTGTTTTACCGCCTGAGCGCCCTGCGGCTGCGGCTGCCGCCATTGCGGGCGCGCGGCGACGATATCGCGATGCTGGCGGAACACTTTCTGAAACAGTCGCTGGCGGCGCTCGACGTGCCGCTGACGGAGCCGCTGCGCGCCGCCCTGGCCGGGTGTTACGCCGCGCTGGGTCATTACGCCTGGCCCGGCAACCTGCGCGAGCTGCGCAACATGATGGAGCGGGTGGCGCTGATGCTGAGCACCGGCGTCGCGCCGAGCGGCGAGACCCTGCAGTGGCTGCTGCCGGAGCTGGCGGTGGCGCCGCCGCCCGAGACGCCGGCGGCGCCCGTCCCCGCCCACGAAGCCCTGGCGCGGTGCGGAGGCGACCACGCCGCCGCCGCCCGGTTGCTCGGGATCAGCCGCACCACTTTATGGCGCCGGCTGAAAAAACCGCACTGAGCATCAGCCGGCGCGCCGGCCGTCCGAGGCCGGCAGCAGTCGCGCTCGCCGCTCGCCCAACAGGTTCATGCCCGCCGCCGCCAGCAGGATGATCGCCGTCCCCAGCAGTTGCCATGCCGACAGCCGGTGGCCAAACGCCAGGCGATCCACCAGCATGGCGGCGATCGGGTAGATGAACGACAGCGAGCCGATCAGGTGGGTCGGCAGCTTCTGCAACGCGCCGTACATCAGCACGTACATCAGGCCGGTATGCAACACGCCGAGCGTCGCCAGCATCCCCCACTGCCCCACGCTGGCCGACGCATGAAAATCCACCAGCGGCAGCAGCATCACCGCCCCCACCGTTACCTGGATCAGCGCAATAAGATGGGGCGGCGTGCCCTTCAGCCGCTTGGCCGCCAGCGCCATCAGGGCGTAGAAAAACGCCGCGCCGAGCGCCAGCGCGATGCCCGCCAGATAATGGCTCTGCTCCCCCGCCTGCCGCGGCTGCGCCAGCACCACCAGCATCATGCCGCCGAACGCCAAGTCCAGCCACAGCAGCTTGCGGGCGGTCAGCCGTTCCCCCAGAAACAGCGCCCCCAGCCCCACCAGCATAAACGGCTGGGTGTTGTACACCGCGGTGGCGATGGAGATAGAGGCATAGGAATAGGCGGCGAACAGCAGCAGCCAGTTGATCACCAGCGCGACGCCGCCGGCGATCGCCAGCAGCAGCGTGGCGCGCGTCAGCGCATCGCGGCGCAGCTGGCCCAGCGCGCCGCACACCGCCAGCAGCACCAGCGCCCCCACCGCGCAGCGCCAAAACACCACGTTGACCACCGGCTGGCCGGACATCAGCACAAACCAGCCGATGGAGCCGGAAATCAGCATCGCCGCCGCCATCTCCAGCGAGCCGCGTTTTATCTCTGCATTCATTCTGCGTTCCTCAAAGCTTGCCCAGAGACATAGCTTGCGGCTTCGCAGGGCGGCTTTCCATAGCATAAAAAAGGCAGATATGCTTAACTGCCTTTTTCTCGCAGCTACAATCAAGAAAACACCTAACGGAGGCGTTATGGATGATATCGATCGCCAAATCCTGACCATTCTGGCGGAAGATGCGCGCGCATCGTTGAAGACGCTGAGCGCGCAGGTGGGCCTGTCGTCGCCGAGCACGTCGGAAAGATTGCGGCGGCTGGAGGAAAGCGGCGTGATCCAGGGCTATACCCTGAACGTCAATCTACAGGCGGTGGGTTACGCCTTTCAGTCGCTGGTGCGCATCAAGCCGCTGCCGGGCATGCTGAAGAAGGTCGAACAGCTGATTCAGGCGATCCCCGAAGTGGTCGAATGCGATAAGGTGACCGGCGAAGACTGCTTTATCGTGCGGCTGGTGGCGCACTCGATGGAACAGCTCGACCACACCCTCGATCGGCTGGCCGAACACGCGCAGAGCAACACCTCGATCGTGAAAACCACGCCGGTCAAGCGCCGCCTGCCGCCGCTGCTCTGATCAACGCCGCCGTTTGCGGGCGAACGGGTTGCCGCGCTTCTTCTCTTTTTTAGTCGCGTCGGCGGCGGATTTCAGCGCCGCCAGATGCGCCTTGTCTGGCTCCGGCACCGCGCGCTGCTCAATCGGGAACACCGGCAACGACGCCAACAGCCGCGAACCGTAGTTTTTGGTCAACAGCCGGCGATCGTAGATCACGATCTCGCCGTAACATTGGTTGCTGCGGATCAGGCGGCCGACCTGCTGGATCAGGTTGAACGAGGCGCTCGGCAGGCTCTGCACTTCGAACGGATAACGCTTCAGCGATTTCAGCCACTCGCCTTCGGTGATGATCACCGGGCTGTCGATCGGCGGGAACGCGATTTTGTGAATATGCACCTGGGTCAGCAGTTCGCCTTTCAGATCCAGCCCTTCGGCGAACGATTGCAGCCCCACCAGCACGCTGGCGACGCCCTTCTCCACCCGCTTGCGGTGCTCTTCCACCAGCCGGTAGCGCGGCTGGTCGCCCTGCACCAGCAGCATCAGCCGCAGATCGGTCACGTAGCTGAGGAAAGTCTGCATCGCCCGGTGGCTGCTGAACAGGATCAGCATGCCTTTGTGCTTGCCGCTCGCCTGCTCGGCGCGGAAAAACCGCGCCATTTCCTCGAGGTGCTCCGCCTCGTTGGCGAGCGCCGGTTCGTAGCGCATCTGCGGAATGACAATCTTGCCCTGTTCGACGTGATTGAACGGCGATGAGAGCGTTTCGAAGCGATCGCCGGCCTTCTCGCTCAGCCCGCTCATCTCTTGCAAACGCGCGAAGCTGTTCAGTGAACGCAGCGTGGCCGAGGTGACCACCACGTGCGGCACCTTGCGCCACAGCAGCTTTTCCAGCTGATCGCTGACGCGAATGCCGACGCAGTGCAAATACAGATGGGTGACGTTATCGCGCAGTTCGCGCGTGACCCATTTGGAGAT
The DNA here is from genome assembly GCF_903970925.1 of Serratia sp. ME47. Classification (NCBI taxonomy): domain Bacteria; kingdom Pseudomonadati; phylum Pseudomonadota; class Gammaproteobacteria; order Enterobacterales; family Yersiniaceae; genus Serratia; species Serratia sp. ME47. The sequence continues at coordinate 20,102 of NZ_CAJCKE010000003.1, read as the reverse complement.
CGGCGCGTTGGACGACTTGTCGAGCGCCGCCAGCCGCCACAGCTTGCTCATCGCCTCCAGATAGCCCAGCGTGCGGCTCATCTGAATGATCGAGCGGTGCAGACGCATGATGTCGTGCTTGCCGGTCTGTTCGGTAAGATCGTTAAGCACGAACTCCGCCAGCCCGCGCAGCGCATCGGTCAGTTTGAACAGCCGCGCGCAGCTCTCCACCATCTCCGCGGGCAGCTCGCCCATTTCAAAACGGTGCTCGGCCGCCACGCTGTCGCCGGGCAGATAGGCGCTGACCTGATGCTCGAAGATCTGCACCAGCTCGCGCAGCTCCTCGCAATGGTTTTTCAGCCGTTCGCTGTTGGCCAGCCCCGGCGGATTCTTCGGCCGGTACTGCGTCATGCACTGTTCGACCTGGCGCACGATCATGTCCAGCTGCAGGTTGGTCGACAGCGCGGTGATTTCCCCGTCGATCTCCAGCGCGTCGCGCGCCACCTCCGGCAAATGGTGGCCTTCGTCCAGCACCAGCAGCAGCTCTTTCGGGTTCGGCAGCACCGATTCCGTCTCCAGCGCCGCCATCACCAGCGCGTGGTTGGCCACCACCACGTCGGCGCTCTCGATCTCTTTGCGGGCGATATAGAACGGGCATTCGCGAATGTAGTGACAGTTGCGCCCCAGGCAGTTGGCCTTGTCGGTGCTCAGCTTGGCCCACAGCGGATCGTCGATGCTCTGCTGATAGTGATCGCGCAGCCCGTCCCACTCAAAGCGGGCCAGCGCCTTGGTCAGCTTCTGACACAGCGCCTGCTCTTCACCGCTGGACGGCGCCAGCTCGTCGTCGAGAAACAGCGTCAGATCGCCCTGTTGGCTAACGTCGGTGCTCATCGCCGCCAGATTGCGCGGGCAGACGTAACGCCCGCGGCCAAAGGCGCCGGTAAATTTCAGATCGGGAATAATCTTCTTCAGCAGCGGCAAATCCTTGCTGTAGATCTGATCCTGCAGCGCCACGTTGGCGGTGCTGACCACCAGCGGTTTGCTCTCCGCCCGCCCGACGGCGATGCCCGGTATCAGGTAAGACAGCGTTTTGCCGACGCCGGTCGGCGCCTCGATCGCCAGATGGCGCGGGTAGTCGCCGGCCAGCGTCTTCGCCACCTCGGCGATCATCTGACGCTGGGGCGCGCGGGAAATGAAATCCGGTATTTGCTGCTGCAGGGCTTTGTACCACTGGCCAATCTGATCTTTAACTGCGGAGGAGAGCGCCATTCAACTCTTATCTAAACGAAATGATGGCGCTATTGTCCCACAGACCGCCGGCGGCGTCAGCCCGAGTTACGCCTGCGGATCGATCATCGAGGCGCGACCGCCGCCGAACGACCACTCGTCCAACTGGGTGGTGGCGATCACCACCATCACATCCTCGGGGTTCAGCCGCAGGTTCTCCGCCAGCAGCGTCGCCAACCGCCGGTAAAAACGCCGCTTGGTGTCGCTGTCGCGCGGCCGCCCGGCGGTGATGTAAAACAGCACGAAATCCGCGCTGCGCGGCCCGCCGAGATAATCGCGATCGTAGATAAGCTCACCGGGGCGGTATTGATCGATCGCCTGAAATTTGTCCGCCGGCGGCACCTCGAAGGCCTCCACCAGCGCCTGATGCAGGCTGTCGGACAAGGTTTGCAGGTAGTCGGCGGATTTGCCCTGATGCAGGGCGATGCGGCTAAACGGCATGGGGCGCCTCCGGTTCCAGCTCGCGCAAGCGCGCCACGGCCGACGCCGCCGCGGGCCAGCCGGCGTAAAACGCCAGGTGGGTGATGAGCTCAGCCAGCTGCTGATGCGCCACGCCGTTGCGCTGCGCCAGCTGCAGATGAAACGGCAGTTGCTCCAGGCGGTTGAGCGCCACCAGCGCGGCGACGGTGATCAAGCTGCGCTCGCGCGGGCTCAGCTCTGGCCGCTGCCAGACATCGTCAAACAAGACGCTGTCGCTGAGCTGCGCCAGCTTGGGGGCGATATCGCCGAACGCCTGTTGTCCGGCCCGGGATTCTGATTGCATCACACTCTCCTGTCAGTTGCGGATAGCCTTACGCTACCCGCCGACGAGGCGAGTGAAAATCGGGATTTTCGGCAGTCTCGGTTCAGAAAAACGGGAGGGTTCCCCGCCGGCGGCGGGGAGATGTCACGATTCCAGCGGCGCAACGCCGTCGAAATGGGCGCTCAGCAGCGCATTCAGCTCCGGCCGCTGCTCCACCCGTTCGGCGATGGCGTAAAGCCGCGGGCAGTGTTGCCGGAACCACGCGCGCCCCGGCCGCCAGTTGCACATCACCGCCACGTACAGGTCCAGCGCGCTGAAGCTCTTGCCGAGAAACCACGGGCCGGCGGCGCCGGCGGCGGCGTTCAACTGCCGCAATAAACGCTCGCGATAGCTCATCACTGCGTTTTTCAGCTGTTCCGCCCCTTCCGTTTTCGGCTGCCAGCGCTGCGGATGGTCGGCGTAGGTGAAAGTGGGATAAATCTCCGCGTTGATGAACAACAGCCAGCGCAAAAAGCGCGGCAACAGCGGCGAGCCGCCGGACGGCGCCAATTCGGCGTGCGGCGCGCGATCGTGCAGCAGCAGGATAATCGCCGCGCTCTCCGTCATCACTTCGTCATCAGGCAGCACCAGAGTGGGGACCTGACCGAGCGGGTTCAACGCCAACAGGCGATCCCGCTCCGGGCCGTCCTGGGTGTAATCCACTTCCTCGTAGCCCCAGGGGAACGCGGTCAGCACCAACGCGGCGGCCACGATGGTCGAGCCACACCCCTGCGTACCGAACAATGTATAAGTATCGTGCATGATTCCTCCGGAAACCGATCAGGCTATCGGTAACTGTAGACCAGCCGCAGACCGTCGGTTGCAGAAAAAATTCACCCTTTGCGCGACTTTTTTAATCGTTCGACATGAAAATGAATTTTTTGTCATAAATAGATCACATTACTACGGTAAAAATTCTCCGCCGCCAACAACCGGACGGCACAGTAAAGCAGCAATGCAACTGATGATAGCGTCTTTTAATCGAATAAAGCAGGGTAACCCATGAAACGTAATCTTCTGGCCGTTATTATTCCGGCACTTTTACTTGCGCAAGCGGCACAGGCAGCAGAAATCTACAATAAAGACGGCAACAAGCTCGATTTTTACGGTCGTGTGAAAGCCCTGCATTATTTCTCCGATGATGCCGGCAACGATGGCGATAAAACCTACGTCCGTATCGGCTTTAAAGGCGCGACTCAGATTAACGATATGCTGACCGGTTACGGCCAGTGGGAATATCAGATCGCCGCTAACCATTCTGAATCCGACGGCACCAAAGACACTAAAACGCGTCTGGGCTTCGCCGGTCTGAAATATAAAGACCTCGGTTCTTTCGACTACGGTCGCAACTACGGCATTATTTACGACGTCGGCGCCTGGACGGATATGCTGCCTGAATTCGGCGACGACGCATACGTCAAAACCGACAACTTCATGAACGGCCGCACCAACGGCGTCGCCACCTACCGCAATAACAACTTCTTCGGTCTGGTCGACGGCCTGAAATTCGCCGTCCAGTATCAGGGCAAGAACGAAAACGACGGCCGCTCCGCCAGCAAGGCGAACGGCGACGGCTGGGGCCTTTCCTCCAGCTATGAAATCATCGACGGCCTGAGCGTGGGCGCCGCCTATGCCTCTTCCAACCGCACCGCCAGTCAGAAAGCGGGCACCTTCGGTAAAGGCGACAAGGCCGATATCTGGGCCGCCGGTCTGAAGTATGACAATAACGATGTCTACCTGGCCGCGACCTACTCGGAAAGCCGCAACATCGCGCCAATTTCCGGTACCGCCACCATCAATAACCGCTCCACTTCCGTCAGCGGCTTCGCCAATAAAGCCGAAGGCCTGGAACTGGTTGCGCAATATCAATTCGACTTCGGTCTGCGTCCATCGCTGGGCTACGTTCAGCAGAAGGGTAAAGATATTGAAGGCATCGGCGATACCGACCTGGTGAAATATATCGACGTCGGCGCGTACTACTATTTCAACAAGAACATGTCGACCTATGTGGATTATAAAATCAACCAGCTCGACAGCAATAATAAGCTGGGTCTGAAAGACGACAACGTGATTGCCGTCGCCCTGACCTATCAGTTCTGATGTGATGAATGAATAACCACCACTGCAAACTTTAGCGTCACTTGATACCCAGAGTTTTATTTCGCCGGGCGGCTGCGTCCGGCTTTTTTGTTTTTATTTTCCCCGCCGGCGAATGCCCCCGCTTGCCTTGCCAAACAAACGGGTCTACATGTATAGCTTTCCCCCGAGCGGAATCAGCCATGCATAACGACGGTCGGTTTAACTATCACAACGCCGTGCGCTACAGCAGCGACGAACTGGCGAACATCCTCAACCACTGTTTTGAAAACTACATCGTGCGTTTCGTCCTCGACGGGCCGACCTTCGCCGCCCGCTTCGGAGCCGAAGATCTCAGCCTGAACGACAGCCTGATCGTCACCCATCGCAATGAACCGGTGGCGGTGGCGCTGATCGCCCGCCGCGGCCGGCACAGCCGGATCGCGGCCTTTTCCGTACGCCCCGAGATGCGCGGTCAGGGGCTGGGTAAGGCGCTGATGCAGCGGGTAGTAGCGGATGCCCGTCAGCGCGGCGATCATCGGCTGTCGCTGGAAGTGATCGAAGGCAACGAAGCCGCGCTGGCGCTGTACCACCGCGCCGGGCTGCGCATCGTGCGCACCCTGACCGGCCATCAGGCGCCGGCGGCCGTGCCGCCAGGCAAGGCGGTGCTGCAGGCGGTCGATCCGCTGACCGTCAGCCATCGCCTGACGGCGGAAGGCGCCACCGACCTGCCCTGGCTGATCGCCCCCGAGTCGTTGTTCAAACTGCCGGGCAAACCGCGCGCTTATACCCTCGAACGCCAAGCCTACGCCGTGGTGATGCCCGGTACCGAGCACTGCTGGCTGCGCCTGATCTACGTGCCGCCGCAGCATCGCGGCCAGGGGCATGCCCGCGCCTTGCTGGCCGCTCTGCAAGCGCAGTTCGCCCCTTTGCCGCTGACCGCCAACGTTTTTGTGCCCGAGGTGGCCGCCCCCTTCTTTACGCATCTTGGCTGGCGGCAGGATCCCCTGCGTCAGTTCGAGATGGATATGCTGCTGGACAGTCCACAATAAAAAAGAGAGATAACAATGGCAGGAAAACAGGTACGCACACTCACCCTCGGCGCGGCGATGGGCGTCGCGCTGCTGGCCTTGACCGGTTGCGCACAGCCGCCGCACGCCGACGCGCAGGCCCAGCAGCGGTTGGCGGATCAATCGGTGCTGGCGGTCAACTGGTTCCAACAGTCCGGCGAATACCAGGCGCTGGCGCATCAGGCGTTCAACAGCGCGCAGCGCGCCTTCGATCAGGCCAGGGCCGCGCCAGGCCGTAAAAAGGCGGTGGTGGTCGATCTGGATGAAACCATGCTGGATAACAGCGCCTACTCCGGCTGGCAGGCGCAGCAGGGCCGACCGTACGACGGCGCGACTTGGGCCAAATGGACGCAGGCCGAACAGGCCGCCGCGGTGCCGGGCGCAGTGGCGTTCGCCCGCTATGTTAACGCCCATCAGGGGACCATGTTCTACGTGTCGAACCGTAAACAGAGCGACTACGCCGCCACGGTGGCCAACATGCAGAAGCTCGGTTTCACCGGCCTGTCGGCAAAAACCGTGCTGCTCAGCACCGACACCGCCAATAAACAGGCGCGCTTCGACGCCATCAAACAAGCCGGCTATGACATCGTGGTGTACGCGGGCGACAACCTGAACGACTTCGGCGCCGCGACTTACCACCAGGACAATGCGCAGCGCCGGGCGTTCGTCAGCAAGAACCAGGCCAAGTTCGGCACCGAATTCATCGTGCTGCCCAACCCGATGTACGGCGACTGGGAAAGCGGCCTGGCTCGCGACTACAACAAGCTGACGCCGCAACAGAAGCTGCAGGTGCGCCAACAGGCGATCAAGGCCTGGCGCGGGCGCTAACCCTCACAGCAGTTTGTACATATAGCAGGTGGCCTCCAACGCCCCGCCGTCGCTGGCGCGGGCGTATTGCGGGATGTCGCCCGCCGCCTCGAACCCCAATTGACGGTACAGCCCCTGCGCCGCGCTGCCGCTCAGGGTATCCAGCACCAACAGGCTGCGGTGATGACGCGCCGCCAGCGCCTGCACTTCCTGCATCAACAGCCGGGCGACGCCCTGCCGCCGCGCCTGCGGGTGCACCATCAGCTTGACCACTTCCGCCCGGTGACGGCCGTTGTCCGGCATCGCCAGTAACAGCTGCACGGTGCCGACCGGCCGGCCGTTCGCGAGCGCCACCAGCATCGCACGCTCTCCCCGCGCGATGGCCGGCAGCAACCCCTGCCAAAACGCCTGCGCCTGCGTCAGCGTGAAAGGCATGACAAAACCGATGCTGGCGCCGTGCGCCACGCTGGCGTGCAGCATTTCGGCCAATTCGGCAATGGCGCTTTGCGCCGCGCCGGCGTCCCACTGTTGCAATTCAATCATGGCTATGGCCTGCAAATAACGAGGGTGTAATGGGCCGGCTCATCGCCGGGGACATGGAAACGGGAGGCGCCGAACAGGCGGTAGCGCAGGCAGTCGCCGGATGATAACCGAAAAACACGCCCTTCCAGCGTCAACTCCAGCTGCCCGGACAGCAGCCAGAGATGGTGCTCCAGCGCCGGAATCGACGGCAGGTCGTAATCGATCTGCGCGCCGGCATCAAGCCGGGCTTCGATAAATTCAGCCTTATACAACGCAGCGGGGGGAGAAACAGAGCGACGGTGAAAACCGCTGGCGCGATCGACCCACACCGGTTGCTGCTGCGGCCGCAACAGCTCCGGCGGCTCGTCTTCGATCTCGCTCAGCAGGCGCGACATGGTCAACCCATAGGCGGCGCACAGCCGGTTCAGCAACGACGCCGTCGGGCTGGTCTCGGCGCGCTCCACCCGCGAGAGCGTCGCCCGGCTAAGGCCAGTGCGCTGCGCCAGCTCCTCCAGCGACCACGCCCGTTGCTGGCGCAAATCCGCCAGCCGCTGCGCCAACCTCAGGTCGGCATTGTCCAGACCGTTATCCATCGTTCACACTCCGCTTGAAAATCCCATATAAGAGAAATAATCTCAAATTAGAGATATAGCAAGCGAATTTTAACAATGTCGCGCAGGAATAACGCCAGGATCACCGCAAACATCGCCGAATGAGGAGAAGCGTTCTAGCACTCGCGCGAGGACGGGTTGGGTACAAAATTGCCCGTCTCGGCGGCCGGCGGCGCGATCGCGCAGCAGCGCCAGGCGCTGAATACCGCCAGCAGCGGCGCCAGCGCGAACGCCAGGAACAGCCAACGCGCCGCCGATGCCGCGCCCACCGCGCCGCCCGGATCGTTCAGCCCCGCCAGGTTGGCGATCATCCCCGCCAGCGCCGCGCCGAATGCGGTGGCGAACAGCTGCACCGTGGTGATCGAGGCGCCGGCGATGTCTTTGTCCGCTTCAGGCGCCACCTGCAAAATGCGCGTCAGCAGATGCGGCCAGCCGAAGCCGATGCCGAATCCCACCAGCGACAACGCGATGACGATCGGGGTCAGCGCCTGCCAGTGACCGCCGGAGGGCGTCGGCATCAGGATCGCCAGCGCCAGCAGGCCCACCAGCACGAACAGCGGCCCGCTGACGATCGCCCGGCGAATGCCCGCCCCGCGCCAGCCGGAACTGAGGATTTCGGACAACGTCCAGCCGGCGGCCATGGTCGCGGCGATATAGCCGGAGATCAGCGGCGACTGGCCGTGCAGCAACTGCAGGAAATAGGGCACGAAGATTTCGCTGGTCATGCCGATCACCAGCAACGACACCGTAATATAGAGCGCCGCCAACGATGAGCCGCGCCGCAGCGCACCGTGCGGCAACAGGCGCGCGCGCGAGCGCGCCTCGCGCTTCATCAGCCAGGCCATCAGCACCAGCGAAAGCGCGATGCCCGCCAGGTTGATCCAGACGCTGTGCGCCAGGCTGCCGGCGGACACCACCAGCACCGCCACGGTCAGCAACAGCAGCTGCGCGGTCGGCAGCGGCGCGGCCGCCTGCTGCGCCTGGCCCTTGGGCAGGATCAGGAAGGTAAACGCGGCGTACAGCGCCATGATCGGCAGCAGAATGCCGAAGGCCCAACGCCAGGCGTGCAACTCGGCGAAAATGCCACCTACCGCCGGGCCGACCAGCGTGGCGATGCCCCACATCGCCGAGATAAGCGCCATGGCGCGCGGCCACAATCGCTGCTCGAACACCAGATTGATCATCGCGTAGGAGAGCGCAAAGATCAGCCCGCCGCCGAACCCCTGCACCGTGCGGCCGATCAGCATCACCGGCATGCTCGGCGCCAGCGCGCACAGCCCCGCTCCGGCGATGAAAAACAGCGAAGCGACCAGATAGGCGTTGCGCGCGCCGTAGCCGCTGAGCAAGCGGGCCGACAGCGCGGAGCCGAGGATCGACGCCACCACGAACAGCGTGGTGTTCCAGGCATAGAGATCCAGACCGCCGATATCCTGCACCACCGAGGGCAGAATGGTGGTGGCGACCAGAATATTGATGGCATGCAGCGCCACGCCAAGCGAGAGCGCGATCGCACTGGCCGCATTTTTGCCGGAGAAAAGGTCGCTCCAGCGGCTATCATCATGGGTTATCACGGTTGTTGTCCTGTTTTCAGAGGAATGGCATTGAGTTGGTCATGAGATTGCGTTAAATTTAACAAGAGTTATCTTGGAATAAGTTAGGGCGAGGCGGAGAAATATGTCAAGAATAAACTTGGAAAATGGCGGCAGCACCGCACAATCGGTCAGTGACCGTTTGCTGACGCTATTGAAGACCCGCGGCCCGCAGCAAGCCTCAGACGCAGGAAAAGTGCTCGGCACCACCGGTGAAGCGGCCCGCCAGCAGTTCGTCAAGCTGGCGAAAGAGGGGCTGGTCGAAGCGATCGCGGAAACGCGCGGCGTGGGCCGCCCGGTGCAGCTGTGGCATTTGACTGCCGCCGGTAACGCACGCTTTCCGGACACCCATGCGGATCTGACGGTGCAGCTGCTGCGCACCGTGCGCGACAAGCTGGGTGAACAGGCGATCGACCTGCTGATCGAGACCCGTGAGCAGGAAAACCGCATCAACTACAAGCAGGCGATGATCGGCGCCACCGATCTGCGCGAACGCGTGGCGCGTCTCACCGAGATCCGCTGCCGCGAAGGGTATATGGCCGAATGGCGTCAGGAGGAAGACGGCGCCTATCTGCTGGTGGAAAACCACTGCCCGATCTGCGCCGCCGCCACCGTCTGCCAGGGCTTCTGCCGCGCTGAGCTGAGCATCTTCACCGAAGTGCTGCAGGCGCAGGTGGAGCGCGCCGAACACATTCTGGCCGGCTCTCGCCGCTGCGCCTACCGGATTTCTCTCTTGTAACACCGGTTTTTGCCCGCGTTTTCAACCGGTACAGATTATTCTGCTTGTGCACCCCGCACCTTCCCTTCTAAGGTTGAATTATCGAATATTCAGGCAAACAACGGGCCCCGCGCCCGTTCTGACACCTCCGTCGGCGCGCTGCGCACGGCGGCAGAGTAACCCCACGGGAGTTGAACGATGAAGAAGCCGCATGCCGGATTCTGGCTGGCGACGCTGGGGCTGGGCGTCTGCTGGCTGCTGGCGCTGCTGACTCGCGATCGGCTCAACGGCATACTGCTGGCCGGTGCGGCGCTGGCGCTGATCTTTACCCCCGCCGCCCGCCGCAAGGGCGCCGCCCTGGCCGCCTTGGGCGGCATCGGCATGGATGGTCTGTGGAGCTACAGCGGCGTGCTGCATTACAGCGGGCAACACGGCCTGCCGCTCTGGACCATCGCGCTGTGGATCGGCTTCGGCTGCTGGTGGTATTGGCTATTGGACGTGGTCAGAGCGGCGCCCTGGCCGCTGGCGGTATTGGGCGCCGCCCTCGGCCCCTTCGCCTACGCCGTGTCCTGGAAACTGGACGCCCTGCTGCCCGGCGTGCCGCCGGAGTTCATGCTGCTGCTGCTGGCCATCGGCTGGTCGATTTATCTGCCGGCCGTCAGTTGGCTGCAGTGGAAACAGCAAGGCCATTGAACGGCTTTCGGCCGCCGGAAAAATAATGCCGCAGGCCATTGCTTATCGGTTGCCCGATCGGGTTTACTGAGCATTCTAATAATAATCATTCCCGCAAAATACAATCCTATGCTTAGCCAACAAAGCCGTAGCGTCCTGCCGTTGATCGGGGCGTTGTTCACGTTATATATCGTTTGGGGTTCCACCTATTTCGTCATTCGTCTGGGCGTCGAACAGTGGCCGCCGCTGATGATGGCCGGGATTCGCTTTCTGCTAGCCGGCATCGTGTTGTTCAGTTTCCTGGCCTGGCGCGGCCACGCGCTGCCGACGCCGAAGCAGTGGCTGGCCGCCGGCGCCATCGGCATTCTGCTGCTGGCGGTGGGCAACGGCCTGGTGACGGTGGCGGAACACCAACACGTGCCGTCCGGCATCGCGGCGGTGATGGTGGCGACGGTGCCGCTGTTCACCCTCTGCTTCAGCCTGCTGTGGGGCATGCGCAATACCAAGCTGGAATGGGCCGGCATCGCGCTCGGGTTGGTGGGCATCGTGCTGCTTAATACCGGCAACAACCTGGTGGGCAATCCGACCGGCGCGCTGCTGATTTTGCTGGCGTCGGCCAGTTGGGCCTTCGGATCGGTGTTGGGATCGCGCATCTCGCTGCCGGCCGGGCCGATGGCCGGCGCGGCGGAGATGCTGGTCGCCGGCGTGGTGTTATTGGCAGCCAGCCAGCTGAGCGGCGAGCGCCTCGTTCAGATGCCGAGCACCGGCGGCTTTCTGGCGCTGGGCTATCTGATCGTCTTCGGTTCGATGCTGGCGATCAGCGCCTATATGTTCTTGTTGAAGAACGTGCGCCCGGCGGTCGCCACCAGCTATGCCTACGTCAACCCGGTGGTGGCGGTGCTGCTCGGCATCGGTTTTGCCGGTGAATCGCTGGCGCCGCGCGAGTGGCTGGCGCTGGTGATCATCGTGGCGGCGGTGGTGCTGGTGACGCTGGGAAAATACCTGTTCGCCCGCCCGGCCAACGTACAGGCCATCGACTGCGAACGGCGGTGATCACAAAGGGCGGTCTGCGGGCCGCCGTTAAAAACGATTCTTGTTTCACCCGGCGAAGGGGCTATAATTCCCGCTGTTCCAAGCAACCTGCGAAATTATTCCTATGCTGAAAAAAGCGTTCGTCATCGTCATCGCCCTGTGCGCCTTCGGTTCTCTGGGCGGCGTATTCCTCGCCGGGCTGAACATCTACACCCGTTCCACCACCCCGCACGAAGAAAGCGCGCCTGCCGGGGATACCGCCGCCACGCCGGCGCAAACCGAAACCCTTCAGGCCAAGTGATCGTCCATCCAACGCTGGCAGCGCTGCTGTAAAAAGCGCTGCAGCTGCCTAACGCGTTCCGACACCTGCGAACGATGCGGGCAGACCAGATTGATCGGCACCGCGTCGCTGCGCCATTCCGGCAACAGTTGCACCAGCCGCCCGGCGTGAATGTCGGCCGCCACGTCGATCGCCGACTTGCGCACCACGCCGTGCCCCGCCAGCGCCCAGCGCCGCGCCACCTCGCCGTCATCGGTAAAATAGCTGCCGTTCAGCGGCACTTCGACCCCCTCCTCACCGCGCCACAGCCGCCATTCCACCTGCCGTTTGCCGCTGGGCTGATACACCAGAATGCTGTGCCGAACCAGATCGGCCGGCGTTTGCGGCGCGCCGTGACGCCGCAGGTAATCCGGGCTGGCGCAGATCAACCGCCGATGCTGCGGCAAGATCGGCAGCGCCACCAGCGAAGAGTCGGCCAGCGGCCCGAAGCGCAACGCCACATCCACCGGTTCGCGGAACAGGTCGGCCTGCCGATCGTTGATCAGAAGCTGCAGCTGAATATGCGGATGCTGCAGGCGGAACTCATCCAGCCAGCAGAGCAGCAAATTGCGGCCAAAATCCGACGGCGCGGAAATCTGCAGCACCCCGGACAGCCCCTGATGCTTCTCGCGGATCGCCTGCTCTCCTTCGGCTAACGCGCCCAGCGCCAGGCGTGCGCTGTCGAGATAGCGAGCCCCCTCCTCCGTTAACCTCAGGCTGCGGGTGGAGCGCACCAGCAGCCGCGCGCCCAACTGCTGCTCCAGCCTTTTCACCGCAATGCTGGCCGCCGCCGGCGTCATGTCCAGCGCGCGCGCCGCGGCGGAAAAACTGCCGCTGTCCACCGTGCGGACAAACACCTCGAGATCGACAAATGAGGTCATGTATTTCCCTTCTTAGAGAGCCGGATTCACGGCGTATCGGATTGACGATAAAATGCCCAACAGTTATGATTAAATCATAATAAATGGAGCTTTGATCAATGGATGAACACAACGGACTGGACTACATCCTTAGCCTGCATGGCACGCGGGTCAATCGTGAGGATGGCTATTGGTGGAAAATCGAGGCTTGGACGGTGACCCAAACGGCCTTTATCCCTCACGGCATCCGTTACAATTTGACCTTGCATGATAACCACAATACCCGGGTTTTTGGCATAGACAACGCGCATGCCATTAAAACACCCCGCAAAGGTAAATTTTCGGGCCGCGTCATTTACGATCACCAACATGACTCCCCGACGGACAAAGGCTCACCCTACGAGTTTCATTCCGCCTATCAGTTGGTGGAAGATTTTTTTACCCGGATAGACGAAGTCATACGCAAGAGAGAAAACCGAGGTTGATGATGAAAGCACTGATTGGCGTGATGCCTGAAGAACTGATTCGCAAGCGCACACTGGCGATCGCAAAAGGGGAATACCAGCCACAGGAACGTGAGCCCAAAGTGTGGTTTACGTCAATGATTGCGCTGGCCCAGGTGCTCAGCAACGAGAATATTGCCCTGCTGCGTCTGATCGACACTGCCCGCCCCGAGACCATCAGCCAGTTGGCCGAACTGTCGGGGCGCCAGGTCAGCAATCTGTCCACCACGCTGAAAACGCTGAGCGGGCACGGCCTGGTGGCACTGGAAAAACAGGGGCGTTCAGTGAAACCCCGAGCGCTGTTTACCGATTTCGAAATCATCGTGGATCAGAAGCTAAACGCCCGCTTTAGCGCCGCATGATCTTTAAAAAATATTAATAAGAGTTTGTCAGCAAGGCCGATTGTTAGGTGATTTTCAATCAGGAAAGATAGATCCCGTTGAAACTTACCTAAAAAGAGGCCTTAACATGACAATTCCTGACTCCCCCCTGAAACGACAAAAGCTGGTGATCCTGGGCGGCACCAGCGGCATTGGCGCCGCGGTGGCCTACGCGGCGGCGGCGCGCGGCGCTGAAGTGGTGCTGGCTTCGCGCCGCCTTCCCCACGCCGGGGAGAAAAACGACGCGCTGCATCTGATGCAGGCCGATCTGACCGATGAAGCGTCGCTGCATGCGCTGTTTGCCGCCGTCGGCGCTTTCGACCATCTGGTGATCACCGCCGGGCCGCTGGTGCAGGCGAAACCGCTGGCGGAGACTGCTTTTGAGCAGGCGCAGGCCGACTTCAACGTCAAATTCTGGGGCAGCTTGCGCGCGGTGCAGGCCGCGCTGCCGACGCTGGCGCCGCAGGGCTCCATCACTCTGACCTCCGGCCAGCTGTCGCGCAAATACCTCGGCGGTCAGTTGATCAAAACCGGCATCAATGCCGCGCTGGAAGCGGTCGGTAAACAGCTGGCGAAGGAACTGGCGCCGCGGCGGGTGAACGTGGTCAGCCCCGGCATCACCGCCACCGAAGCCTACGGCGGCATGGGCGCCGCGCAGCGTCAGGCGCTGTTCGAGCGCGTGAGCGTCAGTCTGCCGGTCGGCCGGATCGGCCAGGCGGCCGACGTCGCAGCGGGTTACCTGCTGGCGATGGAGAACGGTTTCGTCACCGGCAGCGTGATCGACATCGACGGCGGCGGCCTGCTGTAACGGCGGCTAGAGCGCCGTTACGCCCTGTGCGGCTGCCTGCTGCTCCAGCACGGTGATAATCTGGTAAGCCGAGCGCGGCACCAGGCTGAAATCGCCGATCAGCAGGCGGTCGCTGACCGCCTCATCCAGCATCGCTCGGGCGCCGGCGCGCAGGATGTCCACCTGTTCCGGCGGCGTGCCGGCTGCGGTGATCAGCGGCAAACCCGGCACCGCCGCCGTGCGGCCAATGATTTTCAGCCCCTCCAGCGCCTGCGGCTGCGCGCGGCGCAGCAGTTCCATGCTGATGGAATCGATGGCGGCGATATCCGCCTGCCCGCTGCGGATCAGTTTCAGCGACTGATAATGCGCTCCGGAGGCGATAGCCGCACCGAAGAATTTCCCGTCCTGCGCCAGCGGCGCGATCAGCGCGCGCAAGCCGTTGTAGCCGGACTGGGAATCGGTGCTGTTATACGCCACCGTCCGGCCGCGAAAATCCGCCAGCCGTTCGCCGGAGTCGCCCGCGCGCACCACCAGCCAGCTGCGGTAATTTGGCCCGTCGCACCCTTCCACCCGATAATGATAGGTTCCGATCAGCTGCACCTGCGGCAGGCTGCTGACCAACGGATAACCACAGGTTTGGCTGAGCAAGAGATCCTCGCGCCGCCAATGCTGCGCCAAATCGTCCGGCCAACTGAGCCGTTCCGGCGCCGCCGGCAGCCCCAGCCGCAGCAGCTTGCCGCGCAAGACCTGCCAGAAAGCGTCGGCCTGCTCCCGGCCAACGCCGTACATCGGTAGAGACACCTGCATCATTTCCCCCTTACCCCGCCGGAGTGGCCGCCAGCGTCTGCTGACGCCAGGCGGTGAGATAACGCACCCAACGTTCGAACAGCATATCGGTGATAATAGCCAACAACGCCACAACCGCCGCGCCCTGGATCACATAGGCGGTGTTAAACCCGGTCAGGCCGATGATGATCGGCGAACCGAGCGTTTTGGTACCGACGGTGGAAGCGATGGCCGCCGTGCCGATGTTGATGATCACCGACGTGCGGATCCCGGCGACAATCACCGGCGCCGCCAGCGGCAGTTCAACCCGCCACAGTATTTGCCAGGCGCTCATCCCCACGCCGCGGGCGATCTCGCGCGTGGCGGGCGGCACCGATTCGATGCCCGCCAGCGTGCCCTGCAGGATCGGCAGCAAGCCGTACAGCACCAGCGCGATGATCGCCGGCTGCTCGCTGAAGCCCATCACCGGCACCGCCACCGCCAACACCGCCACCGGCGGGAAGGTCTGCCCCACCGCCACCACCGTTTCCAGCAGCGAACGAAACTCCCGGCCGCCGCGTCGGGTCACGGCGACGCCCGCCGCCACGCCGAGAGCCACCGCAATCAGGCTGGAGATCGCCACCAGCGACAGGTGCGCCCCCACCAGCGCGATAAAGCTGTCCTGCTGATAAATGGGCCGGTCCAGATCGGGGAACCAGGCGGCAAACAGACCGCGCAGATGATCCATGCCGAACACCAGCGCCAACAGCAGCGCCAGCGTCCAGGGCAGCGGATCGCGCAGCAGGCGCCAGAGACGCCCGCTCATGACAGCGCCTGCCCGGCGATCAGATCGTGGAAGTGCAGAACCCCCAACGCTTCGCCCCGTTCATCCACCACCGGCAGGCAGTCGCTGCCGCGCGCCACGAACACCGACAGCGCCTCGCGCAGGCTCATGGCAGCGGCGATCGGTTCGCCCCCGGCGACACCGGGCCGCACCCGCTCCGCCACCGTCCCCAGCGACAGCAGCTTGATGCCGCGATCGCTGCGCCCGAAGAAGTCACGCACGAAGTCGTTGGCCGGGGCGGTCAACAGCGTCAGCGGCGTGCCTTGTTGCACCACCCGCCCCTGATCGAGCAGCACCAGACGATCCGCCAGGCTCAACGCCTCGTCGATGTCGTGCGTCACCAGCACAATGGTACGGCCCGAGATCTGATGAATACGCGCGATTTCCGCCTGCAGCGCCGCGCGGGTGACCGGATCCAACGCGCCGAACGGTTCGTCCATCAACAACACCTCGGGATCGGCGGCGAGCGCGCGCGCCACCCCCACCCGCTGCTGCTGCCCGCCGGAAAGCTGGTGCGGGTAGCGACGGCGAAACAGATCCGGCTCCAGATGCAACAGCTCCAGCAGCTCGGTCACCCGATCGCGAATGCGCGCGCGCGGCCATTTCAGCAGCTGCGGCACGGTGGCGATGTTCTCCTCCACCGTCCAATGTGGAAACAGGCCGATCGATTGGATCGCATAACCCATGCGCCGCCGCAGATCCTGCGGTTTAAACGACTGGATCTCTTCGCCGGCAAAGAGAATCTTGCCCCGATCGTGTTCGATCAGGCGGTTGATCATTTTTAACGTCGTGGACTTGCCGGAACCCGAGGTGCCGATCAACACGGTGAATTCGCCCTCGGCGATGTGCAGCGTGAGATCGTCCACCGCCGGCTTGCCCTGAAAAATTTTGCTGACTTGCTCAAAGTGAATCATCGGCGCGATACGTCCAGGATTGAAACCCAAAATTTAAACAGCGAATCGACGATGACCGCCATCATGACCACCGGGATCACCCCCAGCAGAACCAGATCCAGCGCGCTGCTGAGCAGCCCCTGAAACACGATGGCGCCAAAGCCGCCGGCGCCGATCAGCGCCGCCACCACCGCCATGCCGACGGTTTGCACCGCCAGGATGCGCACGCCGGTCAGGAACAGCGGCAACGCCAACGGCAGTTGCACGCGCAGGAAGATCTGCCCGCGCGTCAGCCCCATGCCGGTGGCGGATTCAATCACCCCGGCCGGCACGCTCTGCAGCCCCGCCACCACGCTGCGCACCAACGGCAACAGCGCGTACAGCACCAGCGCCACGATCGCCGGCGCCATGCCGATGCCGCTGACGCCGTGTTCCGCCAGCCAGGGCACCGCCGCCGCCAGCCCCGCCAGCGGCGCGATCAGCAGGCCGAACAGCGCGATGGAAGGCACGGTCTGGATAATGTTCAGCGCGGAGAAGATCGGCCTCTGCCAGCGCTCGGAGCGAAAACACAGCACCCCGAGCGGCACGCCGATCGCCAGCGCCGGCGCCATCGTCGCCAGCAGAATGGTCAGGTGCTGCAGCAGCGCGGCGTCAAACACCTCCTGGCGATTGTGATACTCCTTCAGCAGCGACAGCTGATCGAGCTGATGCCCGAACAGCAGCAGCGCCGGCGGCACCAGCACCAGCGCGTTGCCGAGCATTCGCCGCAGATGCGACGCGGTGAGGCGCGTCATCGCGTCGGCGGCGATCAGCAGGCTCAGCGCCATCGTCAGCCAGGCACCGCTGCCCCAAGAGGTGCGCGCCAGGCGCGATCCCTCCTGCGCCAGGCGTTCAGCGGCCTGTCCGCCGATCCAAAAGACCAGCGTCAGCACTCCGCAGGCGGCCAGCGCCGTCAACAGCGCACGCCCCCGCGTCGGCGGCAACAGGCTGAGGATCGCCAACGCCGCCAGCGGCAACAGCAGCCACAGCGCCGGGCCGTGCAACAGGGAGAATAAGGACAGGCTTTTACCCGACAGCAGACGATTGGGGGCATAACTGAGGAACGGCAGGCCGAAGGCGGCCAGCAGCAACAGCACGAACAGCGTTAACAACACGCGATGTTTTACGGCAATAGTCAAAGAAACTCTCCGGCGCCATCGGTTTTCCCCCTCTTCCGTAGCAAGAGGGGGCACCTCGGCGTTATCCCTTAACAAATCCTTTCTCTTTCAGGTAAGCGGCCGCCACCTGTTTGGCGTCCTGGCCTTCCACGGCGATCTGCGCGTTGAGCTTTTGCAGCGTCGGCCCGTCCAGCGAGGCGAACACCGGCTTCAGCAGTTCAGGCAGATTGGCGTGCGCTTTCAGCGCCGCTTCGCGCACGATCGGCGCCGGCGCGTAGATGGGTTGTACGCCTTTCGGGTCCGCCAGCGTCTGCAACCCCAGCGCCGCCACCGGGCCATCGGTGCCGTAGGCCATCGCCGCATTGACGCCGGAGGTCTGCTCCGCCGCCGCCTTGATGGTCACCGCCGTGTCGCCGCCGGCCAATGACAGCAGCTGATCCTGATTCAGCTTGAAACCGTAGGCGTTCTGGAACGCCGGCAGCGCATCCGGCCGCTCGATAAACTCCGCCGAGGCCGCCAGCTTGAACTTGCCCCCGCCGTTGATCCACTTGCCGAGATCCGCCAGCGTTTTGAGATGGTTGGCGTCCGCCACGTCCTGCCGAATGGCGATAGTCCAGGTATTGTTGGCCGGCGCCGCGTCCAACCAGACGATTTTGTTTTTGTCGTAGTCGAGCTGTTTCACCTTCTCGAAGCCGGCCTGGGCGTTCTTCCATGCCGGATCTTTCTCATCAGAGAAGAAAAACGCGCCGTTGCCGGTGTACTCCGGGTAAATGTCGATCTCGCCGGAGGTAATGGCGCCGCGCAGCACCTTGGTAGTGCCGAGCTGCAGTTTGTTGGTGGTTTTGATGCCGTTGGCTTCCAGCACCTGCACGATGATGTTGCCGAGCAGCGAACCTTCGGTATCGATCTTGGAGCCGACGCGTACCGAGTCGGCCGCCTGCGCCAGGCCGCCGGTGGCCAGCAGAGCCAGCGCGATGGCAAAGGAACGTCCGCGTGATAAGGTGATTGCCATACTTTTCCTCTGGTTATATGTTTTCCGGCTCATGGGCCAGTTCGGTTGGAAAATCCTGAGAAACGCGCTTCCAGCGCGCAATAAATTTTTTCTTCGGCCGGGCGCCGCGTTCCTCCCGCCGTTCGCCGGCGCTCAGCGGATGCACGCCGACGTCGATCGGCGTCAGCGCGTAATCGCGCAGCCACTCGCCGTAGCCTTGCGCGACAAATCCCTGGCTGCGGCGCTGATACGCTTCGCGTTCCGCCAGATAGACTTCGCGCAAACCATACCAGGGCAGGCCGGGCAGATCGTGATGCACTAAATGGTAGTTCAGATTGAGAAACAACAGCCGCCACGGCCAGCCCGCCTCATTAATAATAGAACGTGCCTGCGGTGCGTCCACGGCGCGATGCTCAAAAAACGATCTTACCTTGGTCAGCGCCAGAGCCGGATAGCTGATGGCCAACAGGTAAAACGCCGTACCGATACCCTGCGTCTGCAGCCAGTGCAGCAGCGCCGCCAACAACGACAGGTGCACCAGCCACATCGCCCAGGCGCGCCATGCGCCACCGGCAAGCGCCTTCACCGTCGCGGCCAGGGTCGCGGCGATATCCAGCGCCGGGCCGAGGAGCACCCGGCCGATCAGCGTATTGCGCACCGCGGCCAGCAGCGGCAACAGGCGGGGATAACGCCGCCACTGCGCGGCGCTGAAGTAGTAGCTTTCGGGATCTTCGTGCGGATCGGTCAGGTGTTCATTGCGATGGTGGCGCAGATGCGAATCGCGATACAGCCCATAGGGATACCACACCGCCAGCGGCAACAGGCCGAACAGCTGATTGACGCGCGGCCGGCGCGTCGGATGGCCGTGGATCAGCTCATGCTGCAGCGACATATACCCGGTGGTCAGCAGGATCAGCAGCGGCGTGCCAAGCCACGGGCCCAGCGCCTGCCAATAATGCGCCACGCCAAACCAGCCACCGTACACCGCCGCCATGATCCCCCAGGTGGGCAGTTCCAGCCGCCAGTACCAACGCTGATAAAGCCGCCGGATCCGGTCGCGTTGTTCGGGGTGCAAATAGTGGGCGTGGGACATGCTGCGGCTCGCGGTTGGGGATTTCTCCCCAGTATCCGTGAGCCGCAGTGACGTTCAAAATAACGAAAATGGCAAAGCTAAGTGAAAATTCAGCGGGTTGCGTACGCGTCAAAGCGAAAAAACGGGCCGCGCAGGCGGTGATATCTGTCAGTTAAACCTGACTGGCATTTTTTATCCCATCTTTGTGTGTTTTGTGTAGCCTGAATTGCCGTAAATGTTCCGCATTTCTCTGTTACTACAATGAACGGCAATTGGAGGGGCCGAAGGCGCGGCCCCTCCACCCGCGCCTTCGCTTAACACCGTCTGTCCGCTACGCGGATACCCTCGCCGCGTCTGCATTGTCGGGCGGGTCGGCTACGACAAACG